>JAIROF010000102.1 GCA_031257655.1 Prevotellaceae bacterium | reverse complement strand
CAATGATATCGTTGCGCAGCAGCGCCCATTCGCGGCCGTTGAGCAGGTCGAGCTTTTTGCCCACAACGCTTTGCCCGGCGCTTCCGGCGTAGGTTATCCTGTCCTTCCCCGCCCCCTTTTTGGTGGAAACGAGGATAACGCCGTTGGCCCCGCGTGAGCCGTAGATGGCTGTCGCCGAGGCGTCTTTGAGCACTTCGATGGACTCAATGTCGGCGGCGTTGATCGTAGCGAGCGCGTTAAGCCCTGCTCCCGCATAGCCTACGCCGGCAGAGGTTGCGGCGTTGTTGTTGTACATGATTTGCCCGTCGATGACGTAGAGGGGCTCGTTGCCGCCGGTGATGGAGTTCCCGCCGCGGATGCGGATGGAGGACGATGCGCCCGGCTGCCCCGAGCTCTGCGTAACGTGCACGCCCGCCACCGCGCCGCTCAGCAGGTTGTCGAACGACGGAGTAGCGCTTGCCTGCTGCAGGTTGGCCAACGGAACGGAGGCCAGAGAGCCGGTGATTTCGTTACGCTTCTGCGTCCCGTAGCCCACCACCACCACCTCGCTAAGCGCGTTGAAGTCCTCCACGAGGTAGATGAGGAGCGGCTCGGCGGGCGCCTCGTAAACGTCCAGCTCCAGCGTTCGGTACCCGAGCAGGCTCACCTCGAGGCTTACCGGCAGCGCGCGCACGGTAAAGCCAAAGCTGCCGTCTGCGCCAACAATGGCGCCCAGCGCGCTCCCCGCAACCTTGACCGTAGCGCCAACCGCCACCGATTTTGTGCGATCGTCCAGCACCTTGCCCGCAATGGAGACGCCGGATTGGGCTGCTGCGGCGTTGGCGCCAAGCAGCAGCGCAAAAAAAAGAGGAAGAAAAGTTGGAAAATGCTTGTGCGTTCCAACAAAATGAAATAAATTTGTCATACCTAAAAAGAAATTTTTAGCGTGAGGAGCGCCCCTTAGCCAATTGCAGTCGGATAAAGGGGTGCTCTGTTTTTTTGTTAGCTTATCATACAATCTCTCCACGCGATTTAAGGTGTCGCGCTGTTTGCCGCGCCGCAACATCGGGTTGCCCGCGACAGGCGGATGATGGCCTGCTCCTTTTTTAGCCGTTGTAAGTAGAATGCTGTCATTTTTATTGCGAAGGTTAGAAAATTCCGGTTGACGCTAAAAGGCGCACCCGCGCCTCCCAATTTGTCGATAATACTATCGAAATTGGGAAACGCAAAGTGTTGTGTAGGCGAAAAATAAAGCTTATATTTGCGGGTGGTGTGTGTGTGTGTGTGTGTGTGTGTGTGTGTGTGTGTGTGTGTGTGTGCGCACCCTGCGGGAATGTATAATGTAAAATGCAGAATGTAAAATGGCGCTTTCCCTGCGGGAATGTAAAATGCAGAATGTAAAATGCAAAATGGCGCGAGGCGCTTTCCCTGCGGGTGGCGTGAATGCGTGCATGAGGTTGGGGGCATGTAGCCATGCGCTCACACGGGTGTGTAGCGAATGGCTTGGCAAGCGCAAGCCACGTGGCGTAAATGCAGGAATATGTTGATGCAGCGCGTACATGTGTTTCAGGTAAAACTTTAGGCGTATTTTGCGATGAATTACGAGCGCAAAGGTAGGACGTTGTTGCGGCAAAAAAAATACCACGAATGTGGTATTTTTGGCTAATTCTTTTTTTGCGGCGCTATGAGACGGGAAGTCCCGCTCCGCCATTGGTAGCGCTGTAGAGACGCACGCTGTGCGTCTCGCTGTGCCTTGCGCATCAGCACCATTTTTGTCGCGAGACGCACGCTGTGCGTCTCTACAGCGCCATTTGGCTGTCGAAACGCTTTCCCTGCGTAACATGAATTCCTAATTCCTAATTCCTAATTCCTAATTCGTAATTCCTAATTCCTAATTCCTAATTCCTAATTTCTATTCGTCATCGAGTATGGTTTTTCGTTTTCGCCGAATACCCGCTTTTTGTTAGGAGAGGCGGACATTTCAAAAGCGAGATCAGCGCCGTCCTTAAGGTCGTCGAAGGTGATGAAGGCCTTGTGGTAGGGCTTTCCGTTGAGGCGGACGGATTTCACGTAGCACATCTTGTCGCTCACCTTGTCGGCCTTGATGACAATCGACCGCCCGTTTTCGAGGTTGACCTTGAGGTAGGGAAAGTAGGGCGCCCCCAGCACGAATTGCCCCGATCCGGGGCAAACGGGGTAGAAGCCCATTGCCGAAAAGATGTACCATGCGGACATCTGTCCGCAGTCGTCGTTTCCGCACAGGCCGTCGATGCCGTCGCGGTACATGCGGTTCATGACGTCCCGCACGCGGCGCTGCGTTTTCCAGGGCTGCGAAGTCCAGGCGTAGAGGTAGGCGATGTGGTGGCTCGGCTCGTTGCCGTGCACGTAGTTGCCCATGATGCCCTCTCGTGTTACGTCTTCCGTTTCGGCAAAGAACTCGTCCGGCAGGCGCATGGTGAACAGCGAATCCAAGCGCCGGATGAGCTGCGCTTCGCCGCCCATTTGCCGTATCAGGCCATTCACATCCTGCGGCACGTAGAACGAATAATTCCACGCATTGCCCTCGATGAATCCCTGCCCGTGCGTGCTCAGGAGATTAAAGTCTTTTTTCCAGCTCCCGTCGCTCAAGCGGGCGCCCACAAACTGTAACGAGGGATGAAAAACATTTTGATAGCTCAGCGCCCGCTTCCGGTAGATTTCCGCTACGTCGGCGAGGCCGGCCGAAAGGGCGGTACGGTAAATCGTCCAGTCGTCGTAGGCGTACTCCAGCGTCATGGACGAGCCGTCGCTCTTAGCGTCCACCGGCACGTAACCCAGCCGGAGGTAGTCGCTCAGGCCGCCGTAGTAGGGCACGTTGGCCGTGCGCTGCATTGCCTCCAGCGCTCTCCTGCGGTCGATGGGGATTCCTGTGGCAATGGCGTCGGCCAGCACGGAAACGGAGTGGTAGCCAATCATGCACCAGTTTTCGTTGCCGTAGTGCGACCAGATGGGCAGCATCTTGTGCACGCTCTGGTCGTAGTGCGCCAGCATGGATTCGACAATGTCCCTGCTCCGTGCACGGTTAATCAGGTTGAAGAGCGGATGCAAAGCCCTGTAAGTATCCCAGACGGAAAAGACAGTGTAGTTGGTAAATCCATCGGCCTGATGGATGTTGTGGTCAATGCCGCGGTATTGCCCGTCCACGTCCATGTAGAGCGAGGGGTTGATTAGCGTATGGTAGAGCGACGTGTAGAACATGGTTTTCTTGTCGTCGGATGCGCCTTGAATGTCTATGCGCTCCATCTCACGCTCCCACTTTTGCCGGGCTTCGGCGCGGATTTGGTCAAAGGGCTTGCCGGCGGCTTCGGCCTTCAGGTTTCGCAGGGCGCCCGCCGTGCTGACGGCCGAAAGCGCCACGCGCACCTCGAGCGCGGACGACGCCGGACGGTCGAACTCAAAGCAGGCGACAATTTTTCGTCCGCCGATTTCGGGAAAGTCTTCTGTGGAGAATTTTCGCCAGAAGCCGGCGTACTTCGGCTTTTCCTTTTCTTCATACCAATAGTGCGTGACGGGCGAGGAAAACGAAATGGCAAAATACGTATAGTTCACCCGCGCCCAACCGTTCGTAATACGGTATCCGGTGAGGAGCGTATCGTTTTCGACGCGGAGGTTGGCCCACAGCGTTTTGCCGTCGTAGCTGTAAATTCCGTGGATTAAATCGAGGATTAGGCGCTGCTTTTCGCCGGCGGGGTAGGTGTAGCGGTGCACGCCTACCCGCTCGGTTGCCGTGAGCTGCGCCTTTATCCGGTAGTCGTCCAGCACGACTTCGTAGTATCCCGGCTGCGCCGTTTCGGTTGCGTGCGAAAAGCGGGAGCGGTAGCCCGTTTCCGGTCGGCTGGCCGTTCCCGGGTTCAGCTTTGGCGTTCCGGTGGCGGGCATGAGCAGGATGTCGCCCAAATCGGAGTGGCCGGTGCCGCTGAAATGCGTATGGCTGAAGCCGACAATAGTCGGGTCGTCGTACTGGTAGCCGGCGCAGTAGCGGTAAACGTCCTTCTGGTACACCCCGTCAACGTTGTGCGGAATGGTGTCCGTGTCGGGGCTTAGCTGCACGGCGCCGTGGGGTACGCATGCGCCGGGGAATGTATGCCCCATTTGCGTAGCGCCAATCATCGGATTCACGCAGGAAACATTGCTCTGCCCGTAGAGATGGGCGCTGCCCAGCAGGGCTAAAAAGATAAACGGTTTACAGTTCATAAGGTTGTTTTTTTTGTTTTGCAAAATTACGCTATTTTTTCGAAAGTTTGACTTCGTTTTCTCTAAACTCATACGCATACATCTTCCCTTTCAGCGCGTAGCGGATAACGGGGTACTTCCCGCTTTCGTCCAGCGAGATGTCGATACCTTTCAGCTCGTCGGGGTAGAATGCCGTTCCGATTACCGTGCCGGTCGAAGGCGCTTGGAGGGTAAGATACAGGCAGGGGATGGCCTGTAGCGGATCGTCCTTCACCACCCTGACGGTGTACTGCGTTTGCCGCGTCAGCCGAAACGGCGTATTGAGCAGGGGCTGCATCTCCACTCCGCTTTGGGCGGTTTTTCCGGTGAAGCCGACCGTTTTCCCGTCGCCGTTCACCGTTGCGGCGGCTACGGGGTGAAACAGCACGTCGATTTTGTCTCCTTTGGCGCAGGCTACGCGGTCGAGCACAAGTACAACGTCGTTTTCCTTGTCGAGCGCAACGGTGCGCTTCCATTTTTTCAGATGCTTGCCCGGATACGCCTTTGTAGCGTCCATAACGGTATAATCGTAGTCCGGAAAGGTTTCGAAGCGGTCAATTTTCCCGCCGGCTCCTTCAATTCGGGGTTGGTCTTTGCGTTTGGCGATAAATTGCTCTTCGTCGTTTACGTGCACCACGTTATGCCCCAGACTTCGCACGTAGAGGTAGTCGAAGCGCACGTCGTTGAAGAAAAACTGGTCGTAGAAGCGTTGCTCCACCTCGCCCACAATGGTTTCGCTGTTTCGGGTGAGGATGAATGAGCCGGCGTCGAGGTGCCCGTGGTGCGGGTCGTCGGCTGGGGCGCACTTCACGGCTACCTGCACGCCTTCGTCGAAATCCCTTCGCATGAACGCCCAGTCGATGCTCGGGAAGTATTTGGAGGCGACGGACGGCTTCACGGCTTTGACGCTCGTTGGGCGCGGCCAGATGAGCTCCCATATACTGAGCGAACGGCGCTCGCCGCCCAGATAGGTTTGCAGGTAGTACATGGCCGTTTCGTCGCGCGATTCCTCCACTAATTTGTTGTACGTATATGAGAACCCGACCGGCCCGCCGGCCGCTCCGTCGTTGAAAGCGCCCGTCAACCCGAAGAGGGCGAAGTCGGCCGGACGCTTCCAGCCGGGCGTGTCGAAGAGGTTTACCTTTCCGCTGGAGAGGCGCTTAATGGCGTCGGGGAATGCGATAGCGTCGCGTATGCCGTAGAAGGAGTAGGAGCGGCCTTCGGCCCATCCGTTATCGTCGCCGTAATTGCTTACCATCTTTTCAAATCCTTCGCAGCTGCGGGCTACCACGTCCGTCAGGTTGGGGTCTTCGGTCAGCAGCGCCAGCGCAGCCATGCCAACGCCGCCGTAGCAGATTGCCGCCCAGTTGCATTTGTAGGCCGAAGCCCACCAGTGGTATTCCCATCCTCCCCGCACGCGCAGGATGGCGTTTTCCAGCAGCCCGCCCCGTATGCGGTCGCGCTGCGCCTTGCCGATTGCCGGATAAATCCAGTCGTACACCAGCGCAAGCCCCAGCGCGCAGTCGCCGGTGGTGATGTCGAACGAAAATACGACCTCGTCGTCCTTAGCGCCGGATGGCCATACTCTGGGGTAGATGATGTCGAACCGGTGAGCGCCTGCCGCCCAGCCCTCCAGCGCGCACAGCTTGTCGGCGTAGCGAAACGCCTTCTGCGCGTATGCCTCGTCGCCCGTCATCTGGTAGAGGAAGGCGAGCAGCTGCGCGCCGCTCAGGTAAAAGCTCACGTAGGATTCCCACGACGGCTGCTGGTAGTACCGCGACGCCGGGTCGTTGAACACTTTCTGCGGCTCGGTGGCGTTGAGCATGATGCGGCGCCCCTGCTGGAGCAGCAGGTCCATGATTTGCGCATACTCCGGGTCGGTTTTGACCCGCTCCAGAATGGCCTGCTTGCTCCGGTTGTCGAACAGCAGGTAGGGATGCTCCAATTTCCTGTCGAGAATGGTTTTGCCGATGGCCGGATAATCGCGCTTGGAGACCTCTCTGCCATGACGGGCAAAAAGCGCTGCGGGGGCAAGGCACAGGCAGCACAGCGCACAGCGTACGAGCACACCGGCCGTGCGGAATTTTTTTCTGTTTATTTTCATGATTGAAAGTAAGTAGTTAAAAGTAAGTAAGTAAGTAAGCGTTTAAAAATCTTTTCAGTAGCCTGATTGAGAAACAGCTATTGTTGTTCCTCCTCTATCTACAGTGATTTTTAACGTTCTTGGTTTGCCGGACAAATTAGGGCTAACTACGATGTTTGCTTCTTGTAGCGATTTTTTTGTTAGCTTGAACCAGCTGCCTGTTATTTGCACAGGCTCAAATTTTTCACTCAAAAAATCGTATTTAACTGTTAAAACCTTGTCGGAGCAAATACCGGGTGTTTTTGCAGGCGGCTCGCTATTCGAAAATACTTCTTCGCATTGAGGATAATTTGTAGTTTGATTATCTAATAGCAGGCAATCTCCAAAAGTCCATTCATCGCTTTGCGAAATGATTGTAGTGTCACATCCGGCCACGGCAATGCGAATATCTGCTGTTGAAAAAGTAGGCGGTAGCTTATCCACCTTGTTGCCACAAGCGTGTAAAATGGCGACAACAATCGTCAAAAAAAACATGTTTTTCATGGTGACTACAATTTGACGGTGAAATTAATAATAAATATTCAGAACTCCTGACTTTGCACAGATTACATTGTCGTAATTTTGGGGCATCAAATAATGTAACAAGTTGATTATTAAACATAAAATTCAACATTATTGTATTCCCGACATTATTTTCACGACAGTAATGTTTTGTGCTATGTTTTTCATATATGACTATATATCAACAACAAAATGTTCATCAGGTCAGGAGTTCTGAACTTTGAACTTTGAACTTTGAACTTCTAACTTTCAACTTTCAATTTTCAACTTTCAACTTATCACAGCTTTCCTTTCGGCGTTTTGTTGTTGGTTGTTTTTACGCCTTTTGAGCGAGCTATTCGGATAGCCTTTCCTGAGACGTGGATAAAGTTGTCGGCCACGTTGAGGTTTTCGCAATCGTCGGCAACGACGCCGCTGCTTGCGGGCGTTTCGCGGCTATCGACCAGCAGGCGGGCTGTTTCCACGTTTTTGCAGCGTTTGAAGGTTACGGCGGCGCCGGCGGCGCCCTCGAGCATCAGCCCCGTGACTTTTACGCCCGTACATCCGGCAAAGCTAATCAGCGCTGGGGCGGCCTGCTCGATGGTTTCGTCGAGGTATCCCTTTGCCCGCTGCGCCTCGGCGTTCTTTACGAGGAGCGCGCCCTGCCCCTGTATGATGCCGTTGCCTACGACGTTGGTGTTGAACTCGCGCTCGGGCGTAGAGCCTACTATGCCGATGTTTTTCTGCCCATCGGCAACGATGAGGCCTTTCGGAGCGTCCGACGGACCGGCGTAGTCATAGATGGAGGGTACGCCCACAAGCGTGGCGCCTTCGTGCAGCGCTATCGTTACGTTATCCTTCAGGAAGATGGTGCCCGTGAGGTAGCGCCCCACGTAGAAGTGCAGCGTGCCGCCTCCGCAGCTGCTGATGGTGTTGATGGCGGTCTGTATCGACTGCGTGTTGAGCGTAATGCCGTCGGACATGCAGCCGAACAGCGATGCCTTGTAGTCTGTCTGCGCCGGTAGATGCAGCGCAGAGGCGATGAGCAATATGGAGATAATAAACTTTTTCATTTTTTTGGAACAGATTTAAGCGGTTTACTGTATGGTGATATTTGATGATTTGTAGCGGAACAGCTGGTTTTTCCCTCCATCGTTTGGTTCGCTGAAGGTAACGCCGGTGAAAGTCGCACCGTTTACGTCGTCGAGCACGACGGCAGGGCGGTAGTCTTCATTTTGCGCCCTGAAGGAAACGTTTTTGAGGCGAATACCGTCGGCATGGCGGACGTAAAGCCCCCAGGCCGGCAGCTCCCTGAACTGCGAAAATTCGGGGTAGCTTTTCTCCATTTCGGGAATGCCGTCCAGCTCTCCGGCCGTCAGCCCCACCTTTGCGTAGAGGCTGTCGCCGCGTCCCGGATAAACCATTTCGATATTTTCGAGCGTGATGTTTTCTACCCTCATATTCGGCAATCCTACGATGCTTGCCGGCGAGATGTTGCGCGGGTTGTCCTCCACGGGGCCTTCGTAGCTGTAGCCTGCATCGGGTTTGGTGTAAGGCACTTCGGCATAGACGTTTTTGATGATTACGTTTTTGAGCGAAGGCGCTTTGCCGCTGTTCCGGTTGCCGAGACGGAGGTAAATCGCGTTGCCGGTGTTGATAGCCCGCACGCCGTCCACCACGATGTTCTCTATTTGCCCGCCATCTACGGAGGCAAAGGTAATGGCCGAGCGGAAGGTATCGTAAACCGTAAGGCCGGTAACGCGGATGTTGCGGAATCCGCCGCGCGATGCGGTACCGAATTTCAGGGCGCTGGCGCTTGAGCGGGCGGTACAGCTTTCCACCGTTACGTTTTGGCAGACCGCATTAGCGTCGTGCGATTTCAGGCAGATAGCGTCGTCGGCTGCGTCGAAAAACGACTCCCTGACGACCACGCCGTCGCAGTCTACGATGTCGATCCCGTCGTTGTTCCAGTACGATTTGCTGTCCACGCGGATGCGCTCTACCAGCAGGTCGCGGCACTGGTCGTAGGTCTGGTTCCAGCTGGCGGGGTCTTTCAGCGTAACGTCGCTGATGGCTACATGCGAACATTCGCGGAAGTGGATATTTTCCGGGCGGTTGGTTTCGCTCGGGCGGTCGTTTCTCAGCGGGTCGTCGAGCAGGCCCTTCTGGATATACTTTATCATGTTGTTGGCCGTAGCGAATCCGCGCCCGTTGATGACGCCCTTGCCCGTAATGCCGATGTTCTCCTGCTTGACGGCAAAAATCATCGCCATCCAGCCCACGTAGGGGTCTTTGACGTAATCCCAGGGGTTGGTGGAGCCGAGCAGCGTTGCGCCCTGCTCGATGTGGAGCGTGACGTTGGACTTGAGGTAGATGCTCCCGGTGACGTATGCGCCCGGGTAGAACACCAGCCGCCCGCCGCCGCGGGCGTGGACGAAGTCGATGGCGCGCTGGATGGTGGCGCTGTTGAGGAAAATCCCGTCGCCAACGGCGCCAAAATCCCTCACGTCGTAATCTTTGGCCTGCAGCTGCCGGCAGGCCAGCAAGCCGGCGCCGAGCAGCAGCAGCTTGAGAATGTTTTTTGTCATAGCTTGTCTTTTTTTTTTGAGTTATTCTTGTACAATGTTTTTTGATTTGTAGGTGTGCACCTGTTTTTTCTTGCCTCCCGGCTCGTGGTACGCCATTTTTCTCAGCGTCACGCCGTCGGCCTCCTGAATGACGATGGCCGGGCGGTAGTCGCGCTCTTTGGCTTTGAACGTGATGTTTTCAAAATGGATATTTTTCGCGTGCCGTATCCAGAAGGCCCATGCCGGCAGCTCTATGAACTGCGAAAATTCGGGGTACGAGGTCGGCATTTCGGGGATAGCATCCAGCTCGGCCGGTTTCAGTCCGCGATAAGCGTAATGTTCGTTGCCGCCCCCCGGATATACCAGGGTGATATTTTCGAGGACGACGTTTTCAATATCATGTCCGCCTTCGAGGCCTACGATGCTTGCCGGCGAGATATTGCGCGGATTATCTTCTATCGGGCCTTCGTAGGGATAGCCGGCGTCGGCCTTGGTAGCCGGTATTTCGCAGTACATGTTGCGGATGGTAACGTTTTTCAGCCTCCCGGGCGGGCGGCTGGTGTTGCGGGCGCCTATGCGCAGGTAAATGGCGTTGCTCGTGTTGTAGGCGTAGAGGCTGTCGACAAGGATATTGTCGGCGTAGCCGCCGTCGGGGATGGCGATGGTGATGGCCGAGCGGTGCGTGTTGTACACCCTGTTGTTGATGAGCCGGATGTTTTTATATCCTCCTGCCGAAACGGTGCCAAACTTGATGGCGCTGGCGCTCGAACGGGCAACGCAGCTGCGCACCTCGATATTGTCGTTGGCCGCGTTGGCGTCGTGCGACTTGAAGCAGATAGCGTCGTCCGCTGCGTCGATAAACGAGTTGAGCAGCCGGAGGTTTTTGCAGTCCACGATGTCGATGCCGTCGTTGTTCCAGAAGTCGAGACCGAGCACGGTAACGCTGTCTATCAGCATATTTTCGCATTGGTCAGGCTCAAAAGTCCACCCTGCGGCGCTTTTGATGGTCACGCCCTTTACCGTTACGTTTTTGCATTCGCGGAGGTAAACCCCCTGCGGACGGTAGCCCGGGCGGTCGTAGCTCATCCTGTCGGGCATGACGTTCTTCTGCTGCTGGTCGAGGAAGTTGTAGCATAGTTCGCGCCCCTGTCCGTCGATGACGCCCTTCCCGACAATCGCGATGTTGTTGGCGCCGAAAGCGGCCACCAGCGCCGGCATCCTGACCTTTTCTACCTCCCGATAGTCGTAGGGGTTGGTAGAGCCCAAGAGGATGGCGCCTTCGTGGAGGTTGACGGTAACGTTTGACTTGAGGAAGATGGTACCCGTGAGGTATCTCCCGACGTAAAAGTGCAGCGTGCCGCCGCCTTTTTCGCTGATGTAGTCTATCGCCTTTTGGATAGAAGTCGTGTTGAGCGTTGTGCCGTTCGATTTGACGCCAAACAGCGATGCGTTATAGTCTTCGGCCCCAGCCTGCACCATGCAACCTGCGCCGAACAACCATGTAAGGAAAATTTTTTTGTACATTGGTTCTTGATTTTTTAGTGAGTGATTATTCTTAATTCTAAACTCTTAGTTCTTAGTTTCCCTCGGTTTCGTATAGCGTGACCGGCCCCGCCATTCCCATCGACTGCTTTGGCTGGGGCGCCCTTCCGGGGCGTGCCGTCCACTTCTCTGCAATTTTGTTTTCGCCTTTCAGCGTTTGGACGTAGTTGCCCATGGTGGTGATTACTTTCACCTCCAGCTCATTTTCGCCGGTTTTCAGCTTGCCCGAAAGGTTGTACAGGCGGTTGCCGTACCAGCTCACGCCGCACTCCTTGCCGTTGACCTTTACCTCGGCTACCCCCCAAACCTTTCCCAAGTTGAGCACAGCGGTGTGCGCCGGAAGGGTGTCGAGGTAGAATTTCCTTGCGTAAACAACGGTGCCCGTGAAGTCGATGTACGGCGTATTTTTGAGGTCGTCGAGCACGAAGAAGTGCGTTTTTTCCGTAAAATCTTTGCCGCTGTGGCGCAGCTCAACGTCCCAGCCGTCCAGCGTGCGGCTGTTTGCGCCGCTCACGGGGAGGGGCTTCCACGCTTCGCCCGGCTCCGCCGTGCCGTCGAACACGATGATGCGCGAATCCGCCGGGCCGAGGTACAGCGGGAATGCGCCGCTTTTGTCGAGGTAAATGCGGTAGCGCTTGCCATCTTCGGGATTCCATACCCAGCCGTAGCGCCGGGCGGTAATCTGCTTTGGAAAACGGACTATCGTCTGGTGTTCGCGGTGGAGGTGAGCGTTGATGAAAAAGAAAAATTCCGACCCGTCGTCGCGAATGTAGCGGTTGGCCATCACGTAGGGGTGAGGATTTTCGATGGCAACAAACGGCGTAAGGCGGTATTTTTGCTGCACGGCGGGATACCACGCCATGAAATCGTTGTCCTCCGGCTTTGTCAGCAGCGCAAAGCGGTCGGGGAAGGCGCGCAGCTTTTGCATCCATTCGCCCACCTCCCTGTCGTTGCGCTCGTGGTCTTTCCATCCGAGCGACTTGGCGGGGTATTTTTCAACGCAGAGCACGCGCCCGCCCGAGGCGACAAAATCGTACAGCTTGGCAAGCGTGGCGGGGTACATGCGCTCTGTTTCTATCAGGAAAAGGCTGCTGTATTTCCTCCCCCCGTAGCGCAGCCACCCTTTTTCGACGGTCGAATGGATGAGAATGGATTCGGATACGTAGTCGGCGCCGTTGCCCGTTTTGTGCATGGCCTCCCAGAGGAGGCTCGTGTAGGGCGCGGTGATGGCCGAGGGGAACGGCTCGTTCTGCATCCCGATGGTTGTCCACATGTCGTTTACCGGCGGCAGGATGGCGATGTCGGCGTACATGTCGGCGTTTTGCAGCATGGAGGATACGCGTGCGCGGTAGTCGTTGAAATATTTGAAGTAGGGCCACCAGTTGTTTTTTTCGTTGTAGTAGGCGCCGTAGCGAATCCATCCGGGAAAAGGGGCTTCGGCCGGCGAATAGTTAAATCCGTGGAAGACGGAATGCGTGATGCCCGCGATGGCGTTCATGTCGCAGCCTATTTTCAGAAATTCGAGCGTCATGTTGAACACGCGGTAGGTGTTGGTCATCTCTTCGGCGCTCACGAGCCGCTTGCCGGCGAGGTGGGCTGCCGACGAGACGTACTTGTTGACCATCGTGTAAGACCGCCCCCGCCGGTAGTCTTCGTTCGACATTTCTTCGCCGATGCGGTGTTGCAGATAGTTGGTTGTCCACGATTCCCCTTCTGGGATGTCGTGCGCCATGCTGGTTTCGAGCGGGAAAAAGCCGCGCCCGTAAGCTTGTGCGCGCGATTTGACGTTCAGCCCGTGGCACCATTCAACGTATGTCCCCGTAAAGCGTTCAAGCAGCAGCTCGGCCTTGGTGGTTTCCATGTCGAAGCGCATCCGCTCAATCATATCGCGAAATTCGGGCGACATGCCCACGCCGTAATTGTAGTCGGACACGTTGCCCATGCCTTCGGTTTTGAACATGAGGTAGGGAAGGTAGGGCATGACGTCGTAGCCGCGGCGACGGGCAAAGGCCTCGGCCATGTCGCCTGTCCAGTTGGCGCCCTCCAGCTCCATGCTGTCGGTAAAGAGCGCCCGGAGGTAGCCCGAAAGCGGCCCAATGCGCCCTTCGATGGCGCTGGACATGTGGTTGAGGTATTTCGTTACCGCCTCCCGGTCAAAGTGGTTGAGCGTAGGCCCGTCCGCGCCGGGTGCGCCGTTGATGACTTCGCCAAAAGCGTCGATCCTCACCAGCGAGTAGAGGGCGTGCTTCCCCTTTGGGATGCGGATTTGCAGCACCTCGCGGCCCTCTTTCAGCAGGCCCGAAAGGTCGGTCTCCTCCGACAGGCTGCCCATCGGGTCGGGCGCAAGGCGGAGCGAAAGGAGGTGGGGGAGGCGACCGCTGTAGGATGCGCTGATGCGGGGATCGGCATCCTTTAGCAGCGCGAATACGGAGGTCTCGTACAGCATGGGGCCTTCGAGCTTCTTTACGCCGATGACCATGATCTGTGCCCGCTCCTCGTCCTTCAGGAATTTGCCGCCAAAGGGCCAGCCCGAGCCAACAATCAGGTCGCAGGTCATGCCCAGCTGCTTTGCCTCGTCGAGCGCCGCCTTCAGCGCATCAATCCACTCGTCGCTGAGCCACGTGAGGGCTTTGGCGCCCAAGTCGTCGGTGTGCTCGGGGAATTTGACGGGGTTGATTTCCACGCCGCCAATGCCGGCATCCTTCAAAAGGCGCAGCTCGCGTATCAGCTCGCCGGGCTGCACCTTGTTGCCGTTCCACCACCAGCGCACAAACGGGCGGTAGCCGGCAGGCGGATTGCGAAAAAGCGTAAAGCTGTCGCCACCCTTTTCGCCGGACAGCAGCATGCGCTGCCCCGCCGCTGCAACAGCCGACGACGACAGCGCCACCGCCACGCCTCCCCCCGCCGCATAAAGGCTTTTTACAATAAAATCTCTTCGGTTCATTGCTTTAAAATTTGGATGCTTGATAATTCATTCGTACTTTTGTTGCATTATAAAAATCACATTGAATATGGAAGCAGCTCTTGCCCCCCAAAAACGCTATCCGGGCGTGGAATATGACGAAAACGGTATGCCTGCAGGAATGACGCTGAAGGAATTTTCCGCCAAGCTGGATGACAAACTTTCCGCATATTACGGTACGGATATATGTGAACTGCGTGCAAAACTTGTCGCAGAAGGAAAAATGGCGCCATTGCCCTTTTGAATGTCCTATGAGAAAGTTTTTCATCTGCATTTCGATGGAGGCTGAAACGGATATTGACGATATTTTTCGTTATATCACCTTCCGGTTGATGGCGCCTGAAACCGCAATCAAGTATAAAGACGGAATTATCCATGAAATCTACAAGCTTACTTTTACCGGTGATATCTACCCCATTAGCCGACATGAATCCATTCAGCGCCGTTACGGGCCGGATGCACGGACAGCTACGTATAAGAAAATGACCATTATTTTCAATGTCATGGATGATATCGTACTTGTCCGTCGCGTTATGGCCGGCAGCTTGATTGTGTGAAGTTGCAGGTAGCAATTCCATGCGGTTGAACCGCCCCAGCTGTAATAGCAATAGCAAAGTGGTTAATTGCGCCATCAATTCACCTCCAAATCCTGCCATGCCGGAAGCTTCGGGAATGTGTTGTGCGGTTCGGTCTGATACCAGTACGCCACCGAAGCAATGTCCGACTGCTGCGCCAGATAGCGGCTACCGCCGTGCCGCCAGCCCAAATCCTGAATGGTAACCTTCAAATCTTTCTCAAAGCGGACAGGGTCGGCAATGTGCCAGCGGTACAGGCCGAAACGCTGCTGCGCCCGGTAAGCGCCATCAGGACGTATCACCTGCGCCAGGCCGCTGTAGGGCGAACAAAATTCCGTGTACTGCCCTCCGCGGTCGAACCCGTGCGAGCCGCAGAAATAGTCCTCCGCCCCGGTGCCGCAAATCGTAGGGAACTTCGTGTCGCCGTCCATGAAGAACTTGATTTCGCCTTCGCCCCACCAGCCGTCGTTGTTCACACCCCAGGCTAAGTAGACGCCGACGTAATGACCCTTCCCGCGGATGTTGTCCACGATAGTATAGTCCGATGTTGTGTTGGGATTGCTGCGCCGCCACTGCGCATGGAAGTAGGCGGCGTCGTCGGGCACGTCCGTCAGCGTGTAATCAATCTGATAAAACAGCACCACCCCGTCCTTATAATCTTTGTAAAATTCCTTGCCGTCGACATTTTCCACAGTGATTTTGCATTTCCTGCGGAAAGGCATTGTCCAGTAGCAGTTGAACCCCATCATCGGGTTTACGCAGACCGCCAGCGAGTTTAGCGACGCGGGGACGCCCCATCCCATGCCGAAAAAGTCGCCCATAGGACATTCGACCGACGGTTCCTTTTCGTCGTCCCAGTAGATACGCAGGATGGCAAACCGCCAGTTGCCGCGGGACGGACACATCCA
>JAIROF010000006.1 GCA_031257655.1 Prevotellaceae bacterium | reverse complement strand
CTCGCTTCCATAATAAACGCGCCCTCGTGTCCGAAATATTTTTTACACCGGTCTTTACATATCTCCAACCCGTCGCGAACAAATTGCATACCCGGACGAAGAGCGTCGTAATCGCCCCGTGCAGCCATTGCAAAATACGGATGACGAGTGTTTTGCCACATAAACGAGAGATGCGCCCAGTCGCGCTCGTCGGGCGAAGCCGGCTTGTCGACAGGAGTGTAAAACCCTGCTACTCCGGCGGGTGTGTCCATAGTAAAAATCGAGCCGTTGAAAGGCGGAGGAACAGCTCCACGTCCGGCGGCGGCTTCGCAAAACCGCTCAAGGGCGTATCGTTCGCTAAGCTGCCGCGCATTTTTGCCGGCAGCGATTTCCTTATGTCCCTCATACGCTTTAGAGCCCTGTATAAACTGTGTGTAACGGCACTGGTCGAAGTTGAACATGCCCTTACCGCACGAAGTAACATGAATATAGCTGCGTTCCCAGAACGATTTCCAATAGTCGCAGTGCGATTTCCAGTCGGATACGAAGGGCGCGGAAGCCTCCGCCAGCCATGTTTCCGGGCTTTCGGGTTGAGTGGAAACGACTTTGACAGCGCAGCCGAAACCGGTAACAGCGTCTTTGGATTTCAGGACGGCGGGAGATTCTTTCACAAATCCGTCCGCCTGAAGCAGGCAACCTGATGTACGGTGTAAAATCGGGTCTTTGGTTTTCGCCACAAGCTCCGGAGTATTTTGGACTTGCAGATTCTCCGCCCATTGCGATGACAGATTGCGATAGCACCACGCAAGTTTGTCGTCCGGAGTATCGAACACAATGCCGACCGTTCCTTTTCCGGACAGGAGTTTGTCGAGCTCCGGCAGAGGGTGTAAGGGGCGCAGGGTCTCAAGGCAGAGGGTCGCTATGCGCGGCATCGTGCTGTTGCCTTCCACCCTGATGACAGGATTGTTGGCGTCGACCCAGATTTTGAACCTGGCGTCGTCCGATTCAATCAGCATCGAAGCGTCGCTAAGGCTCAACGTTTGTTTAAAATGCACGGTCGAAAGGGCGGGTTCGGTTTTGATGCGGATACGTCCGAGTTTCGGGAGCTTATGTCCTGCATCATACGCATCTACTTTGCTGATGTAGAAAAGCAAGTCGCCGTTTTTTTCGCACCATACGTTCAACCCGATATCGCCGTTACCCAGCGGCATTGAGCCGAACGAATTCTCGCTCGGCGTATCCCATACAACATTGTACTGCGAAACATTATTCGTTTTGTCGGAGCATCCCGGCAAAGCGAAGGCAAGAGCGGAAATCAAATAAAAACAGAATCTCTTTTTCATGGCGTCAAAATCTTTTATGCTTACTACTTAAAAAATCCCGCAGGGATGACATGTCAACATCAGAAGATTATTCCAACGGTTTAAGCGAATATTTTCTACCGACATGTCATCCCTACGGGATTTTTTGATTGCGAATGTGCTGTTTTCTACCGACATGTCATCCCTACAGGATTTTTTGATTGCGAATGTGCTGTTTTCTACCGATATGTCATCCCTACAGGATTTTTGTTGTACAGCTAATTGTCCTTGCATATTTTACGACTTGCTATTTATTTACTCAAATTCTTAATTCTTAATTCTATTCCTCATCCACCATCGGAATCTCAGCCGCTGAGCGCGGAGGTTGTTGCGGCGGACAAAGTCGAGGAGGTGCTGCCGCAGCCCCTGATGCTTTTTGGGGTCGTACAGCATTCCGATGCAGAGGCACATGCGGTGGTTGTTGCGCTGTAGGATGTCGTAGTTGCGGCAGCTTTGGCAGCCTTTCCAGAACTCCTCGTCGTCGGTAAGCTCCGAAAAGGTGACCGGCACGTACCCCAGCGACGAGTTGATTTTCATCACCGCCAGGCCGGTGGTGATGCCGAAGATGCGCGCCTGCGGAAATTTTTTCCGGCTAAGGTTGAAAATCTTTTTCTTGATTTTGTACGCCAGCCCCATGTGCCGGTAGTCCGGGTTGACGATAAGCCCCGAATTGGCAACAAACCTGCCGTGACCCCACGTTTCGATATAGCTAAACCCCACCACCTCGTTGGCGTCGGCGTCGACGGCTATAACGGCTTTGCCGTCGTAGATTTTTTGCGCTATGTACTCCGGCGTGCGCGAGGCAATCCCCGTCCCACGCTGCTTGGCCGACTCGTTGATGAGCTCGCAGATGCGCTCGGCGTACACAGCGTGCTGATCGCCGGCAATGCCAATTCTGATGTTCAATGCTGTATAATTTTCAGTAAGTTAATTTCATGCGCAACGCTACCGCCCGACCAGGAAAGGGGACGGTTGTGCTAAAGATATTAGGCGACAAAGTTAGCATGAAATTTTGGGATTACCCACAGGCAGATAAAAATTTTCCGCGAAAAGTTATAGGCGGAAAAATACATAAAAAAAGCTTACCTTTGCGCTTTATGAATTTAATATCAGGATAGCGATGAAGCATTTTACCTGCGTGCAAGACATTGGCAATTTACAGGAGGCTGTAAAAGAAGCGTTTGAGGTTAAGCGGACGCCGTTTAGGTGGGATACGCTGGGCAAAAACAAGACCATGCTCCTCATTTTTTTTGATTCGAGCCTGCGCACGCGCCTCAGCACCCAGCGGGCTGCGCTGAACCTCGGCATGAGCGCCATCGTGCTCGACGTAAACCAGGGCGCCTGGAAGCTGGAAACGGAGCGCGGCGTGATCATGGACGGCGACAAGCCCGAGCACATCCTCGAGGCTATTCCGGTCATGGGCGCCTACTGCGACGTGATTGGCGTGCGCTCGTTTGCCCGATTTGAGTGCAAGGAAACGGACTACCGCGAGGTGCTGCTAAACCAGTTCATTGCCCATTCGGGAAAGCCGGTGGTGAGCATGGAGGCGGCCACGCGCCACCCGCTGCAGAGCTTTGCCGACCTAATCACCATCGAGGAGTACAAAAAAACCGCCCGCCCCAGGGTGGTGCTCACCTGGGCGCCTCACCCGCGCGCCCTCCCGCAGGCGGTGCCAAACTCCTTTGCCGAGTGGATGAACGCCGCCGAATACGATTTTGCCATCACCCACCCCGAAGGCTACGAGCTCGACCCCGCCTTTGTGGGCTGCGCAAAGGTTGAGTACGACCAGCGCAAGGCCTTTGCCGGAGCCGACTTTATTTACGCCAAAAGCTGGGCGGCCTACGCCGACGACGCCTACGGGAAAGTCCTCAGCCAAGACCGGGATTGGACGGTGGACGCCGAAAAAATGGCGCTCACCAACAACGCCTACTTCATGCACTGCCTGCCCGTGCGCCGCAACATGATCGTTACCGACGATGTGATAGAAAGCCCACAGAGCCTTGTCATCCCCGAGGCGGCCAACCGCGTGGTGAGCGCGCAAACGGTCATAAAGCGAATTTTAAGTGCGATGAAAAAAATTTGAGCCGCATAGCCTATGTTCGGTATATTTAAAAAAAGATCTGCCTCCGCCGCCTTCTTCAGCCTGCTCATTACCCTTTCGCTCTGGCTACCGAGCTTCTTTGCGCCAATGCAGGTCAAAGACGACATCCCTATGATGCCCCTCGAGCAGCACTTCATGGAGCTGGTGGAGCTTAGCCCGCTCCTCTCCACCATTGCCGCCTTCCTGCTCATGTACCTGCTCGCGGGCATGCTTATCAGCCTGAGCGGAAAACACTTTTTTGCGCCGGAGCAGATACACCTGCCCCCATTTGTCTTTGTGCTCATTTGCTCCACGTTTCCCCTCCAAAAGTGCATGAACGGATCGTACATTGCCGCCCTGTGCTTCATGACGGGGCTTTTCCTGCTGCTCAGGGTGTACCTCCGCAAGCGCGTATTTGCCTCCATATTTTCGGCGGCCATGTTTCTTGCGCTAGCTTCGCTCTTTTCGGCTTCGGCCGTTTTTCTCCTCCTCATTTTGCCGATAGCCCTGCCGCTGCTCTGCACGCCCATGGCGTGGAGGCACTGGGTGATTGCCTTGTGCGGCGCGGCGCTGCCATACCTCTACGCCGGCGCGGCATTCTATGTGGCTACAGGTGATGTGTTTACCCTTTTTCAGCGCCTCTACACCTGCCTCTTTGCCGCCTCAAACTGGGTGTTTGAGAATGGGTGGGTGGTAGAGTGGGTTTACCTCTCCTACCTGCTGCTGCTCGTAGTGATGGCCATGTCTATGCTGCTGCGCGGAATGCTTACCTCGCGGGTAAAGGTGAGGAAGATACACATGCTGTTTGTCTGGACGTTTTTTATCATGCTGGCGGTGATGGTAACGCTCCCCTCCGGCTCCATGTTCCTGCTTCCGCTCATGGCTGTTCCGGCAAGCGTGCTCATCGCCAACCTTCTCACCCTCACGCGACACAGGCGCATGGCGGGGTTTTTCTTTTTTATGCTCATTGCGCTCACCTACGTGGTGCAGTACTACGACGCTGTGGTGCTTGGGGAGTAATCCGATGCGGAGTGGAGCGATATGGCAGAATCCTTTAGGGAACCTAAAAGCCCAAAAAGCAAGGCTTGCGGCTGAGGAAAAGGCGCACGGCTACTTGTCGGCGCTGAAATCGGCGCTATTTACGGTGTTAACAATCTGATTCCCTTTCAGGTAAATCCATGTTTTAAAGCCCTCCTCCCCGGCGGTCAGCTCGATCACCCTTGCGCCGTGAAGCATGTGCGTATACGTCGTTTTGCTTCCCGAAAAGCGCCCGTAGGCCAGAAACAGGCCGTTGTACTTGCCAATGTAATCGTTATCGTGGTCATGCCCGACGAAAGTTGCCATCACATCTCCGCATTCTCTCATTGCCAAAAACATACCCGAGTTCATCGCAGGCGGACATTCCGGCTCGTTTTTCATGCCCACCATCTTTTTTCTGGCTAACGTCATATCGGCGTATTCGTTCAGGGGAATGTGAAAGAAGGCCAAAGCCGGTATTGGCCTACCGCTCTTTTTAGCGTACTCGGCGCTCTGCTTTCTGTACCATGATACCTGGTCGTGCCCAAACCACCCGTAGCCGTGCACGCCTTCAAAATGGCTGTAGGCATTTGAATCCATGAAGTAGAGCAGAAATTTAATCGCTTTCCCGTCCGAAACTTCAACGATGTAGTTGCCAACGCCTTTGATGTCCTCCGGGCCTTTGGATGAGAGGGCGTATTTTCGCTTGGCGATGTACTCCATGATTTCGCTGCGCGTTTTATCATGCTCATCGTCGTGGTTACCAAATACTGCTGCCCAGGGGATTTTAAGCTCTTCGATAGCGTTCAGAATATCGTCCCATCCTTCAAGGCAGGGGCTCATGGTCACAATATCTCCGGTAAGCGCTACTAAATCAGGCTTTTCGTTGGAAAGCACCTCTTTTATCAGCGCAATGGATTCCTTTGACGCCGGGTTGGAGGCCTTGTAGTGAATATCCGTAAATTGAACAATTTTGAATTTTCCATTGTTTAAATTTACAACTTTTTGTCCTGTAGCGATATACGCACACAGGAGCAGTAAAAACGAAATACAACTTTTTCTGCGCATTTTCTTTTGGTGTTTGATGGTTTACGTAGCTTTTGAGTACAAGGATTTGGCTGTTAAGCCCGTCCAATTTGACGCCAAAAGTACGCAAACATTTTATTTTGAATTGTTAATTTTTGCGAAATGTGATGCTATATCTAACGCTAACGCTACAGCCCTGCGGTTTGGCCGGCGCTTAGCCGCTTCACGGCATTCTCCGCCACCTTGAGGGTGTGCTCAATGCTGACCTCTCCGCCGGTGGCTCGCTTCATCCACACCTGCGGGGTGAGCCGCCCCAGCCGGTAGATGCGCAGCACCTCGTCGGCAAAGTTTTTCCCCCGCAAATGCTCCTCGAGCTGAAATTCGACGAGGTGCCCCATGGGGTAGCAGGAGAGGTACAGCGGGTAGCTCAGCATGTGCGAGTAGATGGCGAGTATGGGCGAATCGGGGTTGCCCAGCACCGGGGCGTAGTAGGCGTTCCACACTTCGCGGGCAATGCGCAGCACGCTCTCCCTGAGCTGGGCAGGGGTTGCGGCGGGGTGGGCGTACAGCCACTCCCACACGGCTATGTCGACCAGCGAAACGCCCATGATTTCGTAGCACCCCCAAAAAATGTCCAGCGCGTTCAGGTGGGTTTTGTCCGGATTGGTGCCGCCAACGCCCAGCAAGTCCAAATCGCGCTTTTGGAAAACAAACGCCAGCGCCTCGGTAAAGGCGGTGTTGGGCACGCCGCTCATGGTGTAGTACTCCACGTCGTGCAGGCTGATAGTTTGCTCCACGTTGTGCCCAAACTCGTGCATGGCAATGTTGTACCCCTTGTAGTCCATGCCGCCTGCGGCCACGCGCGTGCGCAGGTGCGCCTTGTCGCCTCGCATCATGGCGCCCCACGCATGGCCGGCGCCGCGGGAGGCGTCTACCTCCACCTTGTCGCAAATGCGCTGCGCATCGGCGGCGGAGAACCCCAGCCGGCGTAAAATGTCGGGCAACCCCCGCTCAAAGTGGGCTGCCGTAGGGTAAAGCGCGGCCGTTTGCGCGCTCAGCGCCTCCTCCGGAACGCCGCTGCGCACCTTAAACCCGTCATACCATATATCAAACGCCTCCAGCGGTCGCCCCAGCCGTTGCGCTATCAGCCGCCCCACCTCCGCCACCACCTCCGAGGATACGAAGCGGGTGTACATCCCCTTAACCTCCTCCACCGAAAACTCCATGTCGCCCTCAAAGGCGCGCCGAATGTAGGTGGGGTGCTGCGGCGTGTAGCGGTCTTCGGCGCGCTGTGCCCCAAAGGTGCGCAGGAGCATGTCGTAGCGCGTGTCCGGCTCGGGCGGTGCAACGACCTCCTTGCCGTTTTCAAAAACCTTGTTGCTGTAGGGGCGCCACTCCACCCCGGCGTTGTTGACCACCTTGGCCGGAATTTGCTGCTCAACGATGCGCTCCATGACGGCGTAAATCATGCGCTGCTTTTCAAGCCCGCGCTGCGCGTCGGCGTAGCAGGCCTTCAGCTCGTCGCGCAGCCCCCAGTGCGAAATGAGCAGCATGTCGGCGGGGAAGAGCGATTCGCCCGCCTCGCTGCGCAGCCCTCCCATCGCAATGTTGTAGCGCGACACGTACGCTTCGGCTGCGGCGTTTGCCTTTGCCGTTGCCAGCTTCAGCGCGGCGGGAATGCGCGTGGCAAACACCTCCCCCAGCCGTGCATACCCCCACTGCAAAGCCGACCAGCTTTCGCCCTGCTCCCGCTTTTCGCTCAGGCTATACGAGGGAAAGTTGATGATGACGGTAAAGGCCACCTTAGAGGCGAACATATCGTCGTTGAAGTGCGCCGCTACGTCGTATCCTGCCATCTCCATGTCAATTTTTGTCGGCTCGTCGCCGGCCTCATCGCGCGCTTGCTTCAGCTTGAGGTCGATGATGTTGAAGTAGCCCCACACGGCTTCGAGCTTGTCCGACAGCTTGGCAAACAGCGCCTGGCGCTCGGCCTCGTCGTGCACGTATTCGTTTGCGCAGAACGCTACAAAATGCGCTGCGTTGCCATCGCTTGTGCGCCATAGCGCCGCCGCCTGCGCAATGCCTTTGGCGGCGCGTGCCTCGTCTATGCGGGGGTGGCGCGCTTTGAGCGAATCAAGCGCCTGCGCTATGGCAAGTGGATTGGCGCTCATCGTGGGGTCGTCGTCATGCGCGCTTCGGCTGCTGCTGCTGCACGATAGCAGCGGCGCTGCTATAGCGGCAAGACATGTAAGGGTTACTAACTTCATAGCTGTAATGTAATTTATTAGAGATACAGAGAACAAAAATAGCTGCAAAGGGCAAATATAGCGCTTTCTTGATAACAAAACAACCTCAGCAGCAGCCATGCGCCACTCCGTCCGCACCCCGCCTGCCGGAATTTCGGGCACCGCCGCTGCCCGGCTTTTACCCAACGGCAGTGGTAAATAATACGAAAGCGGCGGCTGCGCAAGGGAAAAACAGCAGAAATATGGGGATATTTACCGGTATTTTTTGCTCCGAAAAAATTTTTTGTTAATCGATTTATGAATATTTAGCTGAGAACTCCCGCTTTTGGGGCGAAAAAAACAAGCTAAAAAATATGATAGCTCTTGTAATATCAAAAAAATGTCTACCTTTGCAGCCCTGATTTTCCCAAAAGTTCACAACTTTTACGAAAAAAAAAGCGTGAAACAAGCGGAAACGGTCAATTGTAAGTATTTAAAAATCAGATAAATAGTTCGCAAAACAAAGTTCACAAAACAAGCATTTGAGCAACAATGCCAACAATTCAGCAGTTAGTAAGAAAAGGAAGAACCGAGCTGGTGCAGAAAAGTAAATCACCCGCTCTGAGCTCATGCCCGCAGCGCCGAGGCGTGTGCGTGCGCGTGTACACCACAACACCCAAAAAGCCCAACTCGGCCATGCGCAAGGTAGCCCGCGTGAGGCTCACCAACCTTAAAGAGGTAAACGCCTACATCCCCGGCGAAGGCCACAACCTGCAGGAGCACTCCATTGTGCTGGTGCGCGGCGGGCGCGTGAAAGACCTTCCGGGCGTGCGCTACCACTTAGTGCGCGGCTCCCTCGACGCTTCGGGCGTAGATGGCCGCCGCCAAAGCCGTTCGCGCTACGGTGCAAAGCGTCCAAAAGCGGGGGCCGCTGCTCCCGCCAAAAAGAAGTAGCTATACAATACCCATCGCACGAGTAAAGTTAACATAAAAAACAGGGCGGCCTTACGCCTGCCCCACGATTGAAAAATGAGAAAAGCAAAGCCAAAAAAACGAATTTTACTTCCCGACCCTAAGTTCGGAGATACGCTGGTAACAAGGTTTGTGAACGACCTTATGAAAGCCGGAAAGAAGAGCATTGCCTACGCCATATTCTATGACGCCATAGACAGGGTAGGCGAGAAGATGAAAGACGCTGATAAGGCGCCGCTTGACGTTTGGAAAAAAGCGCTGGAAAATATAACCCCCTCCATTGAGGTCAAAAGCCGCCGGATTGGAGGCGCCAACTTTCAGGTGCCCACCGAAGTGCGCCCGGAGCGAAAAATCGCGATTAGCGTAAAAAATATGATCAAGTACTCCCGCGCCCGCAACGGAAAATCAATGGCCGAAAAGCTGGCCGCAGAAATCGTTGCCGCATACAACGAAGAAGGAGGCGCTTTTAAGCGGAAGGAAGACATGCACAAAATGGCAGAGGCCAACAAGGCGTTTGCTCACTATAGATTTTAATTAGCAGATTTAATTGGCAGAAAGAAACGCAGAGACAAGGAAAAAACCTAAATGGCACGAGATTTAACATATACGAGGAACATTGGTATCATGGCTCACATCGATGCGGGAAAAACCACAACGAGCGAGCGAATCCTTTTTTATACGGGAAAAACGCATAAAATCGGCGAAGTACACGAAGGCGCTGCCACCATGGACTGGATGGTGCAGGAGCAGGAGCGCGGTATCACCATTACCTCGGCAGCTACAACCACTTTCTGGAACTACGGCGGAAACACCTACCACATCAACCTCATAGACACACCCGGACACGTTGACTTCACCATAGAAGTCGAGCGATCGTTGCGCGTGCTCGACGGAACAATTGCAACCTTCTGCGCCGTAGGCGGCGTAGAGCCACAGTCCGAAACCGTATGGCGGCAAAGCGAAAAGTACCACGTGCCCAAAATGGCCTACGTCAACAAAATGGACCGAACGGGCGCAGACTTCTTCAACGTGGTAAAGGAAATTAAAGAAAAGCTGGGCGCAAACCCCGTCCCCATCACGCTCCCCATCGGCGCAGAAGATAAATTTTTGGGAATTGTTGACCTCGTCTCAAACAAAGCGCTTATCTACAACTCCGAAAGCAAAGAACTCGTAAACTACACCGTAGGCGATGTTCCTGCCGACATGGCCGCCGAAGCCGCCGAATGGCGCGGAAAGCTCATCGAAGCCATTGCGGAGTACAACGACGCCCTCCTCGAAAAATTCTTCGACAACCCCGCCTCTATCACCGAAGCCGAAATCATAGAAACCATACGCAAGGCCACCATCGGGATGTCCATTGTGCCGGTAATGTGCGGCGCTTCCTTCAAGAACAAGGGCGTGCAGTACCTGCTCGACGCCGTGGCGCGCTACCTGCCAAGCCCCCTCGACAAGGGCACCGTAGTGGGCGCCGACCCCGGAAATGCCGACAAAACCATTGAGCGCAAGCCATCATCCTCGGAGCCTTTCTGCGGCTTGGCGTTCAAAATTGCCACAGACCCCTTCGTGGGGCGCCTTGCCTTCGTGCGCGCCTACTCGGGGCGCCTCGATGCCGGCTCATACGTTTACAACCCCCGATCGGGGAAAAAGGAGCGCATATCGAGGCTCTACCAAATGCACTCCAACAAGCAAAATCCCATAGAATTTCTGGAAGCCGGCGACATTGGCGCCTGCGTAGGCTTCAAAGACCTCCGCACGGGCGACACCGTGTGCGACGAAAAAAACGCCATCGTTTTGGAGTCGATGACCTTCCCCGACCCGGTGATTGGCCTGGCGGTGGAGCCTAAAACCCAGAAGGATTTGGACAAGCTGAGCATTGCCCTCGGCAAGCTGGCGGAAGAAGACCCCACCTTCACCGTAAAATCGGACGAAGAAACCGGGCAAACCGTTATCAGCGGCATGGGTGAGCTGCACCTCGAAATTATTGTTGACCGCCTCAAGCGCGAATTTGGCGTGGAAATCAACCAGGGCGCGCCGCAGGTGAACTACAAGGAGGCCCTGCGCGGAACCGTGCAGCACCGCGAAGTATTCAAAAAGCAAACCGGCGGCCGCGGTAAGTTTGCCGATATTATCGTCGAAATTGCCCCCCCCGACGAAGGGCAAACCGGCCTGCAGTTTGTCGATATGGTGAAAGGCGGAAACATCCCCCGCGAGTTTATTCCGGCGGTGGAAAAAGGCTTCAAGATGGCCATGAGCAACGGCGTGCTTGCCGGATACGAGCTCCCCTCAATGAAAGTCACGCTCAAGGACGGCTCATTCCACGCGGTGGACTCCGATTCGCTTTCGTTTGAGATATGCGCGCGCGCGGCCTTCCGCCACGCCTGCCCAAAAGCAAACCCCGTAATTATGGAGCCTATCATGGCGCTCGAGGTGGTAACCCCGGAGGAGTACATGGGCGACATCATCGGCGACCTCAACAAGCGCCGCGGGCAAATTCAGAACATGGACTCCAAGG
Organism: Prevotellaceae bacterium; assembly: GCA_031257655.1. Classification (GTDB taxonomy): domain Bacteria; phylum Bacteroidota; class Bacteroidia; order Bacteroidales; family UBA932; genus JAITMY01. Next base: position 3,330 of record JAIROF010000006.1, on the reverse strand, counting down.
GAAACGCCCGCGTGATAAAGGCAAGCGTCCCCCTCTCCGAGCAGTTTGGATACGTAACCGTGCTGCGCACGCTCAGCTCCGGCCGCGCAACCTCCACCATGGAGTTTGACCACTACGCCGAAGTCCCCGCTTCACTCGCTAAGGATATTATCGAAAAGGCGCAGGGAAAGAAAAGAGGCGACAAGGATTTAGAAGAGTAGGGGATATTAGATATTAGATAAATGAGCGTAGATATCGCCAAGCAAATCGCGCACAGCCTGCTCAAAACAGGCGCAGTGAAGCTAAGCCCCGCCAACCCGTTTACGTGGGTATCGGGGTGGAAGTCGCCAATTTACTGCGACAACCGCTGCACGCTGGGCGATGTGCAGGTGCGAAGCCAAATAGCCGAGGCGTTTGTAAACTTGATAAAGGCAAAGTATCCCGATGTAGAGGTTATTGCGGGAGTTGCCACCGGCGCCATTGCGCACGGAATGCTGGTTGCCGAAAAGCTGGAGCTGCCGTTTGCCTACGTCCGGGAAGAGCGCAAGGAGCACGGGCTGAAAAAGGTGGTTGAAGGCGCAGCGGTGGCAGAAAAAAAAGTGGCGGTGGTAGAAGACCTCGTTTCAACAGGCAAAAGCAGCGCAAAAGCGGTAGAGCGCCTCAACGAAGAAAAGGCGAATGTGCTCGGCATGGTAGCGATTTTTACGTATGAGTTTGACGAGGCGCGTAAAAAGTTTGAGGAGCTGGGCACGGAGCTGACCACCTTGTCGAGCTACACCGCGCTGGTGGAGCAGGCCTTAGAAGACGGATACATTCAGCCCGGCGACGTGGACGCGCTGAAGCAATGGCGGGCGGCGCCGGACAAGTTTTCTTAGTAGCGAGAATTATATAGCCGTTGCATAGCATTGATGAATTTTTATCGCGCCGTACTTTTTTTGTTAACCTTGTTTTCGTGCAAGACGGGCGCCGCCCAAACGGAGCACCATGTAGGAATGGTTGCCGGAAAGGTGATAGTACCGATTTACACCATGCAGCACCACCGCTGGGACGTAACCGCTACCGGCGGCTGGCTGACGGGATTGAGAGGAGGACACGTTTCTGTAAACGGAACCTACAAGTTGCTGGATGGTGTGGGTACTGAGGCTATGAGGGTATACGCAGGCTTGGGGCTGTTCGGACAGGGATTTACCGCCGCTTCAGGCTCAAAGCAGGAGCAATTTGCAAAGCGGATGAATTACGATACCCCGTTTGGGGTGCAAATTGCGACTAAAATGCACGTTAAGCTTTCCGAGAAGTGGAGCTATGAGATGCACATCGGGATGCCTCTTTTTTTCTACAGAAAACGGATTTAGCGGAGAAAAAAGTATTGGGGAGCTGATGCTATACACCTTTCAGCTTTCGTTGCAGTACCAGTTGAAAATCACAGGCAAAGAAAAGTAAAAAGCGCAATATAGAGCGAGTAAATTTGGAATTTTGAAATACCATGAGCCAAAAAATTAGAATAAAGTTGAAGTCGTACGACCACTCCTTAGTGGACAAGTCGTCGGAGAAAATTGTGAAAACGGTGAAAGCCACCGGCGCGGTGGTGAGCGGCCCGGTGCCCCTGCCTACGCAGAAGAAAATCTTCACCGTAAACCGCGCAACCTTTGTCAACAAGAAGGCGCGCGAGCAGTTCCAGCTCAGCACCTACAAGCGCCTGCTGGACATCTACAGCTCAACCCCAAAAACCATCGACGCCCTGATGAAGCTCGAGCTCCCCAGCGGCGTGGAGGTGGAAATTAAGGTGTAAAAAATGCAGAATGCAGAATGCAAAATGCAAAATGCAAAATGCAAAATGCAAAATGCAGAATGTAAAATGCAGAATGTAAAATGCAAGATGCAGAATGCAGAATGCAAGATGTAAGATGTAAAATGTAAAATGCAGAATGCAGAATGCAAGATGCAAGCGCAGGATGCATACGAATAATGCTTAAGTTGATAAACGTCTTACCATTGCGCAGCTGTGCGGTGGTAGCTATATGAAATTTGAAATCTGAATTAAAACAAACATGGCAGGAATTATAGGAACAAAAATCGGAATGACCTCCGTTTTCGGCGCCGACGGGAAGAATATCCCCTGTACCGTCATCGAAGCCGGCCCATGTGTTGTCACGCAAGTTAAATCGGTCGAAACGGACAGATATGCAGCCTTGCAGCTTGCCTATGACGATAAGAAGGAAAAGAACACCACCAAAGGCTTGCTGGGGCACTTTAAGAAGGCCGGCATTACGCCCAAGCGAAAGGTGGTAGAGTTTCCGCCTTTCGCGGGAAAGGAGAACAAGGTGCTGGCTGTGGGCGACACGGTAACCGTTGACTTTTTTGAAGAAAACAACTGGGTCGATGTAGTAGGCACCTCCAAGGGTAAAGGTTTTCAGGGCGTTGTTAGGCGGCACGGCTTTTCGGGAGTAGGCGGCCAGACGCACGGTCAGCACAACCGCCTTCGCGCGCCGGGCTCGGCAGGCGCATCGTCGTATCCCTCGCGCGTCCTCCCCGGACGCAAGCTCGGCGGACGAATGGGCGGAGACCGCGTAAAAGTGTTAAACTTGGTTATTGTAAAGATAATCCCCGAAAGCAACCTCTTGCTGCTAAAAGGCTCGGTTCCGGGCGCTATAGGTTCGTACTTACTAATAGAGAATTAAGATATTATGGAGTTATCAGTATATAACATCGAAGGACAGGAAACGTCGAAAAAGGTTATGCTGGACGATACCGTGTTCGGCATTGCGCCAAACAACCACGCCATTTACCTCGACGTGAAGCAGCTGCAGGCCAACCGCCGTCAGGGTACGCACAAAACGAAGCAGCGGGGAGAGGTGCGCTACAGCACCAAAAAGCTCAAAAAGCAAAAGGGTACCGGCGGCGCCCGCGCCGGCAGCATCAAGTCCCCGCTCTTTGTGGGAGGCGGACGGGTGTTTGGCCCTGTGCCCAGAGACTACAGCCACAAGCTCAACAAAAAGCAAAAAAGTCTGGCGCGCCGCAGCGCCCTGTCGCAAAAAGCCCTGGACAACAGCATCCGCGTAGTTGAAAATATCTCGCTGGAAGCGCCAAAGACAAAGGAATTTCTCAAAATATGGGAAAAGCAGCAGCTCAATGGAAAAAAATTGCTAATTGTGCTTCCCGAATCAAATAAAAACGTATATTTGTCGTCCCGAAATTTGCCCAACGCAAAAACAATAATCGCATCAGACATAAATACTTACGACATTATAAATGCCAACGATGTGCTGTTTTTTGAGGATGCTGTCGACGTAGTTAACCGCTTGCTTGGATCGGAAATCTGCGAATTTGACGTAGAATATAGCGCGGAGACAG
>JAIROF010000213.1 GCA_031257655.1 Prevotellaceae bacterium | reverse complement strand
TTTGCTATTCGAACAGTAAGGTGCTACCTGTATCTCACCAAAGAAAGGAAAGAATTTGTGCTTTCAAAGCAGCTGCTTAGGTGTGGAACATCCATAGGAGCAAATGTAGAGGAGGCGATAGGTGGATATTCTCGAAAAGAATTTTCCTCCAAGCTCTCTATAGCCTATAAAGAAGCACGAGAAACCCGGTACTGGATAAGGATTTTATCTGATACTCAAATTATTGATGAGAAAATGGCGAAATCTTTACTTATAGATGTTGAAGAATTGCTTAAAATCATTGGTAGCATTATTAAAAGTCTGAAAAACAACAATTAATGTTTAATTAGGAATTAGGAATTAGGAATTAAGATTACTCACCCATTAAGCAAAACTAAATACAAAATGGCAAATGGCTAAAAGTGATCAAGTTGCGTTTTTGCTATGTGGAAGGAGTTGTTTACGTCACGTTCTTTTGCTTCTAATTCTTACCGACAAATTCTTCTATTCCTAATTCCTAATTCCTAATTCGTAATTCCTAATTGAAATTCCTAATTCCTAATTCGTAATTCCTAATTAAAAAAATCATCATGTTAAACAAAATCATAAAGTTTTCTCTCAACAACAAGCTTTTCGTCCTGCTTGGTGCGGTATTGCTGGTTGCGGGCGGGGTTTACACGGCGCAGAAGATGGACGTAGACGTCTTTCCCGACCTCACCGCCCCGACGGTTGTCGTTATGACCGACGCGCGCGGCATGGCTGCCGAGGAGGTGGAGCGGCTGGTTACCTTTCACATCGAAACGGCGGTGAACGGCGCGACCGACGTGCGCCGCGTTCGCTCCTCGTCCATGCAGGGCTACTCCTTTGTCTGGGTAGAGTTTGGCTGGGGCACGGACGTTTTTAAAGCCCGGCAGGTGGTGAGCGAAAAGATGGCGATGCTGGCCGCCTCCTTTCCGGAGGGCGTTGCGCCCGTGCTGGCGCCGCAGTCGAGCATCATGGGCGAAATCCTGTTCATTGGCCTGCAGGCCGACTCCTCCTCCCTGATGGAGCTGCGCACGCTGGCGGACTGGGTCGTGAAGCCCGCCATCCTCGCCACGGGCGGCGTGTCGCAGGTTACCGTCATCGGCGGCGACGAAAAGCAGTACCAGCTCCTTGCCGACCCGCAGCGCATGAACGCCTACGGGGTAACCCTGGGCGAGCTGGAGGCAACGGGGCGCGCCATTAGCGGAAACTCCGCCGGCGGCGTCGTGCGCGACTACGGTAACGAGTACGTCCTGCGCGGCATAGCCCGCTCCAGCGACCTCGACGAGCTGGGCGCAACCTTCGTCAAGACCGTGGCCGGAAAGCCGGTCGTGGCGTCGGACGTTGCGGAGCTGGTCGTGGGGAGCGCGCAGAAGACGGGATACGCCTCGCAGCGCGCCAAGCCCTCGGTCATCCTCTCCGTGTCGAAGCAGCCCAACGTCAACACGCTGAGCGTGACGAAAAATATTGAGCGAAACCTGGCGGAAATTCAAAAATCCCTCCCCGCCGGCGTGGCGATGGACACGAAAATCTTCCGGCAGGCGGACTTCATTGAGGCGGCGGTGAGCAACGTGGGCGACGCCCTGCTGGAGGGGGCGCTGTTCGTCACCATCATCCTCTTCCTGTTTCTGGGGAGCTTTCGCACCACCCTCATCTCCATCGCCGCCATTCCGCTGTCGCTGCTGGGCAGCGTCGTCGTGCTGCGCGCGCTGGGCATGAACATCAACACCATGACGCTGGGGGGCATGTGCATCGCCATCGGGTCGCTGGTAGACGACGCCATTATCGACGTGGAAAACGTCTACAAGCGGCTGCGGCAGCGCCACCGCGAGGGCGGCCGGGGGGCGCTGCGCAGCGCGGCGGAGCGGATTGCCGTCATCTTTGAGGCCTCGCGCGAAATCCGGGCCTCCATCCTCAACGCCACCCTCATCATCATGGCGGCCTTTACGCCGCTCTTTTTCCTCTCCGGCATGGAGGGGAGGATGCTCAAGCCGCTGGGCGTTGCCTACATCGTGGCGCTGTTCATGTCGCTCGCTGTCGCCATGACGGTCACGCCCTTGCTGTGCAGGCTGATGCTCTCCGGCGAGCGCTACCTCGCCAAAAACGAAAGGGACAGCTGGCTTACCCGCCAGCTGGCGCGGCGCTACGAAGCGTCGCTCCGCTGGGTGCTCCGCAACCGGCGCAAGGCGCTCTACCCCACCCTTGCCGCCTTTGCTGCGGCGCTTGGCCTGTGCTGCTGCATGGGGCGCAGCTTTTTGCCCGAGTTCAGCGAGGGGTCGCTGGTGATTTCCGCCGTGGCCAAGCCGGGCGTATCCCTCGAGGAGAACAACCGCCTGGGCAACCTGATGGAGCGCGAGCTGCTGCGCATCCCGGAGGTTACCGGAACGGCGCGGCGCACGGGGCGCGGAGAGCTCGACGAGCATTCGCAGGCCGCCAACAGCTCGGAGATTGACGTCAGCTTCCGCCTGGGCGACCGCCCGCGCGAGGCGTTCATGGCGCGCGTGCGGGAGGCGCTCGCCGGCGTTCCGGGCGTTGCCACCACCGTGGGGCAGCCCCTCGGCCACCGGATAGACCACATGCTGTCGGGCACGCGGGCAAACATCGCCATCAAGCTCTTTGGCGCAGACCTCAGCCGCCTCTTTGCCCTGGGCAACCAAATACGGGGCGCCATCGAGGGCGTGGACGGGCTGGTGGACGTTGCGGTGGAGCAGCAAACCGAAACGCCCCAGCTGCAAATCCGCGCCAACCGCAGAATGCTCGCCCAGTACGGCATCGCGATGGAGGACTTTAACCGATACATCGAAATGGCCTTTGCCGGCGAAAAGCTGGCCGACATCTACGAAGGCCAGCGGAGCTTCGACCTCGTGCTGCGCCTCAACGGGGATTACACCGAAGGCGTGGAGCAGGTGAAGTCGGCGCTGATAGACGCCGAAGGTGGCCGGAAGGTGCCGCTGGAGATGGTGGCAGAGGTGGTCTCGGTGGGCGGCCCAAACGCCATCGCGCGCGAAAACGTGCAGCGAAAGCTCGTCGTCTCCGCCAACGTGTCGGGGCGCGACCTCAAGGGCGCGGTGGACGACGTCAAAGCGCGCATCCAGGAGCGGGTCGCCCTGCCGGAGGGCTACCGAATTGAGTTCGGCGGCCAGCTGGAGAGCGCAACCAGCGCCTCGCGAACCCTCCTCGCGGCAACCCTCCTCGCCATCGGCGTGATTTTCCTGCTCCTGTACGGCGAATTTAAGAACATCACGCTGTCCGCCATCGTCCTGCTCAACCTGCCGCTGGCGCTCATCGGCGGGGTGATGGCGGTGTTCTTCACCTCGGCGGTGGTGAGCATCCCCTCCATCATTGGGTTTATCACCCTCTTTGGCATCGCCACGCGCAACGGGATTCTCCTGATATCGAACTACGAGCTGCGGCGCAGCGGCAGCCCTTTGGCGAAAACCTCCAATGCCCACCTGCAGGAGCTTATCATACACGGGTCGCTGGACAGGCTAAACCCTATCCTGATGACCGCCCTAACGGCGGCGCTGGCGCTCATCCCCCTCGTCCTTCAGGGCGACAAGCCCGGCAACGAAATCCAAAGCCCCATGGCCGTGGTCGTCCTTGGAGGCCTCCTGACCTCTACGCTGCTCAACATCTACATTATCCCTGTGGTGTATGAGCTGGTTAAGAGAAGGGAGGGGAAGAAGGAGAAGGAGAAGGAGAAGGAGTAGCTAATGTACCTACTCATATATACGCAGAAAGAGCGTCTCACGACGAAATGGCGGCAAAAGGTCGACGAAATGTCGCCGTAGAGACGCACGGCGTGCGCCTCACGACGAAATGGCGATGAGGCGCGATGCACGGCGGCGTAACGTCGAAGACCTTGCTCGGTGTTCCTCTGTGAAACCTCCGTGCACCGCTGCGCAATAATAGCGCAGAGATGCGCAGAGGTTTCGCAGAGGCGCACAGAGGGCTTACGCCAAAACCAGAACGCCGGATTGAATGATGAAGCTATTAAAAAAAAAAACAAAAAAAAATCATGAAAACAATATTTACAACCATAGCGCTTTGCGTCGCGTTCCTTTCCGCATCGGCGCAGGGCGAAGTAGAGGCGGCGCTGCGCGAAATTGAGGCGAACAGCGTCACGCTGCGCGCGCTGCGCGCGCGCGCCGAAGCCCGGAAGCTGGACGCCCGCACAGGCATATACCTTGCCAACCCGGAGGTGGAGTACAGCTACCTCTGGGGCAGCCCTGCGCCCGTGGGCAACCGGACGGACGTGAGCCTCCGGCAAACCTTCGATTTCCCGACGGCCTACGCCTACCGAAGCAGAATCGCCGGCATGGAGGGCAACAACGCCGAGCTGGAGTACTGCGCCGAGCGCAGGGCGCTCCTCCTGGAGGCTGCGCAGGCCTGCATTGCGCTGGTATACTACAACGCCCTGGCGCGGGAGTGCCAGGCAAGGCTGCGCAGCGCCGAGCAGCTCGCCGAAATGTACCGCGCGCGGCTGGAAAAGGGCGACGCCAACGCCCTGGAGCGCAACAAGGCGCAGCTCAACCTCCTGGCCGCGCAGCGCGAGGCCGCCCGCATTGCGACGGAGCAGGCCGCCCTCCGCCTCGACCTCCGGCGGCTAAACGGCGGAAAGGAGCTCGCGCTGACGACCTGCGACTACCCGGATGCGCCGCTGCCCGGCAGCTTTGAGGAGTGGTACGCGCAGGCCGAAAGCCTAAACCCCGACCTGCGCCGCATCGCGGGGCTGCTCGACGTGAGCCGGCAGCAGGTGAAGCTGAGCGCCGCACTCGGGCTGCCGAAGCTCTCGGCGGGATACGCCAGCGAAAAGGTGGTGGGAGAATGGTTTCAGGGCGTGTCGGTGGGCGTTTCCATTCCCCTTTGGGAGAATAAAAACCGCGTGAAGCTGGCGAAGGCGCAGGTGCGGGCCTCGGAGGCTGCCCTGAGCGACGCCGGCGTGCAGCTCCGCAACAAGCTCCAAAGCCTCTACCGGCGCACCCTCGACCTGCAGCTGACCGCAGAAGCCTACAAAACAACCCTCGCGGCCTGCAACAACGAGCCGCTGCTGAAAAAAGCGCTCGCCGCCGGCGAAATATCCCTCATGACCTACCTCCAGGAAATGGCCTACCTCTACGACGCCGTGAGCAGCCTGATGGCCGCAGAGCGTGACCTTGCCCTGGCTGCAGCAGAACTCCTGATTAATGGTTAACGGTTAATGGTTAATGGTTAACGGTTAATGGCGCTACGCATCGACATTTCGTTGCAGGGGGAGCGCGGCGCGCGACCTGCTTCGGCAAGTCCCGCAGGGGACGGCACTTGAGTAACCGTATGCTTTAGGAGGTGTCAATAAATAAATATTGCATTTCCGGATTACCTTGCTTCGCACCTCGCAACCCCTTATAATGATGGTCGCCGTAGATGGTCGCCGCACGCGACGACCCTACAAATGGTCGCCGTAGATGGTCGCCTAATCCCATAAAATCCGAGTTCAGACATGTAGCCTGCGGCGCGGGCAAAAAAAATCTGCAATTCGTGTTGGCAGGTAAAGAATTTTTTATATCTTTGCAGGCTCATTTTTACTTACAAATAACTAATTCAACATGAAACATTACGAAACCGTTTTCATTTTAACTCCCGTTTTATCTGATGTTCAGGTAAAGGAAGCGGTCGACAAGTTCCGTACCCTCATTACGGAAAGCGGCGGACAGCTTGTCCACGAGGAAGATTGGGGCTTAAAAAAATTGGCGTACCCCATTCAGAAAAAGTCAACAGGATTTTACTACATGATGGAGTTTCAGGCAGAGGGCGCTCTTGTAGCGAAGCTGGAGATTGAATTTCGCCGCGACGAGCGGGTTATTCGCTTCCTCACCTTTAGCCTCGATAAGTTCGCCATTGAGTACGCCATCCGACGCAGAAATAACCAAACCAAAAAGGAGGCATAGCTATGGCAGGATACAACAATACCAACAACAACGAAGTCCGCTACCTGAATCCTGTAGCGGTGGAGGTGAAAAAGAAAAAGTACTGCCGCTTTAAGAAAGCCGGCATAAAGTACATCGACTACAAGGACCCCGAATTTTTGAAGCGCTTTCTGAACGAGCAGGGTAAAATTCTTCCCCGTCGGCTGACCGGAACTTCGCTCAAGTTTCAACGAAAAGTATCGCAGGCCGTGAAGCGGGCGCGCCATCTGGCCCTGCTGCCCTACGTATCGGATTTAATGAAGTAACATTTTACACAGGAGGAAATAATAACATGGAGATAATTCTGAAGCAAGATGTTGCTAACTTAGGCAGCAAAGACGACATCGTAAAGGTAAAGAACGGCTACGCCAACAACTACCTTGTCCCCTACGGCTACGCCATCGTTGCTACCGCATCGGCCAAAAAGGTGCACGCCGAAAACCAGCGCCAGCGCGCGCACAAGCTCGAAAAAATCAGGGCCGACGCCAGCGCAATCGCCGCTCAGCTCGAAGGGTTGACGCTGACCATTGGCGCTAAGGCCAGCTCTACAGGCAAAATTTTCGGCTCGGTGAATACGATTCAAATCGCAGAGGCCTTCAAGGCCAAAGGGTTTGATATCGACCGCAAGCAAATCACCATTAGCAATGAGCAGGTAAAGGAGCTGGGCAAGTACAGCGCCGAGGTGAAGCTACACCGGGAAGTTAAGGTGAATGTAGAATTTGAGGTGGTAGAAGAGTAGCCTCCCTACCCCGATAGCGCAAAAAAAACTCCGCGATACGCTTCGCGGAGTTTTTTTTTGTCGCTAATGGCACGAATTACATCCTGCTTTGGTGAAAATCTGCGCAATCCGTGCAACCCGTGCAATCCGTGCAACCCGTGCAACCTGAGACAAAAAAGCTCCGTCCCACTCGTATTTTCTGTTCACCCTGCGGACAAAGCTACTCGCGCGCAAAGAAAACCCGCTTAATCAGCCTTATGCCTTCGCCGGCCCACAGCGCCAGGGAGGTAGCGCCTACGATGATAGCCCAGTCGGTTGGGTGCAGGGGAACGACGTTGAACATTTCGCCGCCAAAGGTTACGATGAGGAATTGTCCCACCCCGATGGTGAGCGCCACGGCTACGAACCCCGACAGGCATTTGTGGAGGTTAAACATCGCGCTGCGGCCGCTTTCGAAGGCTTTTGCGTTGAAGATGTTCCAAAATTGCAGCAGCACAAAAATGGTAAAGAAGAGCGACAGCTCGTAGGGCGACAGGCCGTTGCCGCTGCTAAAATCGAAGTAGCAGGCGAAAAATTTGTGCAGGCTCAGCTGCGTCAGGCGGGTGATGCAGTCGTGCTTAAAGTACTGCAAAATGCCAAATAAAATCAGCAGAAAGGTCAGGCCGGAGCCGAGGATAGCGGTCGCCATTTTTTTGCTGATGATGTGCTCGTCTGCTTTTCTGGGTTTTCGCCGCATCACCTTTTCGCTGGGGGGCAGCGAGGCCAGCGCAAGGGCGGCAAAGGTATCCATGATGAGGTTTACCCATAGCATTTGCGTCACGGTGAGGGGCGATTCCGTGCCCAGAAAAGAGCCTGCCAGCACAATCAGGCAGGCGGCCACGTTGATGGTCATCTGGAAAAGGATGAATCGCTGAATGTTTTGGTAGAGCGAGCGCCCCCACATCACGGCGCGCGTAATGCTCTTAAAGGAGTTGTCGAGTATGGTAATGTCGCTGGCCTCCTTTGCCACCGACGTTCCGTCGCCCATCGACAGCCCCACCTGGGCGGCGTTGAGGGCTGGGGCGTCGTTGGTGCCGTCGCCGGTAACGGCCACCACCTGGCCTTTTTGCTGTAGCAGGCGCACCAGGCGCTCCTTGTCCATGGGTCGGGCGCGGGACATGATTTTGAGCGCGAGGACTCTGCTGAGCAGGGTTTCGTCGGGGAGGGCGGCAAATTCGGCGCCGGTGATGTGGCGGTCGGCGGCGTCGGCGCTGCTCCAGAGGCCGATTTGCCGGGCTACTTCCCGGGCTGTTCCCGGCGTGTCGCCGGTTACGATTTTCACGTCGATGCCGGCTTGCAGGCAGCTCACCACGGCGGCGGGGGCATCCTCGCGCACGGGGTCGGAGATGGCTACAATGCCCATGAAGGTGAGGTTGGCGGCGGCCAGCTTTCCGTCGGCAAAGCAGCGCTCGCCTTCGCCAAGCGCTTTGCAGGCAAAGCCGAGCGTGCGCATAGCCTGCTGCTGGTAGCCCAGCAGCTGCTGCTCCACCGTTGCCCTGTACTCCGCCACGGGGAGGTGCTTGCCCGCCACGAGAACGGTTGCGCACTGCGCGAGCACAATTTCGGGCGCGCCCTTCACGTACAGCATTGCCTGCCCTGCGGCCGGCGACTGCACTACGGTAGCCATGTACTTTCGCTCGGTCGAAAAGGTGAGCTGCTCTGTAATCGCCACCGCTTCGCGCAGGCTCAGGTAGCTCACGGCGTTTTGGTGCAGCCACAGCAGCAGCGCGCCCTCGGTGGGGTTGCCCAGCGCCCTGATTTTGTTGGCGTCCGAAAAGTCGAGGTAGGCCGTAGAGTTGAGCGCAATGGCCTCGGCAATGATTTGTCCGGTGGCGCTTTCCCCAAGCCCTGCGCCGTCGTAGCTGTAGAAGCCGGCTTCAAAGACCTTCATCTGGTTTTGCGTGAGGGTGCCGGTTTTGTCGGTGCAGATAACCGTTGCCGCGCCCATCGTTTCGCAGGCGTGCATTTTTCGCACCAGGTTGTTGGCGGCAAACATTCGCTTCATGCTGAGCGCCAGGCTCAGCGTAACGCTCATCGGCAGCCCTTCGGGGACGGCCACCACCACTACGGTTACGGCAATCATGATGGTGTTGAGGATGTAGCTGCCGGCGCCAATCCAGGTGATGCTGTCTGTTCCGGTAAAGTAGAGCAGCAGGCGCGCAGCGATAATGGCGCCGGCAACGGCGTAGCTGGCGTAGGTAATCAGGCGGCTCAGGCGGTTGAGCTGCCGGTTGAGGGGCGTTTCCACGCGGCTGTCGATTTGCGACCCCTCGTATACCTTTCCGTACTCAGTGGCGTCGCCCACCGCCTGCACCTCCATTACGCCGTGCCCATCCATCACGGTAGTTCCCTTTAGCGCCCTGTCGGAGCGGTAGGTGGCCTCCGGGTCAAAGTGTTCGGGGTGGGTTGTTTTGTGGGCAAGCGGCTCTCCGGTCAGCGTCGATTCGTTTACCTGTAGCGCGATGGCCTCCAGGAGCTGTCCGTCGGCGGGGATTTCTTCGCCCGTTTCCAGGAGCACCACGTCACCCACCACTACCTCCCGCTTGGGGATTTCGCATACGCTTCCGCTGCGGACAACCTTTACCGGCGTGTCGTCGTTCACCTGGTTGAGCACGCGAAACTTTTTGTTTGCGCTCACCTCAAAGGCAAAGCTGACGCAGGTGGCGAGCAGGATGGCGAGCAGGATGCCCAGCGGCTCCAGAAAAACGCTGCTGTCTTGCGCGGCCGTGAGGCGCTGGTAGCAGGCCACGCCAACGGAGGCCAGCAGGGCTATGAGCAGAATGCGAATGATGGGGTCGGTAAATTTTTCGAGAAGCTGCAACCAGAGCGGTTCCCGGGCGGGAGGGGTGAGGATGTTTTCTCCGTACTTGCGGCGGCTTTCAGCTACTTGCGCATCAGAAAGGCCGGTGTAGTGCTTGGCATGTTCCATGTTTTCTGGGTAATTTTTCCTTATTTGCGGGCGGCAGCAAATGTACATATATTTTTTTTTAATATCTTTACATGTTGAAAACATAAAAAAAATGGGTTATGGGGTACAACTACGAAAACGGCGGCAATCCGTTAGACTTTTTCCAGCGCTATCCGCACAAGATAAAGGTTGTTGACCTGAAGGTTGACATAAAGACGCAGATGGAGTACTTTGCCTTTTTGTCTAATGTGTCGAAAAACTATAGCAGCAACGATTTTGCCGGAGCTGTTCGGGAGCATGCGTTTGCTCCGGGCGCCCCCATGGACGTGCGCAAGCGTCTGCTGGCGCTGCTTTCGTGTTTCGAAGAGGTGGAGGTGCTGCGCGCGCTGGAGGAGTACGAAGCGTGCTGCCCCGACGAGCTGAAGGATTTTGTGGCGGTATGCGTGTACCAGTGCCGGATGGGCATTGAATCGTCGCTGCTTGGCGAGCACCACGCGATGGTGGTGAGCGGCATGGGCGGAAAAGATAACAAGATTCGCTACTTTGCGGCGCTGGCAACGTGCTCGGGCAAGGCCTGGAGCGATACGGAGCGCCACCTGCTGAGCGAAGAGCTCGCGCTGACCTGCAAGGAGTACGACGCGGTGGTGGAGCAGCTGGAGTTTTCGGGGAAGTATGCCAAAATGCTTTTGCTTACGCCCATCACGCTTTCGCCCGTTACCGTAGTGCGCAGCGCAAAAGACGCCAGCAACGCCATCGGCGTTTTTATTAGCCAGCAGGAGGTGATAACAAACGTTTCGCGCCTGACGGACGAAAAGCTCGACAGGATTTTTAGCGGGGAGGAGTAAAACCCAACCGCTCGGACTTCGGCAGAATCCCGATTTTTAAAGCACAGCAGCAGCGCTCATGGCCGTCCGCGAGGGGCGGCTACTCTCCGCCCAGCTCGTCGAAGTCGACGTCGGAGTAGCGGGCGTCCTCTGCGCGACCCTTGCCGCCATTTTTCGCTGCCGAGGAATCGCTGGCGGCAATGAAGTCCAGCGCTTCGTGCATACCGGAAAGAAACTTGTCAAAATCTTCCTGATACAGGAAGATTTTATGCTTTTCGTAGCTGAACTTGCCCTCCCGGTCGAATCTTTTCTTACTTTCGGTAATCGTAAGATACAGCTCGCCGTCGCGCGTAGCCTTCACGTCAAAAAAATAGGTGCGCTTGCCTGCTTTTACCGGCGTAGTAAACAGCTCTCCCGGCCTTTCGTCGTATTTCTCAAAATCATCCATAACCATGTAAACATTTAAAAGTGCAAAATATTGGGTTGTAGAAACAAAGGTAACAACTTAATGGTAAAAGCAGCATAGAGGCATGCTTGCGGCAACATTGCAGGCGCTTCTTCGGCGGTGCGCGTAAAACACCCGCAAGCGCACCCCCTGCGCCGCCATCCGAGGCAGCGGATGCTTTTTGGGGGGGCAACCCGAAAGGGCAGCTACGCTCCGCGCCGCGCCTGCTACAGAGGCACAAAAATACATGAAAATTAGGATATTTACAAATCCATTTGATGATTTTTTGCGGAAAATAAAAGGCAAGGAGCGACGCAGGCGCGCTAAAAAACGCGCTGCACGCCGTGCGCTACCGCAGCGCAGGAGTTGCGCCATTTTTTTGTCCGCGCATCGCGCAAGTTGGGCGTTTTTTTGTCCACAAGTCCCGCTGATTTACGCAGATTCCCCAAAAAAAATCGGGTAACGTCATAAAGTGAGCAAACTATGTTTTTCGCTCCCTAACAATTTACGACACTACCAAAAATCTGTGGAATCTGTAGATAATCTTTACAATCTGCGTAAATCTGTGGATAATTTTTCCCTCTCGCCGCTTGCGCCAACCGCTGCGAGCGCCCCTGCTCCAGCTACATTCGAGCCATTGGAGCGACGTCCAGCGCTGCGGTTTCTCCGGCAAGGAGCTTGAAGTATCCGGCAACGGCAATCATGGCGGCGTTGTCGGTCGTGTACCGCAGGGGGGGCAGGCAGGTATTCCAGCCGCGCTTTTTGCCCAGCAGGCAGAATGCGCTGCGCAATCCGGCGTTAGCCGATACGCCGCCGGCAATGGCAACCTCCCTCACGCCCGTTTGCGCCGCCGCCAGCTCCAGCTTGTGGAGCAGGATTTCGACGATGGTGCGCTGTAGCGATGCGCACAGGTCGGCCTTGTTTTCGGCAACAAAGGCGGGGTTTTGCGCCACCTGGTCGCGCAGAAAGTAGAGAAAGGATGTCTTGAGGCCGCTAAAGCTGTAGCCCAATCCTCCTATTTGCGGTTTGGCAAAGGAAAATCGGCGGTCGTTTCCCTGCGCCGCCAGCCGGTCGATGACGGGGCCTCCGGGGTAAGGCATGCCCATCACCTTGGCGCACTTGTCGAAGGCTTCACCGGCGGCGTCGTCGAGGGTTTGCCCGATGATTTCGTGCTCAAGCGGCCTGCGCACCAGCAGCAGCTGGGTGTGCCCACCCGACACGAGGAGGCAGAGGAAGGGAAACTTCGGGTGGCGGAGCGTTGCGCCGGGTTCGTCGATAAAGTGCGCCATGACGTGCCCCTGCAGGTGGTTTACCTCCACGAGGGGCGCACCGGTGGCCAGGGCAAGCCCCTTGGCAAAGGATACGCCCACGAGCAGCGAGCCTACAAGCCCGGGGCCGCGCGTGAAGGCTACGGCGCTCAGGTCGCGCGGGCGAACCTGCGCATCCTCCAGCGCGCGGCTCACCACCGGAATGATGTGCTGCTGGTGCGCCCGCGAGGCCAGCTCGGGAACAACGCCGCCGTACGCCTCGTGCACGCGCTGGTTGGCAATCACGTTGGAGAGCAGCGTGGCGCCGCGCGATACCGCCGCCGAAGTATCGTCGCACGACGATTCTATCCCAAGAATAGTTGCGTTTAACATTCTTTGTGTATTCGTATAAATTAAGCATTCACTCCGTATCGCGTGCCGCAATACGCCAACAAAAGTACTAACTTTGCCCGATTAAGCAAGCTTTATTTTTTATTTCTTGAAAAAGATATTCGTCATATTTTGTATCGTAGCGCTGGCGCTCTTTTTGCTTCCTACCGCAGCCGTGCTGACGGCGCGGCACCCCAAGGTGCAGAAGTTTTTGGTAGACGAGGCAACGAAAGCGCTGTCGGACAAGCTACAAACAAAGGCGAGCGTTGGCTCCGTTCGCTTTCGGCTGTTTAACCGGCTTGTGCTGCACGATGTTTACGTTGAGGGGCTGTCGGGGGATACGCTCATTTTCGTAAGCCGGCTGACGTGCTCGCTCACCAGCCTGCACCTGTCCGGCCGGTACGTGGAGGTGGGGGCGCTGAGCATGAGCAGCGCCCGGCTGCACCTCGCAAAAGATACGGCGGGCGTCTTTAACCTCGGAGCGCTGATCGACAGGCTCAGAAGTAGCCCGGATAGCCTTTCGCACAAAAGCAGCGAGGCGGGCGATCGACCTTTCCGGCTCCTCGTGCACAGCGTAGAAGCCGACCAGCTGGACTTTAGCTACATCGACCACCGCGAGCAAGGCCCGGCAAGCGATAGCGCCATCGACTTCAGGCACGTCATTATTCACGACATGGCCTTTAAGGTGAGCGACCTGAGCATGGCGGGCGATACGATGCAGTGCCGGCTGGAGTATTTGCAGCTTTGGGAGCGCAGCGGCTTCCACCTGCGGCGCATGGCCGGCGAGGTGAGCGTGGCGCCTACCTTTATCGAAATAAAAAAGCTGGCCATACGGGACGACTTCTCGGACATCAACGCCCGCTACTACCGCATGGACTACAGCAGCTTCGCCGAATTTCTCCGCTACGTGGAGGCGGTAACCATGTCGGCCGATTTCACCTCATCCGACGTCGACTTGTACACCATCGCCTTCTTTGCGCCCAAAATGCCCAAGCTCCACCTGAACGTAAACCTGACGGGGAGCGCCGGCGGACAGGTCTGCAACCTCCACGGGACAAACCTGGCGCTCGGCTTTGGGCGCGGCACAAAGGTAAAGGCCAGCTTCTCCATGCAGGGGCTGCCCGACCCGCAAAATACCTTTTTTATGTTCGACGTAAAAAACCTGGAGAGCAACCCCGACGATATTGCCACCACCGACCAGCTGGCGCTCAAGGGAAAATACGCCAAGCACCGCGCGCTGCTGCAGCAGCTGGGAAGGGTGCAGGGTAAGGCGCGATTTACCGGCTTCTTGAGCAACTTTGTTGCCGACGGCGTGCTCCAATCGGGCATTGGGACGCTCATTGGCGACCTTTCGTTTGTGCCGGCAACCGACTCTATCATGCTCATCAACGGAACGCTGGGCACGGACAACTTTGACCTCGGAGCGCTGCTCAACGATTCTATCCTGGGCAAAGTAAGCTTCTACGGAACGGTTGGCGGAACCTTCCGGAGCATCAAAAACCTTTCGCTCAACGCCGACCTCAACATCCCGCTGGTGGAGCTCTACGGATACCCCTACCGCCACACCAAGCTAAAGGGGCTGATTACCGAAAAATCTTTCAGCGGCGAGCTGCTGTGCGGCGACCCCAACATGAACCTGCAATTTAGCGGTATGGCCAACTTTGAGCAGGAAAATTCGCAGCTGGACTTTAAGCTCCACCTGCACCACGCCGACTTTGCCGCTACCGGCTTCAACCGGCGCGACAGCCTTTCGCAGCTGACGCTGGAGGCCGTGGCCAACCTGGAGGGCAACAGCATAGATAACTTTTCGGGAAAGCTGACGATCAACAGCGCCAAATACACCTCCGCGAAGGGCGAATTTCCCGCCGCCTCCATCCGCCTCGAGGCTAAGCACAGCGGCGATACCGAAGTGCTTTCGCTCAAATCGGACGTGCTCGAGGCAACCCTCAGCGCCAAAGGCGGCATGCTAAACATCGCGCCTGCAATAGACAGCGCGCTGCGCCACTTTATCCCCGCCTACCATAGCCTGCTGCCGGCGCCAACGGAAAAGGCGGAGGCCGCGCTGCACGGCAAAACGCGGCTGCCCATACAAACGCGCCAAACGCCCAAAAACGCCCAAAAATTTGAGTACGCCTTTTCGCTGCTCACCAAAAACGCCGAAACGCTCCAGCAGCTGCTCATGCCCAACCTCACGATAGCCGACAGCACCCGGCTGAGCGGCTGCATTTCGTCCGACGTTGGCGCCGTAGCGCTCACCCTCAACACGCCCGCCATACGCTACGCCGAGCTGAGCCTTTCCGACGTCCGCCTGAACGCTGCGGCAAAAGATTCCTGCCTGAGCCTTAACTTTAAGACCGGCAAAGCGCAACGGGGAGGCATGAGCCTGCAGGACTGGGAAATGACCGGAACGCTCCAAAACAGCCTGCTCGCGCTGACCTCTACCTACAAAACAACCATCTCCTCGGGGCTGCTGAAAACACAGGTCGCCTTTTTTGAGGACGAGCGCGGCAAAAAGGGCATGGACGTGGATATCTTCCCCTCCACCCTGGCGCTGAGCGACATGCTCTGGAGCCTCTCAAAAAGCAACATCCGGATAGAAGCGCAGCGGTACGCCATCAACAGCTTTACGCTGAGCAACGAGCGGCAGCGGCTGCACCTCAACGGCGTTGTATCGCCCAGCACGGGCGATACGCTCCTGTGCGAGCTGCGCAACCTTTCGATAGCGCCGATGATGCGCACGCTGACCGACAAGGTGGAGCTCACGGGCGTCGTTGATTCGGCCAACATCTCCGTGCGCGGCCTGCTGGCGCCCATGCCCCTGTTCTCTGCCGACGTAAAAGCCTCCGCCGTTACGGCGGCCAAAAATCCGGTGGGAGACATCGCGCTCCATACCTCCATTGCAGAAAACGAAAAGGACGTGTCCGTACAGCTGAGCATCCGCAAAGACGGCAAGGAAAACCTCGACGTGGCGGGAACGCTGAAATCCGGCGGCGAAGTGCAGGCGCTGGCAAAGCTCAGCGAGGTAGACCTCTACCACGTATCGCCCGCCGTAAAGGGAACGCTCTCGAACATTGGCGGAACGCTGAGCGGAGAAATCGACGTGTCGGGGAAGCTAAAGCACCTGCTGCTCAACGGAGACCTCCGCCTCAACCAGGGGATGCTCCGGGTGGACTACCTCAACGCTACCTTCGGAATGAGCGGCCCCGTGGAAATGAAAAACAGCACGCTGCGCATACCCGACATGACCGTAACGGACGACGCCAACAACACGGGTACGCTCAGCTTTACCCTCGCAAACATCACCACGCCGAAAAACCTCCGCTTTTCGCTAAAAATGGAGCCAAACAAGCTCCACGTATTCAACACCACCGAACGCCACAACGACTACTTCTACGGGCAAGGCTACGCCACCGGAACCGTACAAATCGACGGCAAACCGGGCGAAACCAGCATCGACGTGGCGGCAACAACCAACAACAAAACCTCCTTCTCCATCCTCTTAGGCTCCAAAGCTCAGGTGCAGAGCCGCAGCTTTATCGACTTTGTTACCCCGCACAGCAAGGAGGAGGACAAAAAAGAAGCGCTCACGCACAAGGCCAACCTTAAGGTGAACCTCAACCTGAACGCCACCAACGAGGCCGACCTGACGCTGGTGCTAAACCAAAATACCGGCAACGCCATCACCGCAACGGGCAGCGGAAACATCAAGTTCGACATAGAGCCGGCGCGAAACGTATTCCGAATGTTTGGCACCTACGTCTTGCAGCGCGGTGAATACTCCATCTCCATCCAAAATATTGTAACCAAAAAATTCAAGATAGACAACGGCAGCACCATCAGCTTTAACGGCGACCTGAGCGCGGCTACCGCCAACATCCACGCCACCTACAAGGTGCGCACCTCGCTGGCCGACCTCTTTAGCGATACCACCGGACGCTACGACCGCGCCATCCCCATCGACTGCAAGGTGAGCCTGACGGGAAACCTCGCCAACCCCGAGCTGAAGTTCGAGATTGACGCGCCAACGGCCGACAACGAAACAAAAGACAGAATGCAGGTGCAGCTCAACACGGAGGACAACATGACCATGCAGTTCCTTTCGCTCCTCCTGCTCGACCGATTCATTCCCCAGCAGGACATTGCAGGATACGGCCAAACCATTAGCAACGCTACCCTCGGAGGTTTCGTTTCTTCTCAGGTGATATCGCAAATTACCGACCTGCTGTCGCGCTTTACCAACACCAAGCTCGGCTTTTCCATTAGCCCCAACGCCACCAACGAAAGCTACGGTAACCTCGACTGGGAGTTTTCGTTCAACAAAGACATCACCGACCGAATAACCCTAAACGCCAACGTTGAGCACCAAACCCAGCGCAACCAGCTCAACCCCGGCAGCAGCGGATACCTCAGCGGCGACGTAGACCTGGAGGTGACGATCGACAAATCCGGCCGGGTGCGCCTAAAAGCCTTTACCCACAGCAACGACCAGTACACCGAAATGGTGGCCGGAAGCAACCGGTACGGAATAGGCGTTTTTTACCAGGAAGACTTCGACAGCTTTGCCGACCTGTGGCGCTCCCTGTTCCACAGCCGAAAAAACAAGAAAAAAAACAGCGAGCCGCTAAC
This sequence comes from Prevotellaceae bacterium, assembly GCA_031257655.1. Lineage (GTDB taxonomy): Bacteria > Bacteroidota > Bacteroidia > Bacteroidales > UBA932 > JAITMY01. The sequence continues at coordinate 7,230 of JAIROF010000213.1, read as the reverse complement.
CACCTCGCAGGAAAACCGCCAAACCACCGGCGCCCCGCCAAGCAGCAGCAGCAGCAGCAGCAGCAGCAGCAGCAGCAGCAGCGGCGGCGGCGAGCTGTAGCAAACGGCAGCCGCCTACACCTTCTCCGTTTTGGCAAGGTTTACGTACCACACGTAGCCCTCTACGCTGTCGTAGCCCATTTTGCGGAGCACGTCAACGTACTCCTCCACCTGGCGCGCGTAGCGCGCATCGGTTTTGTCCCCAAACTTGTAATCCACCACTACGGCCACGCTGCCGCGCGTCATCACCCGGTCGGGACGCTTTACGGCGGCCTTTCCGGAGGAGGAGGGCAGCAGGAGCTCGGCTTCGGCGTAAACCTGCCAGCTGCCGTCGAACCACGCGCGCGCCTGCGGCTGCTCGAGGGCGTCGGCCACCTCGCGCCGCAAATTTTCGGCGTCGGCTTGCGCCACCCAGCCCTCCCGCACAAGGCTTTCGACGGCCAACGGAGCGTCGCCTGCCGTGCGCAGGCGCTCAAACACTTTGTGCTTCAGCAGCCCGGAGGCGCGCTGCTCCTGTCCCGCCCGCTCAAACAGCTCCCGCGCCTCGTAGCGCAGGCGCAGCTTGGGCGTAAATGCTGACGAGGGGTACTCGGAAAGCGGGATGTTCGGCGAATCCTGCTGCTGCTGCTGCTGCTGCTGCTGCTGCTGCTGCTGCTGCTGCTGCTGCTGCTGCTGCTGCTGCTGCTGCTGCTGCTGCTGCTGCTGCTGCTGCTGCAAGTTGTCGGCGCTGCGCGGGGCGCTGCCATCGCCAAACTGCCAAAGGCAGCCGGATACTTTCCGCCCAATGGCGGCGCCAAAGCGCACGCTGTCGCCGTCCGGCAGGGCGGCAAAAACGCCCCGGAGCGCCTCGGCCATGTTCTGCGCAGGCTTGCCGTCGTCGCTAAGGCTTTTGAGCGGAGCGTAGATGTACAGCTGCTCCTCGGCGCGCGTCAGGGCAACGTAGAGCAGGTTCAGGTTGTCGACGTAGGCCTGCGCCTGCTCTACGCTCTGCTGCGCGCTGAAAATGGTCTGCTTGAGGCGGTCGGTGTACGGCAGCGGGACGTACGGCAGCTCGTTGAAGGGCGGAGCGGTGGGCTGCATCCACACCGTGCTGCCGGTCTTTGTGTCGAGCTCCCAGCCGGCAAACGGAGCTATCACCACCTTGTACTGCAACCCTTTTGACTTGTGAATGGTGGCAATGGTAACGGCGTTTTGCCCTTCGGGGCTGTACAGCGGCTTGGACTTCCCGCACTCGTCCCACCACTCAAGGAAGGAGGCAACGTCGGAGAGCTTGCGGTTGGCAAAGCCGACGACTAAGTCGTGCAGCCCCTGCAAAAACGGCAAATCCTCGCGCAGCTCGTTCAGGCGGTAGCGCTGAACGATGGCCTCAAAGGCCTCGGGCAGCGACTTGAGCGGGAGGTTTTCCAAAAAATCGTGCTCGGCGCTGCCCATTTTTTCGGAAAAGATGGCGTGCATGCCTGCGGGCGCCTCGCCGTGCACGTACTGCGCCAGCTCGCTGCGCAGAAACGCTTCGCTAATGTCGTTTTGCTGTCCTGCCGCCATGCGCAGCAGGGCTATCGCCATTTTTACGGCGGGCGAGGCGTTCAGAAACAGCGAATCTTGCGACACCACGTCGAAGCAGTGTACGGCGTCGCCCGACGAGTGGCGGTGGCGAATGAGGGCGTTGGCTACCGCCTGGCCCTGCCGGTTGTTGCGCGTGAGGATGGCGATGTCGCCGGCGCTGTAGCCGCTATCCTGAAGCGCGGCGACCTGTAGCGGCAGCTTTTCGAGGATGGCGTCGGCGGCTCGCTGCTCCTCGCTATCTTCCACAAGCTCCACCTGCACGTAGCCTTTGGCCTCCGCCTTTCGCTGCGGGAGCTGCGCGCAGTCGGCGTAGGCGTCGGCAAGCAGGGTGGAGAGCGCCTGCCGGGTTTCGGGCGGCAGCGAGGCGGAGAGGCCTGCGCTCAGCAGCGCCTGTAGCTGCTGCGAAAGGCGGCGAAAGAGCTCGTTGTTGAACTCTACCACCTGCGGCAAGCTGCGAAAATTTTTGTCCAGCGTTTCCCGGTTTACCCTCCCAAACGCCTGCAAATCGCTGTCAATCCCGTAGGCCAGGATGCGCCAGTCGCCGTTGCGCCACCGGTAAATGCTCTGCTTCACGTCGCCCACCACCATGCTCAGGTTTCCCTCCGCAAGGCTGTTGCTCACCAGCGGGCAAAAGTTGCCCCACTGCTCCACCGAGGTGTCCTGAAACTCATCTATCATAAAGGTGCGGTAGGCGCTCCCCACTTTTTCGTAGATAAACGGCGCATCGCTGCCGTCTATCAGGCTGCGGATGAGGTGCACCGAATCGCTTATGGGCATCAGGTTGTCTTCGCCGGCAATGCTGCGCATTTGCGCGGCAATATCCGTGAGCAGGCCGAGCACCATGAGGTTTTTGAGGATGACGCCGGCCGTTTGGTAGCGCTGCGCGCTCTCCTCCCACAGCGTGCAGGCCTGCGCCAGCAGCGGGTTAAGGCGCTCGTATGCGGCGGCGATTGAGGCGGCGGCGGCGGCGGCGGCGGTTTTGGGCGCCCACTCGTCGGGGCAATCCACCGCGCGGAGCGTCGTAGCGCTCGGCTCGTACTCGCCCCGCGCTATCTTTCTAAAGTGGGCGATGAAGCCTCGCGACTTTCCCTTAAAGTCGCCCTCCGCCAGCTGCTGCGACGCCATGTACGCCTGCGCGTCGGCGGCAATGGCCTGCATCGGCTCGTCGACCGCCTTTTGCAGGGCGCGAAGCGTTTGCATGTAGCCCTGCAGGAAGGCCTTGTCGTTGAGGCGACCGCTCATCGCCGCGCTCAGGCGGCCAAAGTGCTCTTTAAAGATTTCTTTGCCCAGCTCCAGCAGCTCGCGCTTCACGTCCCACGATTTTCCGTCGCCAATGCGCTGCTGCACCAGCTGCATGAGCCAGCTCATCCGCTGCCGGTCGCCGCCGGCGCTCTCCAGCACGGCGTTGACCGCCTCCTCCAGCAGGCGGTCGGTATCGAGCTCCACCACAAAGCCCGGATGCAGGCCGGCCTCGTTGACAAAGGCGTGCAGCACCTTTTGGAAGAATTTGTCGATCGTGAAAACCGAAAATCGGGAGTAGTCGTGCAGCAGGTTTCCCCGCACCTCGAGGGCGCGCTGCTGCAGCTCGTGGGGGGGGAGGTGAACGCCTTCGCGCGCAAGCTCCTCGCAGAAGCTCCGGAGCTGCGCCTCGCTGCCGCGCGCCAGCTCGCTGAGCGCCGCAACAATGCGCCCCTTCATTTCGCCGGTTGCCTTGTTGGTAAACGTTACCGCCAGAATGCTGCGGTAGGCCCGCGCCCCGCCGGAGGTCTTGAGCAGCAGCTTGAGGTACTCGCGGGTAATCCGAAACGTTTTGCCGGAGCCTGCCGAGGCCGAGTACGCGGTGAGCGAGGAGGTGGGGGGTGGGGAGGAATTTGTCATCTTTTTTGTCTGTATGCGTACCGGCGGCTACTCCGACATGTTTTTTACGTAGGGCAGCTCAACCGGGTCCTTAAAGCGGTAGAACTTCCGGGCATTTTCGCCCAGAAACAGGCGTTTTTCGTCCTCCGTCAGCAGGCGGGTTTTGAGCACAAAGTCGTAGGACATCCTGTAGGTAATGGCGGTAATGGTGCGCGGGTAATCCGAGCCCCACATCAGCTTTTCCATGCCCACCAGCGCGGCGGCCTCCTTAAGGGCCCACACGGCGCCGGTAAAGGGGTAAAACTCGTCGTTGAACAGCCAGGTAATGCCGCCCGATTCCACCATCACGTTCGGGCGTCGGGCGAGCTTGATTTGCTCCTGCCACCCGGCGCGGGTCACCATCCCAAAATGCCCGATGGCCACCCGCAGGGCGGGGTGCTCGGCTACGACCTCCTCCATTTCGGAGACCTGCTCCGCGCCATCGGCCAAATCGACGGAAAGCAGCACATCGCGCTCCTCCATCAGGCGGAAAAGCTGCATCATTTCCGCACAGGTGAGCCGCACCCGCTGGCCGGGCATAATGAGCCGGCCGGCCGGCAGCTTGATGGCGCCAAAGCCCTGGCGTATCAGCGCCTCCGCATGGCGGAGGTAGCCGGGGGAGCGCGCGTCTACCATGCCGCAGCACAGAAAGCGGCGCGGGTGCTGCTGCTGCACCTCCCACAGGTAGCCGTTCTGCAGGCCATCGATGTACTCCTGCGTGATTACCGCCGCCGAAACCTGCGCGTAGTCCATGTTGGAAAGGAAGATTTCTGCCGTGTTGCGCCCGTCGATGATGAACGGCGGCAGCATTTGCCGAACTTCTCCCATGAACAGCGATTGCCCGTTGCGGAGCGTTTGTATCTTCATGCCGTTCACCTCCGCATCCTGGCAAAGCCAAAGGTGGGCATGGGCGTCTATGATGGTCATACTTTTTGTAGAAAACGGTGAATAATGGCCGGCAGGCCGAACAGCCCACGGGCGTAACGCCTCGACCTGCGCTGTGCGCAAATCGGCTCCTGCAAAGGTAGCAATTTTTCGCAATGCGCTCCCGGCAGGATGGCAATTTTACCGGATTTTACTTTCTTAAATTGCAGATATACGGCAATTTGAATAAGATATACGGCAATTTGGCTAAATATTTGAGCGCTCTGCTACTACTTTTGGCTCGCCACTGCAATCACATCTTCTCCTTTAAGTCATTTCGCTGGCATAGAGTGCAATATAAAAGTAAAATTCGTTAACGGTAGATGCGCAGCGTGCTGCGATTTATAGGGCTGAAAGCCCGCCCGACGTAGCGTCCGCGCTGCGCCGCTGCTGTCTGAACTCGGATTTTACGGGATTTATGGGATTAAGATGATTAATACCGCGTAGCGCTTGTTTTCGCCCGGCCCGACGTAGCGTGGACGCTACGCCGGGCGGGGAAAAAAACCTCATTTACTCACTCGATCTTATTTTTGGTGTTCGTGAGATAGCTGCGCTCGGTTACACCTAATTTCCATAACAAAACAACCTCAGTAGCAATGAGTTAACAAGCAGCCATCCAACCTTATTACCCCATTTTCCGTTTGCTCGTCTCCCAATTTTCGACACTCGTCCGCAAATCTTCGTTAATAATTAGGTAATGAGGTTGTTATATATTGTTGCTCGGTTGGCTACTAAGGTTGTTTTGTTAGAAAAATAAGGTTAGGAATGAGGTTATCCCGCTCGGCGTAGCCAACCTCCCACCCTACCACTGCCATACGGGTTGATAAGATGAGTTGACGCATTACAAATGCTTATACTCACAGCTGCAGAATTACAAATTCGGCAGGACGGAGATTGGCTATACAATTTCATAGCACCTCAAAAAAAGAGTTAGCCGATACGACGTACCTCGGCGTTCTCTCCGCAGGCAGTCCCGCAGGGACTTGCAGAAGCGGGTATGGCTACCAGTGGCGGAGCGAGGCTACCTCGCCATTTTTTTTTGTTTGGCGTCAGAAATATCAACTCGGAATGAGGGCGCCGCCATTGCGAAGCAAAGCAAAGCAAAGCGAAGCAAAGCGCTCCGGCTCAACGCCGCCAATCCTGCCGGCACACAAAGCAAAGCCGCGCGCAGGATAAAATTGGCGCATACGGGGAAAATACTATGAAAAAATAATTGCTTATTTACAAAACAGCTCACAAAAATTAATCCAATATGGTAAATTACATTATTTAACATGAAACGACGCTCGAAAATTAGTACCAAGCTGAGAAATTGTACTTATATTTGTCGCGTTAATGCTATCAAAATTTTTGAATTGTATATAAAACAACTTTTCAACCGTTGCCAAACAAGCTGTGAGGCTACGTAAAATTTAAAAATTATGGCAAACAGGCTTTTACATATATGCGTGTTTATCAGCGAGTTAGCGCCAAAATTGGGCGACTGTGTCCGCACACGTAACACACACACACACACACACACACACACACACACACACACACACACACACACAGCGCTCAGCAAGTTACGTATTACGGCGCACGCTACTATGCCGTGTTCACCATCTAATATCGCGTGCGCGTAATCTAATATCGCGTGCGCGCAATAATAATAGCAAATCTTTTTCACCTTTCCAAGCCCTCAGCACCTTTTTTTCGCACTTCTCCACACCCTCTCCAACACTAACACCAACATCAACATCAACACCCTCTCCAACATCAACATCAACATCAATATCAACACCAATATCAACATCAACACTAACACTAACACTAACACTAACACTAACACCAACATCAACACCAATATCAACACCAAGCTTCATTTCCTGTCCGTCGGGTAGCAGGCGCTGCCGGCTTTCAGCCGCCAAGGGCAGCGGGCTATCCGGCAATCGCTACGCCATAACAAATCTCTTTTCCCTGCACCCGCTGATCTCCGGCAGAGACCCGCCGGAGGGCGCGCGCCCCCCTCCCTTTCCGCGAGCGCTACGGCTCCTTTCCGTCACGTCAGAACATACGCCCGGAAAACCTGCTTGAGCTGCTCACCGGCTTGAGCTATTCAAGCATTTTTATCTCCCGCCATGTAAGGCGACAACTTGTGAGAAAAAGGGAATACTATTCGCAGAATACTATTCGCAGAACATCGCTCACAGCTCTTTGATGCGTAAAATAAATTTTAATCGGCTACAACTCTCATGTTTAACTTAAATCGAAAAAAAAAATTATGAAGCTAATAAAATTCCTGCGGGCTTTTATGCTCGTCGCGCTGCTGGGCAGCGCTGCTACAGCGATGGTTTCTTGTAAGGATGAGGACGAAAATCCTAAGGGAACCGAGCTGGGTACCATCACGGGTACCGTTACCGATGTGGATACGGAGGCTCCCGTTGAGGGGGTTACCGTTACCGTGTCGGGCGTAGAGGGGACGGCGACTACCGGAAGCGACGGAAAATATACCGTTGCCAACGTTACCCTCGAAAATCACTCCGTAAGCTTTTCTAAAACAGGCTGGCTCGCCACGAGCGTAACGGTGGCGGCGAGCAAATTCGACGCCAGTAAGGTGGCTACCGTAAACGTGACCCTGCAAAACGCCTCGGCAAAAATTCAGGGAACGGTTACGGACGCAACGAACAACAACGCGCCGCTTGCCGGCGTGACCGTGGACATCGGAAGCGCCGGATCGGCAACCACCGATGCAGAGGGTAAGTATGCCATCGAAAACCTGATTGTGGACAGCTACACCGCCACCTTTTCCAAAACCGGCTACCCGGC
>JAIROF010000137.1 GCA_031257655.1 Prevotellaceae bacterium | reverse complement strand
CTTTTTTTGAGGTGCTATGAAAAGATTTCTCCTGCGTTATCAATGACGGGGAGTCCCGCTTCGTCATTGGTAGCGAAGTCGAGGAGCCGGAGCGAAGCGGAGTGCGGTTCCTCCACTCCGCGCACTCGTGCTCCGCTCGGCGTAGCGTCCACGCTACGTCGGCTTAAAAGCAAGGCGCCGGAGAATTGAGAATTGAGAATTGAGAATTGAGAATTGAGAATTGAGAATTAGCCTTTCCACTTAAGGGCGGGCAAACCCCGCCCCTACAAGTAACTTTCAACTTTCAACTTTCAATTTTCAACTTTCAACTTTCAACTTTCAACTTTCAGAACACCGTTGTATAGGCCACATGCACCTTTGCATTTTTCAGCAGCGGTTTTTCTCCGATTTTGCAGCCCAGCGCGTAGGTAATGGCGAAAATTCCTGCGGTTGTGGCAAGCTGCGTTCCGGCCCCAAAGCTGTGGAGCATGCTCCGCTTGTCGGTGCGCGATGCTTCGGGGTTGCTCGCTACGGCGAAGTCGTAGAAGGTGTGGAGGTATCCTTGTGGGGCGTAGAAGAGGCGTGGCTCTAAGGTGGCAATGGCGTAGGCTTCCGTGAGGATGCTTCGCTCGTTGAAGCCTCTCAGGGTAGCCGCGCCGCCAATGCTGTGCAGCTCGCTCTGGAGCAGGCTCTCGCCGGCGGCGCCGGAAAAGGCGGCTTTTGCTTTTCCCTGCACCCGCGCCAAAATGCTTGTGCGCCGGCTTGACAAGAAGTGCCTCGAGGCGTCGACCGTACCCTCCACGCTCACGCCGGTGGCGCTGTTGGCGGAGGTGGTTACGCTGCGCTTGCCGGCGGCCAGGGCAAGGTAGGCCGCGTAGCCGCTGCGGGGAAACTGCGGGTGGCTGGCGCTGCGGATGGTGAGGTCGGCGCCGTAGAGCGTAAGGTTCACCGCTACGGGTTGCAGGGTGTTGGCGGTGTTGCTGTGCTGCTGTAGCTCGGCAAACAGCGAGGCTTTTGCGTGTCGGCTCACCTGTGCCGATAGGCCTAAGCGTCCGTTAACCCGCATGTAGAGCGTATCGCGGCGCTCCATGTCGAGCTGCGCGTGCGCGCCAATCGTCCCCAGGATGAGGTAGGGTATGCCTGCGGCGACGCGCAGCAGCTGCGTTTTTTTGTCCGGGCTGCTCCAGTCGAGACCAAGCTCTTCGCCGCCTTTGAAGAGGTTTGCCGCAAAGAGCGACGCTTCGCCGTTCAGCTGCAGCTTACCGTTTTCGTCGGTGCTAAAGGCGGCCATCCCGCTTGCGCGGTTGGCTTTGCCTGCCATCAGGTAGGTGTACAGCGTTGACGAGCGCTGCCGGAACTCCACCGCCGAGGGCTGCGCCGTGCTCACAAAGGCCAGCTCGTTTATTCGCCTGTCCACATCGTTCACAAAGGTTTCGGAGTAGAGGCGAGGCTTGCGCAGCCCCAGGTGCTTTTGCAGAAAGGAGGGGCGCACGCGCGCTGCCCCCTTTACGATTAGCGAATCTATGGTGATGAGGTTTCCCCGGCTGAGCGTCAGCGTGGCGTAGAAGTAGCCCGAGTCGATGCGAACGTTGCCGAGCTGCGCGCGGGCAAAGGGGTAGCCGTTGTTTTCGCAGTGGCGGATAAACTTTTGCAGCACGCCGGTCATGAGCGACTTGTCGGCCGGTTTTCCCTCAAATTTTTTCAGGTCAATGCCGGCCTTGCGGAGCCACTCTTGCTGTTCGTCCGTCGCGTCGATGCGCTTTACGGTGGCAAAGGCGTATGCCGGCGCGGCGCTGCTGTCGGCGGGCGGGGCGTTGGCGACCGTTGTAGCCGTGGCTGTAGCCGTCGTAGCGGTGAGCAGGGCCAGGAGAGCTCCGGTTCGCAGGGGGCATATCATTCAAAAATGATTGAAAGCACGAACGCTTGCGAATACATTTTGTCTATGGCATTGGTGTATTCTACGTATTCATCCAGCGATTTGGTGGATAGGTTATTCGTCATACCCATAACGTATTTTAGCTCAAGTGAGAATTTAAAGTAGTCCGCATATATGTCCACGCCAAATCCGGAGGCAAGCGCCAGGTCAAACGGGTTAAGAGCGATGTAGATATGTCTCTTTTCGTTGAAGCTTTTGAATGCCGCTGCGTCGCAGGTGGGGGTAAGCCCGGCTATAATGTAGGGTCTGACGTCGCTATGCCGCAGCGCTTTGTACTTTAGCAGGAAGGCCGCTTCTATCAGCACCGATTCCATGTGCATGATTTCGTTGATTTCGTTATCCTTATCTGCGTCATAGTAGGTTATGGTGCGCGAGCCGAACGTTGGCCCCAGCTGTAGGCGGAGGCTAAATGAGTGGTTGATGCGGTAGTCCATTAGGGCGGCTACCCCCATTGCCGGCGAGAGCGCCGTTACATCTGTAAAGTAGTTATACTCCCCATCTCCAAAGTCGTGCTGTGTTTGCTTGTTGCTGATAATTTTGAAGTCGAGCGCGCTCGCCGACACCACAAAGCCGAAGTGCAGGCGCTTGGTATAGTCGTACTGTTGCTGCGTAAATGGCTTTGAGATGAGCTTGTTGGGGAATCCCGGCGGTTTGTCGTCGAATCTGCTTGGGGTGTACAGAGGTCTTTTGAGCTGGGCAGCATCTGCTGCCCGCACAATTTTTCCCGTCCCATTGTTACCGGGGTTAGGGACTAAGGATGATTTATCTTGTGCATCAACGGCGGTGCAAAACCCTACCGCAGCTGCTATGAATAGGCTGTAATTTTTCACTTTTTTTTCGCTTCGTATATGGTCGCTAATCCTCCGCTCAGCGCCGTTGCTTTTACCCTTTCAAAGCCCGCGTTTTTGATTTCGGCCGCAAACGCTTGTTGTGGCGGAAATTCGTCAACCGAGCAAGGCAGGTAGCGGTATGCGTAGCTGTTGCGCGAAACCAGCTTTCCCAGCGCAGGTACGACCCTCAAAAAGTATAGCTTGTACAGGCGTCGCATGATCCTGTTGGCCGGCATTGAGAGCTCCAGCACAACGAGCAGGCCGTTTTGCTTGAGCACCCGCTGCATTTCCTGCAGGCCTTTCCGGCGCTGCTCAAAGTTTCGGATGCCGAATGCAATGGTCACCGCGTCAAAGCAGCCGTTGTCGAACGGGAGGCGCTCACCGTCGGCTTTGACAAATTCGATGCCCGCCGCCGCAGGTTTTTTGCGGGCATGCTTCAGCATTTGCTCTGCTATATCGACGCCCACAATGCGCGCGGCGCCGCATTTTTTCAGCGCTATAGCCGAATCGCCGGTGCCGGTGGCCACGTCGAGCACGCTTTGGGGCTTGTGCCGCCGCACGCGCTTTGCCATGCTTTTCCGCCACCATCGGTCAACGCCCAGCGAAAGCAGGCGGTTGAGCAGGTCGTACTGCCGCGAAATGCTGTCGAACATTTCGGCCACCTGCTCTTTCTGAGTACCGCCGGAGTGCGCTTTTGGCTTCATTGGCCTAAAAAATGCCGCAGCGGCCCCGCTGGGTTGATGTACGGGGCAAGCGCAGGGTAGGGTATGCGCACCTCTACTACGCCGCGCATGACCTCCGGGCAGCCAAAATCGCGAAAATCGACCTGCACGATGCTTAGCGCGGCGTCGCCCACCAGCATGTTGGCCGAGGTGCTCATGGTGTCGACGTGTACCAGCAGCGCGTCGAGGATATCGTTGCAGGAGGCGTCCCATTCGTTGATCTCAACGGTATTGTTGCTTACAAACCCGGCGAGCTGCTCCGAGGAGGCGAGGCAGGCTTTGAAAAATGGCCTGTAGTCGCCTACAAACAGGTCGTTGAGCGGTATGGGTTGCAGGGTGTTGAGGGCAAGGGTGCGCGCTTTGCGGAGCGCAAAGCTGGGGTGCGCACCGCCGCTATATTCTGTCAGGCCGCTGTACGATATGAGCTCGTCGTTCAGGCAGCTGATTTGTATCCGGTCGCAGGAGTACATGTATTCGTGCTCAAAGGAGGGCAGGCTATCCAGCCGCTGCACGTTGCGGTACTGGGCGTCGGCCTGCAGGCCGTCGAAATCCGCCAGCTTGAGCAGCCGGTTGAGGGCGTCTTGCGCCGCAGTGTTGGCCATGCGGTGCAGCTGCGGGTAGCGGTAAAATTGCCGGGGGTAGCACACGGTATCGCCCACCGCTACCGCTTCGTTGAGCGTAGCGCAAATGGTGGTGTATCGAATAGGCTCTTGCGGAGCTTGGCAGCTGCACACCAGCAGGGTTGCAGCGGCTATGGGGAGCATAGCCCGAGCAGTCCGCCTAAGCGGAGCCGCTGCTATGCCGAAATTTAAAACAGAAATCATCATAGCGCTAAAAAAAATTTGCGCAGCGTTGAAAAACCAATGACCGCCAGGTCGCCAAATTGGGGGCTAAGCGCATAAAAGTAGCGGACGCCATGCCGCTACTTTTATGTGCTCAGCGACCTTTTCTCAGACACTTTCTCACTCTGCACTTTTGTTCACCTTTAACAGCTCAACCTCGAAAATGAGGGTTGAGTTTGGCTCAATGCGTCCGCCGCCCTGCTCGCCGTAGGCCAGCTCTGCGGGGATCCAGAATTGCACTTTGGAGCCTTCGTTTACGAGCTGCAATCCTTCTGTCCAACCTTTGATAACCTGATTCAGCTTGAACTTTGCGGCTTGACCGCGCTCGTAGGAGGAGTCAAATTCGTCGCCGGAGAGCAGCGTGCCGCGGTAGTTGACCTCCACCTCGTCGGTTTCGGCGGGCTTGGGGCCGGCGCCTTCGGTGATGATCTTGTACTGCAAGCCGCTTGCGGTGGTTATCACGCCCTCTTCGGTCTTGTTTTTTGCCAGAAAATCTGCGCCTTCTTTGAGGTTGCGAGCAAGCATTTCTTCCTGCATCTTTTTGAAGAAGCTCTCAATGATGGCGATGCTTTCTTCGTTGGTGAGCGCGGCATTTTCTCCGTCGTTGCTCAGCACGTCGCGGATTCCCTGGGCGATGGCGTCAACGCTGAGGCCTTTGATTTTTACGTTGCTTAAGCTTTGGCCAATGTTGATGCCAAAAGCATAGCTTACCGAGTCGAGAGCGCTGCTCTTGGCGTTCAGCCCGCCGGAAGTGCACGAAATAGACACCATGCCGCATAAGGCTGCTGTCAGAATGCCTGTTCTAATCATTTTCATTTAGGTAGATATTTTTTTTGTGTGTAATTGTTAAATGAAGTTCGCATGTGAATTTCATTTTTGATAATGGTTTAACGAACATGCTCGTTTTATTTACGGTTTTATTTGATAAAGAAATTAGTGGGGCAAAGGTATAAAAAAAAAGTGAAATCAAGTTCAGGTGGCGTATGAAGTATGCTTTTTGCAGGCGGCAAGAATGATAATGCACCCGCAAAGCGCTGCAAATAAGGTTGATATTAGCGCTATGAGTTTTCCTAAATTTTGCAAATCAGCCACATCCAGGCCGCTAAAAGTCACAGCTGCGGCAAATATGGACATGGAGAATCCCATTCCTGCCAGCACGCTGCCGCCGATGATCTCCGTCCACCGCGCTTTTTCGGGGAGGGCTGCCAGCTTGAGCTTGACGGCTACGAAGCTCATCAGCGTAATGCCCACGGGCTTGCCGAGCGTAAGCCCCAGGAAGACGCCCAGGGCGGTGGCGCTTGTGAGCAGCTCTACCGACGCGGGGTTGATGATGATGCCGATGTTGGCCAGCGCAAAGAGCGGCATGATGCAGAAGTGCACCCAGGGGTACACGGCGTTTTCGGCGCGTAAAATGAGCGGCGTGACGTTGTTTATTTCGCGCAAGATGTTGTCTACTTGCTTCTGCTCCTGCTCGTTTTTGAGCAGCGGCGTGGCGGTGTTGTAGGCCTCCTTAAATTTTTCGAGCATGAACTTGCTGCGGGCGTAGAAGCGAATCTGGTTGATTCGTATGCTCGATGGGATGGTGAGCGCCAAGATTACGCCGGCAAGGGCGGCGTGTATGCCGGAGCGCAGCACGAAGAACCACAGCAAAATTCCCAGCACTAAGTAGGGGAATGCGTAGTTGACGCGCAGGCGGTTGAGCAGCGCCAGCGCGCAGACAATGGCCGCTGCGGCTACGATAAACCCGATGTAGATGGCGTGGGTGGGGTATAGCAGGGAGAGCACGGTAACGGTAGCAAGGGTGTCGATAATGGCTACCGACGTTATGAGCACCTTAACGCCGCGCGAGATGCGCGACCTGAGCAGCGTGAGCATGCAAATGGTGAAGGCCAGCCCTGTGGTGGTTGCCATGCCCCATCCCGGTGCGCTGTCGGCGCTGCTGCCGCCGGCAAGGGCAACGGCAAAGTAAATGGCTGCCGGCGCCACCACTCCGCCAATGGCGGCGAATATGGGCAGCCGCACGCTGCGCGACGACGACCATTCGGTTACCATTTCCCGCTTTATTTCCAGGCCCAGAAAGAAGAAGAAAATGGTCATAAGCCCGCTGTTGATCCACTCCCTCACGGTGTGCAGGGGCAGGAAGCTGGCGTTGAAGTTGAACGTCAGCGTGAGGTCTTTGTCCCAAAAGTGGTGCAGCCACTGCAACGACGGAATGTTGGCTGCGGCAACGGCAATGGCGCTAAAAAGGAGCAGCAGAATACCGCCTGTGGTTTGCTGCTTTAGAAATTTGGCAAAGGGGCTTACGATGCTCCGCGCGCTGCGCATTTGGTTGAGCACCCTTCTGGCCTTGGCGATTCGTGATTTATGGATCATAGCTGTTGGGATTTGGTAAAATTAAACTTTCAACTTTTGCAGGTTGTCTACTCTATAATTATTAAGCCGTCCGGCGTTCTGATTTCGGCGTAAGCCCTCCGTGCTCCGCTGTGAAACCGCTGTGCCCCGCTGTGCTACTATTGCACCAGCGGTGCGCAGCGGTTTCACAGGGGTGCACGGAGCAAGGTCTTCGGCTTTAGCCGGCAGCAGGTGAATCAGGCAGCCCGATTCGGCCTATCGCCGTGCGAGCGTATGCAAAATCCGCACAGCTTGTACAGCATCCGCGCGCCTACTATGGCGTCCCATTCGCTGCCGTCGCGCCCGGGCGCTACCTCGCAGAGGTCAAACCCCACAATCGTTTTGCCCTGCTTTACCAGCTGCTTGATGAGGAAGCTTGCCTGGTGAAAGGTAAGCCCTCCGGGGGCAGGCGTGCCGGTATGGGGGCAGCAATCGGGCGAAAGCCCATCAATATCAAAGCTAATGTACACCTTTTGCGGCAAAAATGCAAGTATTTTGTCGCATAAATCTGCCCAGGCTACACCATTGAACAGGTTTTCGTGCAAGTAGTAGTCGTTGAATTGGGCTATAAGGGGGTTAGCGGCAGCCAATGCTGCTTCGTCTGCGCAGAGGTCGCGAATGCCGACCTGCACGAGCTTTTTTACGGCCGGAACGCGCTGCATGACGTTGTACATGATGGAGGCGTGCGAAAACTCAAAGCCCTCGTAGGCTTTTCGGAGGTCGGCGTGCGCGTCGATGTGGAGGATGCCGAACGATTCGTGCACCTCCCCCAGCGCCTGAATGCAGCCCAGCGGCGCGCTGTGGTCGCCGCCCACCAGCCCCACCAGCTGACCGCTCCGGAGGCGCTGCGCGGTTTGCCCGTACACCCAGCTGTTGAGCGTAGCCGAGGCTTGGTTTACCCTGTCGAGGCAGGGTTTTAGCTGCGGGCTACCTTCGTCTGCGCCTTTTTCGAGCAGGGCGATGACCTTTTCGGCGTCGCTGCGGGCAGCCTTGCCAAGCCGGCGTATTTCGGCGCTTTCGGGCAGCGTGCAGATGCCGGACGTCCAGGCGTTGCCGTTGTCCAAATCGAAAAGGTCTACCTGCGGCGAAGCGTCGAGCATGGCCTGCGGCCCCTTGGCGGCGCCGGGGCGGTACGAGGTGGTTACGTCCCACGGTACGGGGAGCAGCGCCAGCAGCGCGTTGTCTGCAGTAAACGGAAGCGCAAAGTAGCGCCCGTTGGGGATGCCTGCGCTGTTGGGGTTGAATGCCATCTAAATAGGGTGTTTTTTTGTGTTAACGTTTATACGCAAGCTGCTGCTTTCGACGTTTTACTCTTTGGCTGTTTCATTTTCTCTTTACCATAGAGCTGCCATAGAGCAACCCTGGTTTTTTTGCTGCTCAAAAGTACACGAAAAACTCTGGTTTCCCAAGCGCGAGCAACGAAAAAAGCCTTTTTTACGGCGAAAAGGTAGGATTAGCTCAGGGTATGAGGTGCGTCTGGTAATATTATTTTGCGTTTCTTAACTAATAAAAACATGCGATTTGTGAGGCATTATTTAGGTGCAGGCCTGCTTTTTGCTGCGCTTGGCATGGCTACGGCGTACGCCCAGCCTGCTCAGCAGCCCGGCGAGGCGGATGTGGCGTATTTTAAGGAGGGCGGGGTGCTTTTTTCGGCAGGCTTGGGCATGCGCCGGAAGCTGCTGCCCAACGCCCCCGTTTTGCCCTTTACCTCCGCCGCTACGGCTTACCCCATACGCCTCAACTCGGGCAGCGCTGACGATGCAGCAGGTCTCTTTGCCCTGAATCCGGCTATACGCCTGCCCTTTGGGCGCGCTGTGAGCTCGGTGCTGAGCTTGGGGCTTCAGGTGCATATTGAGGCCGACGAAACTCAGCTACACTTTGTTACCTTGCGATTTGGCGTAATATTTTAGCATACGGCCTGTTTAAATTGTTAAAATTTACACACGCTGGGAATTTATGGGTGTTAAGATGAAAGATTGTTTATGAAAATAATGGGTTTGCATGCGGCATTTGCGCTAAAAATCAGCAATCGCCTCCTCCTTTTTCCGGCAATGGCTACGAATCCCTTTCCCCATGCGTGTTTTTGCGTTTTTTTATCTTTTAACGCCAAATCATGGGGCGTATGTTGTGAAGAAGTGTTACTTTTGCGCTCAATTTTTATGGTGTAAGAAAACATGGGATGGTTAGAAAGCTTATTTTTTGGCGGCGGGCTACCGGGAGGCGGTAGCGTAGCGCAGTCGGTGCTGATACTCGCGGTGGTCATCAGCGTGGGCATTTTACTGGGAAAAATCAAGGTTGCCGGCGTTTCGCTGGGCGTTACGTGGATTTTGTTTGTTGGCATTGCGTTCAGCCATTTTGGGATGCGGCTCAACGGACACGTGCTGCACTTTGTGCAGGAGTTCGGGCTGATACTTTTTGTATACTCTGTAGGGTTGCAGGTTGGGCCGGGCTTTTTTTCGTCGCTCAAGAAGGGCGGGTTGCAGCTCAACCTGCTTGCCGGCAGCGTTGTTTTAATGGGCGTGCTGGTTACGTGCGCGATTTACAAGCTCACGGGGCTGCCCATCACCACGATGGCGGGCATCATGTCGGGCGCGGTTACCAACACGCCGGGTCTTGGCGCGGCGCAGCAGGCCTGCCGCGACCTGAGCGGGGCCGATAACCCGGACATCGCCACCGGCTACGCCGTGGCCTACCCGCTGGCGGTGGTGGGCATCGTGGGCGCCATCATTGCGCTGCGCTACCTGTTTAAAATCAACATGGAAAAGGAGGAGAAAGACACCCTCCGCACCACGGGTAGCAGCCGCGACGAGCCGCGACGCCTGTCGCTGCGCCTCGGAAATCCGGCTCTCAACGGCAAAAAAGTGGGCGAAATACACGACCTCATCAACCGAAACTACGTCATATCGCGCGTGCGGCACAAAGACGGGACGGTGGAAGCGGTGCGCCCCGATACCGTTCTCTACCTCGGCGACGAAATGCTGGTGGTAACGTCGGCGGCGGCAATGCCCGCCATTACGGCCTTTATCGGCGAGGAGGTGCAGGTGGAGTGGAATACTTTTGCCCCGCAGCTCATTTCGCGCCGTATTCTCATCACCAAATCGAAGCTGAACGGAAAGTCGCTGGAGCAGCTGAGAATTCGCAGCCTTGGCGTGAATATTACCCGCATCAACCGCTCGGGCGTCGACCTGGTAGCCCACCCCTCCCTCCTCCTGCAAATAGGCGACCGGGTGACGGTGGTGGGCACGGAAACCGCCATTGCCGAAGTTGAGAAAAAGCTCGGCAACTCGCTCAAGCGCCTCAACGCCCCCAACATCTTCCCGATTTTCCTCGGAATATTCTTAGGCGTGATCGTGGGGAGCTGCCCCATCACCTTTGCCGGCATACCGCAGCCCGTGAAGCTGGGGCTGGCGGGAGGGCCGCTGCTGGTGTCCATTCTCATCAGCTACTTTGGCCCCAAGCTTAAGCTGATAACCTACACCACCATGAGCGCCAACCTGATGCTGCGCGAAGTGGGCATCACCTTGTTCCTTGCCTGCGTAGGCCTGGGCGCGGGCGAGCGGTTTGTCGAAACGGTGGTCGCCGGCGGCTACAAGTGGATAGGCTACGGAGCGCTCATTACGCTTATCCCCATTACCGTGGCGGGCATTGCCGGACGGCTGCTGCTCAAGCTGAACTACTTTACGCTGAGCGGCCTCATCGCAGGCTCCATGACCGACCCGCCCGCCCTGGCCTACGCCAACGACGCCGCCGGAAACGACCTCCCTTCGGTGGGCTACGCTACGGTATACCCGCTTACCATGTTCCTTCGGGTAATATCGGCGCAGCTGCTCATCCTGCTGCTGGCGTAGCCGCGCTGCGTGTGCGCAGCGGAAGCCTTTTTTATGTGCATTTACTCGAAAAAAATCAACGCATTGATAGACCTTACCTCCACCATAGCCGCCATTGCAACGCCGCCGGGCACGGGTGGCATTGCGGTTATCCGCCTGAGCGGAGCGCAGGCGCTGGCCCTTGCCGACAAAATTTTCGCCTCGCCCTCGGGCAAAAAGCTCGCCGAGCAAAAGGCCGGCACGGTGCACTTTGGCGCCATTGCCCGCGGCGGCGAAACGATTGACGAGGCGCTGGCGACCGTTTTCCGCGCGCCGGCCTCGTACACGGGCGAGGACACGGTGGAGATTTCGTGCCACGGCTCTGCCTACGTTCAGCAGCAGGCGCTGCGGGCGCTGGTGGACTGCGGGGCGCAGCCGGCGCAGCCCGGCGAATTTACCATGCGCGCCTTCCTGAACGGAAAGATAGACCTTGCGCAGGCCGAAGCGGTGGGCGACCTCATCGCCGCCGAAACGCGCGCCATGCACCGCATAGCCATGCAGCAAATGCGCGGAGGCTACTCCGCCGAAGTGAAGGCGCTGCGCGAAAAGCTGCTGCACTTTGCCTCCATGCTGGAGCTGGAGCTCGACTTTGCCGACGAGGATGTAACCTTTGCCAACCGCGAGGAGCTCCAAGCGCTGCTGCAAGACGTGATACAGGCCATCGGCAAGCTGACCGCCTCGTTTGCCGCCGGCAACGCCATCAAAAAGGGCATCCCGGTGGTGATTGTGGGCAGCCCCAACGTGGGCAAAAGCACGCTGCTCAACGCCCTGCTCAACGACGACAAGGCGCTGGTGTCGGACGTAGCCGGCACCACCCGCGACGCTATTGAGGATAGCGTGACGCTTGGCGGCGCGCTCTTCCGCTTTATCGACACGGCGGGCATTCGCTCCGGCGCGGAGCGCGTGGAGCAGCTGGGCATTGAGCGCACCTACCAAAAGCTGGAGCAGGCGCAAATCGTGCTGCCGGTGCTGGACGCTACCCTCTCCGCCGCCGAATTGCAGCATACCCTGCGCTTCTTTCTGCAAAAGGTGGGCAAGGAGCAATCGCTCGTGGCGCTGCTCAACAAGGCCGACAGGGTAAGCGCGGCCGAGCTGGCGGAGAAGGTTGCGCTGCTACAGCCGTTGTGCACGCTGCTGGCGCTTTCGGCAAAAAACAGGACGGGCATGGCCGCGCTGGAGCAGGAACTGCTGCGCCTCGCCGCCATCCCCGACAACCTCGACGGCAGCATTGTGAGCAACCTGCGCCACTACGAAGCGTTTGTCGGCGCACAGCAGGCGCTGGCGCACGCGCTCAGCGGGCTGAACAGCCGCCTGAGCGAAGAGCTCATCGCCTTTGAGATTCGCGAAGCAACGCAGCGCCTCGCCGAGGTTACCGGAGAAATTGCAGATGCGGATATTCTTAATCATATCTTCAGAAATTTTTGCATCGGAAAATAATCCTGAAAATTCCCACCATCAAAAAAAAACAGCCATTCCACTGGAACATAGTTGCCTGACTTTGTGCGCTACTAATGCCGGGAAGTCCCGCTCCGTCATTGGTAGCGAAGCGGAGTTCGGCGCAGCCAATCTCCCACCACTTCTCCCCTATGACGGTGGTGCGGTGGGAGTTTGGCTGCGCCGAACGCCGCTTCGCTACGTTTCCTCACTTCGTTACCAATAACGGAGCGGGACTTCCCGGCATTAGTAGCGATTATTGTTGATAAGTTTTCCCCACCTTTTGTTGGCCTTGTTTTGGCAATTCAAAACAAAGCTCTACATTTGCCTGACCGTTCAGTCAATCAAAAACAGCGACGAATGGGAATAGAATATTGATTTATAATGATATAATAAGATTAATTATGCCACGAACAAAGGAACAGTACGAAAAAATTAGGCGCGAAAAGAGCGAACTGATACGCAAAACAGCATTGAAACTCTTTGCCGAAAAGGGTTACGATGCGACGTCAATTAACGAGATTGCGCAGTCGGCGGGGATTTCAAAAGGACTGATGTATAACTATTTTAAGTCAAAGGAAGAGCTGCTGCAAACCATTTGGGACGACCTGAGCTCTGAATTTGAAAATATGATTGACCCAAACCACGATAGCCATGTTACCGACGAGGAAGCGGAAGATTTTATCGATTTCTTTTTCGACCATATAAAAACGAAACGGCATGTGTATAAGCTGTATTACCAGCTGTCGTTTCAGCCCAAAGTGGTGGATTTTTTAATCACTAAATACCATCGCAACAAAATGTTGCATTCGCAAAATTTAATAATCGATTATTTCAGCAAAAA
>JAIROF010000164.1 GCA_031257655.1 Prevotellaceae bacterium | reverse complement strand
GTAGCCGTCGTTGGAAATGCAAAATGCAGAAGGCAAAATGCAAAATGTAAAATGCAGGAGGAGAAATAATCGTTTCATGATGGGATTATTGATTTGTATTGTTTTCTATTGTTTTCTATTGTTTTCTATACTCCGCGCGGTCGGCAGCTGCGATTTGTTTTTTAGCGCACAGATGACGCAGATTTTTTATGATTTGCACAGATTTTGGCCATTTGGCTGCGCCGAGCTCCGCTATGCTCCGGTTCTTCATCTGCGTAAACCATAAGAATCTGCGTCATTTGCGCGCTATTTTCGCACAAAACCATGCCGAGCGCAGCATAATATGATGGTTGATGTTTTAATAAATTAAAAAATACGGCGGACTCCCTCTCGCTCCGTAGGCCGTCCCTGCGGGACGGCCTACGGGGAGAAGGCGGGTATTTCCGGCGTAAGCCCATTAACCGTTAACCATTAACCGTTAACCATTACTTCAAATGATTTTCTCCAGCTTAGCCACGTTTTTGTCAATTTCCTCCTGCGGGAGGGAGTAGTTTGTGAGCTGTCCGGAGTAGTAGAGGTCGTATGCCGACATGTCGATAAGTCCGTGCCCCGAGAGGTTGAATAGGATTGTTTTTTTCGCACCCTCCGCTTTTGCCTTGTCAGCCTCACGGATGGCGGAGGCGATGGCGTGCGCCGATTCCGGGGCCGGAATGATGCCTTCGGCGCGGGCAAACAGGGTAGCGGCGTCAAAGCTTTCGAGCTGAGGGATGTCCTGCGCCTCGATGAGGTTGTCGCGGTTGAGCTGGCTCACGATGGCGCCTGCGCCGTGGTAGCGCAGCCCACCGGCGTGGATGTCGGCCGGCTGAAAGTCGTGTCCGAGCGTGTACATGGGGAGGAGCGGGGTTGTCCCCACCTCATCGCCAAAGTCGTACTGAAACTGTCCGCGCGTGAGCTTTGGGCAGGAGGCCGGCTCTGCGGCTATTACGCGCAGCGCTCTTCCCTCCGTGAGCTTGTAGCGCAGGAACGGAAAGGCTATGCCGGAGAAGTTGGAGCCGCCGCCAAAGCACCCGATGATCACGTCGGGAAATTCACCGGCGATGGCCATCTGCCGCTCCGCCTCCAAGCCAATGATGGTCTGGTGCAGGATAACGTGGTTGAGCACGCTGCCCAGCGTGTACTTGGCGTTTGGCGTAGACATGGCGGCTTCTATGGCCTCCGAGATGGCCGTGCCGAGGCTGCCGGACGAGCTGGGGTGCAGGGCAAGTATTTTCCGTCCGGCGTTGGTCTGGTTGCTGGGCGAGGGGATGACCTCCGCGCCCCACGCGTTCATCATCGACTTGCGGTAGGGCTTTTGCTCGTAGCTGATT
Source organism: Prevotellaceae bacterium (assembly GCA_031257655.1). GTDB lineage: Bacteria > Bacteroidota > Bacteroidia > Bacteroidales > UBA932 > JAITMY01. Next base: position 11,795 of record JAIROF010000164.1, on the reverse strand, counting down.
TTTACCATGAAGACCTTCAGGTTTAGCCCAAACAGGCGGCAGGCAAAGCTGAGCGCCGTGCCCCACTGCCCAGCGCCGGTTTCGGTGGTGATGTGCGTCACGCCCTGCTTTTTGTTGTAGTAGGCCTGCGGCAGCGCCGAGTTGAGCTTGTGCGAGCCCACGGGGCTTACGCTTTCGTTTTTGAAGTAGATGTGCGCCGGCGTATCCAGCGCCTTTTCGAGGCCATAGGCGCGCACCAGCGGCGTGGGGCGGTAGATTTTGTAAACGTCCCGCACTTCTTCGGGGATGTCAACGTAGCGCTCCTGCGTGAGCTCCTGCAGGCATAGCTCCCTGGCAAAGATAGGCTCCAAATCGGCGGCAACCAGCGGCTGCTTAGTGCCGGGATGCAGGGGGGGCAAAGGCTTGTTGGCCATATCGGCAACGATGTTGTACCACTGCGTGGGCAGCTCTTGCTCGGAAAGCAAGATTTTTTTCGTTTTTGTACTCATAATTTTTTTTGGGGTTTAGGGGAGGTGAATTTCAGCTGCAAACTTACGGGAAAAATCCAAGCTTTACAAGCGCAGGGCCTAAAAAGTTTTTGGGGGGCAAAAAGGCTTCGCCCCCAGGCGAAGGCGTTCGGCCTGTGAGCCGGTGCGCCAGGCCGGTACCCGTACCGCTTAGCGGGGTGTGCGCTTTCCTCTGTAAAAAACTTTTTTCGCGCGCGCTTGGCAAACCCAAGTTTTTCATGTACTTTTGAATCAACAATTAGGTTTTCCAAAAGACACACCATAACCCTTAGCAATTTTCGGACACATGAAGAAACGTCTTACAATAGCGCTGGTGGCGCACGACCGTCGCAAGGTCGACATGGTAGAGTGGGCTGTTTTCAACGCGCTTTTTCTTGCGAAGCATCACTTAGTCTGCACCGGCACCACGGGCAAGCTCATACAGGACGCCTACCGCGAAAAAGGCCTCACGGCCAGCATTACCCGCATGAACTCCGGTCCCCTGGGCGGCGACGCGGAGATTGCGGCAATGGTTGTACGCAAGGAGGTTGACCTTGCCGTATTCCTGATAGACGACCTGAACGCCCAGCCTCACGAAGCGGATATCATGATGCTGCTTCGCCAATGCCGGATACACAACATCCCCATAGCCTGCAACCGCTACAGCGCAGACTTGATGATAACAAGCCCGCTCTGGGACGAGGAAAGCTACAAGCCCAGCATCCCACAGTACATCGAATTTCGCCGGGAATCCTGACGGCTGCGGCTGCGCCAAAAAACCGTAGCCTCGGACGCGAGGCCTGCGCCGACCGCTACGGTACAGCCCGCGTGGGGTTTTGCCCCGCGCTGGGGATGCCGGCCGCCCCTCCTGGGCTTGTAGCGGATTTTACTTTCTTATTGATGGGATAGAGCGCAATGTAAAAGTAAAATTCCCCCCTAAAAAAAGAGAGGCCATCCGCTGAGCGGTAGCCTCTCCATTTCTTTAATTTTTCGCCATTCCGACTTGTCTACTCCTTGAAGTAGCGGTTATACAAGCCTTCAAACCCTTTTCCATGGCGCGCTTCGTCCTTGCACATTTCGTGCACGGTGTCGTGAATAGCGTCCAGATTTTGCTGTTTGGCCAGGGTAGCGATTCGCTTTTTGTCCTCGCATGCTCCGGCTTCAGCCTCCATGCGCTTTTTGAGGTTCGTTTTGGTATCCCAAACCACCTCACCCAGCAGCTCAGCAAACTTGGAGGCGTGCTCGGCCTCCTCCCATGCGTAGCGCTTAAAGGCCTCCGCCACTTCGGGGTATCCCTCGCGGTCTGCCTGACGGCTCATGGCAAGGTACATGCCAACCTCCGTCGATTCCCCCATAAAGTGCGCCTTGAGGCCTTCGAGCACCACGGGGTCTACGCCCTTGGCAACGCCAAGCACGTGCTCATCAACAAACTTCAGCGCTCCTGCCGATTCCACAAGCTCCTTAAACTTTTCTTTGGGTTGCTTGCATTGGGGGCAGCGCTCGGGAGCTTCGTCCCCTTCGTGCACGTAGCCGCACACGGTACAAATCCACTTCTTTTTCATACTGATAAAAATATAAAATTTTGCGGATGGCGTCTGCATGTAAACCTCCATCCATGGTTACTGTGTTTAACGAACATGCTCGTTTTTACTGTTTCGCGGCGGCTCATGCGCCGGCTTTTGCCGCTTGGGGCTCCGAGGGCTCCGCTGCCACCGCTGCCTTGCACTTGCCGCAGTAGCCTTTGTAGTAGAGCTGGCTTTCGGTGATCTGCAGGTCGCCTGCGGATTTCTTGGTGAGCACCTCAACGCTCTCGACCGGCACGTCGTGCACGCTGCCGCACTGCTTGCACCGAAAGTGGGCATGGCGAAAAATGTTGGCGTCGTAGCGCACATTTTTTTCGTCGATGTTGAGCTCCAGCACGGCGCCCTGCCGCGCAAGCAGCTTCAGCGTATTGTAAACGGTCGTTTTGGATAAGGTGGGGATAGCCGGCGACAAGCCGTTGAACACGGTATCCACCGTTGGGTGCACCAGGTTATCCATCACGTAGCCCATAATGGCTATACGCTGTAGCGACGGCTTTACGCCAAACTGCGCTAACCTTTTTACAACTTCAACCTGACTTTTCATCACAAATTTGTAATGGTTACAATTCTGATTTCGATACAAAGGTAGCCAGAGATTTTGAATATACAAAATTTTTATGAGAAAAAAACGCTGCCGAGGGAAAAATAGCGGTGAAAATAGCGGTAAAAATCTTTTTTGAGGTGGATAGGAAAATTCCGGTGCGCGTAGGTAGTCGAAGCTCGGCGCAGCCAATCTCATCCAATGCTCTACAAACTTTTCATAGCGCCTCAAAAAAAGAATTAGCCCATTTGGCTAATTCTTTTTTTGAGGCGCTATGAAAAGCATTGGATGAGCTTAACTCAGGCTACGCATATAGCTGTCTGAGCGCTGTTTTTTTTTTTGATTTGAATGATTATATATGATTAATGGCGCATGGTGCGACGCATAACGCTGTAGAGACGCACGGCGTGCGTCTCATTGTGCATTGCGCGTCAGCGCCATTTTGTCGCCGAGACGCACGCCGTGCGTCTCTACAGCGCCATGTCGCCGCTACTTCGTCGCTGAGACGCTTTTGCTGCGCAACATGAGAGCTTAATTTTCATAGCGCATCAAAAAAAGAATTAGCCTTTTTTCATTTCGCACGCTTGAAAATCTGAGATTTTCATGTATTTTTGCGGCAGCATTTTAAGCAAATTCAACATGCGTGTTCACTTTATAGCCATTGGCGGGAGCGCCATGCACAACCTGGCGCTGGCGCTGCACGAAAAGGGGTACTCCGTGAGCGGCTCGGACGACGAAATTTTTGACCCTGCCCGCAGCCGGCTGGCCGCCAAAGGGCTGCTGCCGGAAAAAACAGGCTGGTATCCCGAAAAAATCACGACGGAAATAGACGAGGTTATCCTCGGCATGCACGCCCGCGCCGACAACCCGGAGCTGCTGCACGCTAAGGCGCTTGGCCTCAAGGTTTACTCGTACCCCGAATACCTGTACGAGCAAGCGAAGGGCAAAATGCGCATCGTAGTGGGCGGAAGCCACGGCAAAACCACCACCACCGCCATGATTATGCACGTGCTGCGCTACGCCGGCGTGGCGTTCGACTACATGGTGGGCGCACAGCTCAGCGGCTTTGAAACCATGGTGAGCCTTAGCGCCGCCACCAAGATTGCCGTCTTTGAGGGCGACGAATACCTCACCTCGCCCGTAGACCCCCGACCGAAGTTTCACCTCTACCGCCCGCACGTAGGCGTGATTACGGGCATTGCGTGGGATCACATCAACGTTTTTCCAACGTGGGAGATGTACGTTGAGCAGTTCGCCATCTTCGCCGACCTGATAGAGGACAACGGTGCGCTGATCTTTTGCCGGAGCGACAAGACCTGCGCCTCGGTTGCCGAAAATGCTAAGGGCAGCCTCAAGAAAATTGGCTACGAGGCGCACCCGCACGTGAACGAGGAGGGCGTGTGCTGCTTGGCGACGCCCGGCGGCAGCGTGCCGCTCAAAATCTTTGGCGAGCACAACCTGCACAACCTGAACGCAGCGCTGCTGGCCTGCGAGCAGGCGGGCGTTGCGCGTAGCGTTTTTTACGCCGCTATAGGGAGCTTTGCGGGCGCAGCGCGGCGGCTGCAGCTCATGGCGGAAGCCGGCAGCACAAGCGTTTTCTACGATTTTGCCCATTCGCCCTCCAAGCTGTGCGCCACCACCGAAGCGGTAAAAAAGCAGCTCCCGCAGCGCAAGCTGTACGCCTGCATGGAGCTGCACACGTTCAGCAGCCTCTCCAAAGATTTTCTTTCGCAGTACCGCGGCGCCATGCGCCACGCCGACGCCGCCTGCGTTTACTTTAATCCGGAAACGGTACGCCACAAGCAGCTGACCGAAATTTCGGCGGCAGACGTGGCCAACGCCTTTGGCGGCGACGTAAAGGTCTTTACGGACAGCAGCGCGCTGGCGGCAGCGCTGAAAAAGCTGGAGCGCAAGCAGGCAACGTTCCTCTTTATGAGCTCCGGAAACTTTGGCGGAATCAACGTAAAGGAGCTGGCGGAAGAAGTTTGCGGAAGTGGGGGAGGGTAGGAGGATAAAGAATTAGCCCTTTTTTGTGGCGCGTTCTATAAAATTATATCTTTGCATTTGGTTTATAACAAAATCTTTGAGGTATGAAAAATAAGGGAAAAAATAGCGGCAAGAAGAAATCCGACAAAAAGTCGGTAGGTGTATTCATTAATCCGCGTACGGATTTTGGATTTAAGAAAATATTTAACATTCCTAAAATGATGGCGTCATTTTCGAATGAGGTGATATCAAGGAGAGTAAAAGATTTTCATATCAACTCCCTCAGCTATCTGTCTGTCGAACATTTGGGCGACAATGAAGAGGAACGCCGGATTATCGTTGATTCCCGCTGCCAAACCGACAAAGGTGAAGATATACTGATAGAAATGCAGTATGCGCGTCCGGATAACTTCTTCGAGAGGTTGATATACTATTGCTTCTATCTCCTTCGCGGCCAAATTCCCCCGCGAAAGCGCAAGGGTAAAAACGACAAGCAGCCCGAAGACCAAACGCCGGCATGGCATTATGATCTAAAAGCCATCTATATCATTGCCATCGTTAACTTTCCGATGATAAAAGGCGAAGCGTCAAAAGACGTTGTCATTGATTGGATACGCCTGAAGAGTGAGGAAACCAACCAAACCGCTTCGTATAAGCTGAATTTTATTATAGTTGACCTGACGAAGTTCAATAAAAAGTCGGAAGAGCTGAAAACAAAGGAAGATTTTTGGTTATATACCCTGAAATGGGCAGAAACGTTAGAAGAACGCCCTGCCGAAATAAATGATGAACTATTTATTGATTTATACGACAACATATTACCAACAAATAAATTAACACCAAAAGAGATGAAAGCATATGATATCAGCCTTGTGAACATGAAAAACATGGGACTTTTCACCAGTTATTCCAGAAAGGAAGGAATAGAAATTGGCGAGCAAAGAGGCATCCAAATTGGCGAGCAAAGAGGCATCCAAATCGGCGAGCAAAGAGGCGAGGAAAGAGGCATCGGAATCGGCGAAAGAAAAAGAAACCTCCAAATTGTCCTCAACGCCGCTAATAAAGGCATGTCGATAGAAGTTATTTCCGAGATAACAAATCTATCACGGGAACAGGTATGTGAAATTCTGAACTCTAATTCTGAAGAGTAAGGCATTGCACAGAAATAGGGAGCTCGGCGGCATGACGGGGTAAAAAACATCACGTCCCAACGCAGGCGCTTAACCCTGCATCGGGACGTGAACAAAAAATCGGCGCTGAGCGCTTAGGTGTACATGTTCACAATAGCTTCGTAGAGCTCCTGCTTTCCGCTGATTTGCGCGGGTTCGCCTTTGGTCTTTGCGTAGGCTACCAGCTCCTCCAGCGACAGCTTTCCCGCCTCAAACTCTTTTCCCTTTCCGGCATCGAAGGAGGCGTATCGGTCGCTGAGCATCTTCTTGTAGGGCGATTTTTCGAGGATTGCGGCGGCGCTCTCCAGCGCGCGGGCAAAGGCGTCCATGCCGGCAATGTGGGCAATGAAGACGTCCTCCGGGTCGGTGGAGCTGCGGCGCGTTTTGGCGTCGAAGTTGGTGCCGCCCACCAGCCCGCCGTTTTGCAGAATTACCAGCATAGCCTGCGTGAGCTCGTAGGCGTCAACGGGGAACTGGTCGGTATCCCAGCCGTTCTGGTAGTCGCCGCGGTTGGCGTCGATGGAGCCCAGCAGGCCGGCGTCGGCGGCGCACTGCAGCTCGTGCTCAAAGGTGTGCCCGGCAAGCGTTGCATGGTTAACCTCAATGTTGAGCTTGAAGTCCTTGTCCAGCCCGTGCGCGCGCAGAAATCCTATCACCGTTTCCGTATCCACATCGTACTGGTGCTTAGTTGGCTCCATCGGCTTTGGCTCAATGAGGAAGGTACCCGTGAAGCCTTTTGCGCGGGCGTAGTCGCGGGCTTTGGCGAGCAGGGTTGCCAGGTGCTCTTTTTCGCGCTTCATTTGCGTGTTGAGGAGGGTAGCGTATCCCTCGCGTCCGCCCCAGAACACGTAGCACTGCCCGCCCAGCTCAACGGTAGCGTCGATGGCGTTTTTGATTTGCACGGCCGCGCGCGCCACCACGTCAAAGTCGGGGTTGGTAGCGGCGCCGTTCATGTAGCGCTTGTGGCTGAAAACGTTTGCCGTTCCCCACAGCAGCTTGGCGCCCGTTTCGGCTTGCCGCTGCTTGGCGTAGGCAACGATGGCCTTCAGGTTGGCCTCATACTCCTCGATGGAGGCGCCCTCGTCCACGAGGTCTACGTCGTGGAAGCAGTAGTATTCGATGCCGATTTTTTGCATCAGCTCAAATCCGGCATCCAACCGCTGCTTGGCCACCTCCAGCGCCGACGCTGCGCCCTGCGTCCAGGGGAAGGTCTTTGTTCCCCCGCCAAAGGGGTCGCCGCCTTCGGCGCAGAGCGTGTGCCACCACGCCATAGAGAACTTAAACCAGTCCTTCATTTTGCGGCCGTACACGACCTTCTCCGCATCGTAGTAGCGAAATGCCAGCGGGTTTTTGCTCGCTGTTCCTTCAAACTTAATTTTTCCGATATTCGGAAAGTACTCTTTTTGTCCCATAATTTTTCAGTTTTTACAGGTGAATAAAAAAATGATTAATTTACCGCAAGCAGCCATTTTCAGCTCTTACCTTTACCTTTAGCCCCTTGCTATTTGCTATTTGCTATTAATTCAACCTTTGCACGTTGATTAATTTATTGAATACAATCGTTTTACGACAATTTGATTTTTGCAAAGTGTTAAAAATCAACGTTTTTGTGATATGTCATGCTGTTAGACCTCAGCCCCGCCCCGTCCCCGTGGGGACGGGGCGATAGCGTGGACATTCCGGTTTCAAATTCTCAATTCTCAATTCTCAATTCTCAATTATTCCGTGCGGGACGGGGCATACAACGATAACAAAGGAAATTTGTGTAACTTGCTAATAAAATCGCTGATTTTTATTTATTTATAAAAACACAATTGTGCAAAAATGTTAATAATCAGCAAGATGAGCAACCTGCGAGCGTAGAATTATTAATTTTCAACTTTCAACTTTCAACTTTTAGTTTTTAGTTTTTAGTTTTTAGTTTTTAGTTTTTAGTTTTTAGTTTTTCCAAGATTTCTCTCCATTCATCGTATGCCTTTCGGCTCTTCATGAGGGTTTTCTCCTCCGGCGTAACGGTGACAATTTTTTTGAGCGTAGCAAACGCCTCGTCTTCGGTTTTGTAGAGGCCTGCTCCTATTCCTGCGCCGCGCGCCGCTCCGATGGCGCCGTCGGTGTTGTAGAGCTCGATGGTAGCGCCGGTGATGTTTGCGAGGGTTTGTCGGAATACTGGGCTTAGGAAGAGGTTTGCATATCCGGCTCGGATAGTTTTCGTTTCGATGCCTATTTCGTTCATAATGTCCATTCCGTATCGGAATGCAAAGGCGACGCCTTCGTGCGCGGCCCGTATCATGTGCGTTCTTCCGTGGCGTGTAAAGTTAAGGCCAAGCATGGCGCAGCCGAGGTCGTTGTTGCAGAGCACGCGCTCGGCGCCGTTTCCAAAGGGGATGACGCGCAGCCCGTCGCTGCCGATTGGTGCAGCCTGCGCCAGCTCGTTCATCTGGGCGTATCCAATGCTTTCGCCTCCCATTACGTGGTGCCTCAGCCAAGCGTTTAGGATGGCGGCTCCGTTGATGCAGAGCAGGACGCCAACGCGCGTTTGGGCGCTGCTGTGGTTTACGTGGGCAAAGGAGTTTACGCGCGACAGCTCGTCGTACTTAGCGGCTCCGTTCACGCCGTACACCACTCCCGATGTTCCGGCCGTAGCGGCCACTTCGCCCGGGTGCAGCACGTTGAGCGCAAGGGCGTTGTTTGGCTGGTCGCCGGCGCGGTAGGTTACCGGTATCCCGGCGGCAAGCCCCAGCATTCTGGCGGAGGTGTAGGTAAGGCAGCCCTGTACGCCAAAGGTTGGCGCTATTTCGGGGATGATTTTTGGGTTGAAGCCGAAGTAGTCGAACAAAAATTTTGCGGGGCTGTTGGCCGAAAAGTCCCAGGCAATACCCTCGGAGAGGCCCGATGCGGTGGTGCAGGCGCGCCCCGTGAGGCGCATAGCCATGTAGTCACCCGGCAGCATGTAGTACCTTATGCGGGCGTATCGCTTCGGCTCGTGCTCCTTTACCCAGGCGAGCTTGGAGAGGGTAAAGTTTCCGGGCGAGTTGAGCAGGCTCAGCAGGCATTTTTCTTTACCCAGGTCCTGCAGGGCCTTTTCGCCGTATGGCACTGCGCGGCTGTCGCACCAGATAATGGCGTCGCGGAGAAGGCTGAGGTTTTCGTCTACGAGCACCAGGCCGTGCATCTGGTAGGATATGCCGATGGCCTTCACCTCGATGGGCTTTACGCCGGTGGTGGCCACCACGGTTTGCACGGCCAGCACCAGGTTTCTCCACCAGCTTTCGGGGCTTTGCTCTGCCCAGCCCGGCTTTTCTGCCTTTATGTCCATTTCTCTTTTGGGAAAGAATGCGCTGGCCAGCGCCTCTCCGGTGTCGGCGTCCATCAGGCTTGCCTTCACAGACGAGCTGCCGATGTCAATTCCAAGGGTTTTCATTTCGATTGTTTTTGTTTTATGCTGTGTGACACTACTTGTATACAAAGTTTAGCTTGAATATTTTTTTATTTTCGCGCTTGTATGCGTTTCGGTCAAAAGCGTAGAGCTGCGCCGGCTTGTGCGCCACTTTTTCTTCGCATGCTCCTGCGGGCTGTATGTACTCCAGCGAGAGGATTTTTTTGCGAAAGTTGCGGTTGTCAATTTCAATGTCAAACACCGTTTCGTAGAGGCGCTGCAGCTGCTTGATGGTAAACTTTCTGGGCAAAAACTCAAAGGCAATAGGCTCCTGCTGAAAGAGCTTCATGAGGTAGTCGATTGCGGTAATGAGAATTTTGTTGTGGTCGAGCGCGAGCCTTCGCACGCTGCCCAGCTCCACCCACTCACCGTCCTTTCGGCGGGTGTAGCGCATCAGCTTGTCGTCGAGCTTAACCAGGGCAAAAAAAGCCACCGTGAGCACTCGCGAAAGCGCCACGCCGTAGTAGGTGTTTATCCAGGTCAGCTCTTGCCCCTGCACGCGCTGTGGGTTGGAGAACACCTCCATCTGCTTGAGGTATACGCTCCGCGCCCCTATCAGCTCGCGCGTAACGCGGCAGGCCGCGCTCTGCAAATCTTCGGCGTCGGAAATCAGGCTGCCCGGCAGCTTGAGGTCGTCCGTCTCCACGCCCGTAGGCAGCATACGCCGTCGGTGAGCCAAAAGAACACGTAAGGCATTTCCGTCGAACCCAAAAACCGTGCAATCAACGGAAATAGCCTGATTGTCGTATGTTAAGTTGGGGTTGCCCATCCGGCAAGTATTTTTGCAAAGATAGCCGATATAACCGAGCGGTGGCACGATGGGGTATTTTTTACGCTAAGTAATTTCACCAAACACCTATATATATGCCTGTTAGATGCCATTTTTATAGAGGTAAAAAGTGTTAAATATTACGTTATCCCCCCCCCCACACACACATACACAATGGCAAGCACTCGCAGGGGAGGCAATGCGCTTAGCGACCTTTGCCCCCCCTCCCGGCGCGCCTTGCGGGTAGCATTTCGGCCTGCGGCATTTTTTGGGATGCGCCTCCGTAACATTTTTGTAGCAGCGGCGTAAAAAAAATGTAATATCCCCCCTGTACATTTGCTCGAAAAGAAAATAAAGTGCGCCGCATGAAAAAAACGTTGAGACGCGCCGCCGAAGGCGCCGTGGAGAGCTTGTTCACCCTGAGCGGTAGCGTTACAAGCCTTGCCATCCTGCTGATTATTGTTTTTCTGTTCAGGGAGGGGCTGGGCTTGTTCCGGAGTCCCGAGGTGGAAAAGGGGTATGCGCTTTGCGTCCACGCCACCAACCCCGTTGAGGCGCTTCACCCGGCGCAAGTCAAGAAAATTTTCGACGCCGAGATTACCGACTGGCAGGCGCTGGGGGGGCAAAGCGGGGAGATTGTGCCGTTTCGCTTCGACGAAATTTTTTCGCTTTACGCCGACGAGGAGCTGGGGGATGACTACGCGCTGCTTCCGCAAAAGCTGGGCGAGGTTATTGCCGGCAACCCCAACATCATCGCCTTTCTTCCGCAGCAGTACCTGCCGGCAGGGGATGCGTCTGTGAAGGAGCTGCTTGCGGGCAGCATTTCGCCGGAGGACTTCTTTTCGGGTCGGGAGTGGCTTCCCACCGCCACGCCAGCCCCTCAGCTTGGGGCGCTGCCCTTGGTGCTGGGGACGCTTTTGGTGAGCCTTTTTGCCATCCTCATAGCCCTACCGCTGGGGCTGGGCGTTGCCATTTACCTTTCGGAGCTGGCCGACGAGCGCATCCGCAAGCTCTTTAAGCCGACCATTGAGCTGCTGGCCGGCATACCGTCGGTGGTGTACGGTTTTTTTGGGCTGGTGGTGCTCGTGCCGCACATTCAGCGGGCGCTCCACCTGCCGGTAGGCGAAACCGCGCTTGCCGGCAGCCTGATACTCGCCATCATGGCGCTGCCCACCATCATCACCATTGCCGAAGACGCCATGCGCAACACGCCCAAAACCCTGCGCGAGGCCAGCCTTGCGCTTGGCGCTACGCGCTGGCAAACCATCTACAAGGTGATCATCCCCTACTCCGCCTCCGGGATAACGGCAGCGGTGGTGCTCGGCATAGGTCGCGCCGTGGGCGAAACGATGGCGGTGCTGATGGTTACGGGCAACGCCGCCGTCATGCCGCACTCGCTGCTCGAGCCTGTGCGCACCATTCCCGCCACCATCGCCGCCGAGCTGGGCGAAGCGCCCGCAGGCGGAGCGCACTACCAATCGCTGTTTATGCTGGGGTGCATCCTGTTTGTCATCACCATGCTGATTAACCTCTCGGCAGAGGTCATCGCAAAAAAGCAGCACGGGAAAGGCTTTTAATATAGCGTTGCGTAAAAATAGCGCACAGAGGGCGCAGATTTTTATGATTTACGCAGCCGAAGAACCGGAGCGGAGCTCGGCGCAGCCAAATGGCTAAAATCTGTGCAAATCATAAAAATCTGCGCCCTCTGTGCGCTAAAAAACAAATCGCAGCTTTTGACCGCAGAGCGTATAGCGGCGCAACGTCAACGATTTTGCTCAATCGGCAAGAGCTCTACCTTGCGAAATTCTACAGGATGGCTTTCGGAT
>JAIROF010000089.1 GCA_031257655.1 Prevotellaceae bacterium | reverse complement strand
ATGTAAAGACATGTAAAGCGCACAATAGCCGCTCCAATTTATCGAAAAACACAAGACGCATACTACTGATTTTTCTAACTTGTTTGTTTGGAAGCATTAAAACATGTCATTATTAATCCACATATTATTAATGATTTACATATTGGATTGTTTTATAATTATTTATCATTCTGACATTTGTAAAATGTGGGAAACTTGAATAAGTAGTAAGTAAATATAAGTAACTTTAAAATCTGCATTTTTATTTTATTTACCATTTAAATTATTTGAAAAATGAGCACATTACAAGAGCTAAAAAAATCCATTCTAGCCGATGGCGTTATCGATGAGGCCGAAGTAAAGCAGCTTCGCGAAGTACTGTATGCCGATGGCAAAATTGACAGGGAGGAGGCCGAATTTCTTTTCGAGCTGAACGACGCCGTTTCGGGCAAGGCCAACCACAGCAGCTGGGAGGCGCTTTTTGTAGAATCGATTACGAGCTTTCTTTTGGAAGACGAAGCGTCGCCCGGCGAAATTGACGACGACGAAGCCCAATGGCTGCTTGCCAAAATTCAGGGCGACGGCCAGCTGGACGGAACAGAAAAGGCGCTGCTGGCAAATCTTAAAAGCAAGGCAAAAAAATTTCCACCCGCCTTGGATTTATAGCGAACACTTAAAACAGCTAAAATTATGGCAATAAGCTTGGAAAAAGGGGGGCGAGCTGCGCTTTCTCTCCCCAAATTTGTGGTGGGGTTGGGCTGGGACGCCAACTCGTCGAGCACAGGCGTTGACTTTGACCTTGACGCTTCGGTGTTTATTCTCGGCGAAAACAAAAAATGCCTGTCCGATGAGTACTTCGTGTTTTACAACAACCTTAAGTCGCCCGACGGGGCGGTGGAGCACACCGGCGACAACCTTTCCGGCGCAGGCGAGGGCGACGACGAAAGCATTAAGGTAGATTTGTCAAAAATTAACCCTAACGCTACGGAAATCTGCATCGTGGTCACCATCCACAAGGCGGAAGAACGCCATCAGAACTTCGGGCAGGTGCGCAATTCGTTTGTAAGAATTTACAACCCCGACGCCAGCGAGGAAATCCTGAAGTACGAGCTGGATGAGGACTTTTCGGTAGAAACAGCCGTTGAGTTCGGGCGCATTTACAAGCGGGGCAACGAATGGAAATTTGAAGCCGTTGGCGCCGGACAAAAGGGCGGTCTGGAGGATTATTTAAGTAAATACACTTAAAAACGGAGGGCTTACTATGGCTATCAAGCTGGAAAAAGGTCAGCGAATTAACCTCGAAAAGAGCGGCGGCGGCGGCAAGCTGCAAAACATTTGCGTGGGCGTTAACTGGGGCGCCATTGAAAAAAAAGGCGTCTGGGGGAAAAAAATGGAAGCCGTTGACTTGGATGCAAGCTGCGCCACTTTTGATGAGCGCAACAAGACGCTGGAAATAGTTTATTTTGGCAAGCTGCAATCGAAAAACGGCTCCATCCGCCATAGCGGCGACGATTTGACCGGCGATATGGGCGGCGACGACGGTCTGGATAACGAAGTTATTACGGTAGATTTGGCGAAGCTTCCCGCAGCGGTAAGCAAAATCGCATTTGTGCTGAACAGCTTTAGAGGACACGACTTTAAAGCAATTCCTTTTGCCTCCATTCGGATTTATGAGGGAACGCCGAGCCGCGTAAAGGAAGTATTTGCCGCCTACGACATTGCAAACGACGCCAGCTTTGCGGGCAGCGTTTCGATGGTCATGGGGGTATTCTACAAGCGCGGCGGCGAATGGAAATTTAACGCTATCGGCGAAGCAACCCGCGACCGGAGCTTGCAGGACACCTTAGCAACAGTAGTATCTAAATATTTATAGCAATGGCAAGAAGATTACCCGTTTATTTGGTGCTCGACACCTCCGGCTCTATGATGGGCGAGCCGATAGCCGCCGTAGAAACAGGCGTGCAGACGTTAGTGAGCGCATTGCGGCAAGACCCCTATGCGCTCGAGACTGCGTATTTAAGCATTATCACGTTCGACAGCAGCGCCAAGCAGGTTGTTCCGCTCACCGAATTGACGGCATTTCAGGTGCCTTCCATTCAGGCAAATGGGCTAACAGCGCTGGGTGATGCGCTGAAGCTGCTTGCCAAGAAAATCGACAGCGAAGTGGCAAAAACCACGGCGGAGGTCAAAGGCGACTGGAAGCCGCTGGTGTTCATTATGACCGACGGCGGGCCAACCGACGATTGGAAAAAAGGTCTGGCCGAGCTCCAAAAGCGCAAAACCGGCATAGTGGTTGCCTGCGCTGCGGGTCAGGCTGCCGATACCAACGTGCTGAAGCAGATTACGGAATGTGTTGTTCAGCTGGATACTGCCGACAGCTCGGCTATCAGAGCGTTTTTCAAGTGGGTTTCGGCTTCGGTAAGCACCGGCAGCCAGAAGGTGGATAGCGGCAAGGAGCTGGGTGGCGTTGGCGAGCTGCCGCCGCCGCCGCCTGAAGTAAATGTGGTGGTGTAATGGCAAAGAAATCAACCATTCCGGGGTTAACTTTTTCGTGGAAAAGAGCGCTGGGGATTACCGGCGCCCGGCAAAGCTTTGCAAGGCGTACCGGTATTCCTACCACGCGGCAGGGCGTGGAGCGAAAAGTAGGCGCTTCGCTGCTGGGCTTGCTGCTTTCAATCTTTGTAAATGGTAAGAAATGAGACGATTGCCGGTATATATTTTGGTTCAGACATCGGGCGCCATGCGCGGCGAGCCAATAGAGGCGATAAAAGTAGGCTTGGAAACGATGGTATCCTCCCTGCGCCAAGACCCGTTTGCGCTGGAATCGGTGCATTTGAGCGTAATCACGTTCAACCGCTACCCCGAGCAGATTTTACCGCTTACCGAGCTCGAAAATATGCAAATCCCCGCCATTGCTCAACCCACGGCGGCCGGTACGCATCTGGGCGAAGCGCTGGAGTTTATGTGCAAAAAGATTGATTCGGAGGTGGTGCTGAGCACGCCCGAACGCAAGGGCGACTGGATGCCGCTGCTGTTTGTGATGTGCGATGGCCGAGCTTCCGATTCGCAGCTGTTTCAGCAAATCATCCCCGTGGTTAAGCAAAAGCATTTTGGCAGCATTGTTGCCTGTTTGGTTGGCCATAACCCCCGAAAGGAAAATGTAGAGCAGTTTGCCGGTAGCGTTGTAAATATGGATACTGCCGACAGCTCCACCATCAGAAGCTTCTTTAAATGGGTTTCGGCGTCCGTCAGCGTTGGAAATCGGAGTGTTGGCGCGGCAGATGAAATAATTTTGCCGCCGCCGCCGCCGGAGGTGCATACCATAGTTTAAAAAACAGAAAAAATGAAATGGTTACTTTACATACTTGCAAATGCGCTGATTGTGGCATTGTTTCTCTACTCAAAGCTAACGCCCCACAAGGCAAAATTGACAGGGAAATGCCAAGTTGCCTTTCAATTTTTTGAGCGGATATTTCGGCCGATGCTGAACCTTCTGCAGAAAATAGCGAAACCCGCTCAGGTGGGTAGCGGTATTGCGGTTGACATGTCGCAGGTTGTTCTGCTGATAATACTATTAATTTTAGTAAAAATCCTATGAGGCGATTGCCCATTTATTTTTTAGTAGACGTATCCGAGTCGATGGTTGGCGATCCGGTTGAGCAGGTACAGGACGGCATCGCCACCATAGTAAAAGCGCTGCGGGCAGACCCTTACGCCTTGGAAACCGTATTTGTTTCGGTTATTGCCTTTGCCGGCAAAGCGAAAAAGCTGACGCCGCTGCTGGAGCTGACGCAGTTTTATCCGCCCAAGCTGCCCGTTGGCGGCGGCACTTCGCTCGGAAATGCGCTGGCATTCTTGATGGACGACGTTGAGGCCTCCGTTCAAAAAACAACCGCAGAAGCAAAAGGCGACTGGAAGCCGATAGTTTTTCTGTTCACCGACGGCAACCCGACCGATGAATATCAGGCCGCGTTTGACCGCTGGAATCGCGGGTACCGCCGCCGCGCAAGCCTTGTTGTTGTTTCGCTCGGCGACAACGCCAACCTGAATATTTTTGGGAAAATTACCGAAAACGTGCTGGCGCTGAAAAGTACCGATGCCGCATCGTTTCGGCAGTTTTTTAAATGGGTAACGGCCTCCATCAAAACGAGCAGCGTGAGCGTGCGCGAGGCCGGCAGCGATGAGCTGCAGCTTGCGCCAATACAGGATGATGCGCTGGTCAAAATCGATCTGGACAAGTACCTGCCGGCAAAAATTGACGACAATTTTGCGGTAATTCTGGCAAAATGCCAAACCACAGAGCGTCACTACCTCATCAAGTATCAGCACGAGCTGAGGAGCTACAGGCTGGTTGGCGCGTTTCCCGTCGACAGCTCCTACTTTGAGCTGGCGGAAGGGCGGCAAGCGGTAGGAAAAGTCAACACCAGCCGCCTGCAAGGTTTTCCGGCCTGCCCCTGCTGCGGAAATCAGTATGGTTTTAGCACCTGCAGCTGCGGCGGCATCCATTGCGGCAGCGAAAGCAGGGTGCAAACCTGCCCGTGGTGCGGTCAGCAGGCGGAGTACGGGCTGGGGGGCGGCGATTTGGATGTGGCAAGAACAAGGGGGTAAAATATGGAGACCATCAAAAATTATTTGAAAAAAACAGGCATGTCGGCAGATGAAAATCAAATTACGGATTTCCTTGAGGCTAATGAAAATGAAATCAAATCATTTTTAGCTGACCTGTGGAAAGATCAGGTTGTCAAGCCTGCCGAAGAAGCGCTGCCAATCGAAGCAGCAGGAGAGCAGCCGGCAGCGGCTGCTTCGCAGCCGGCAGCAGCTGTTTCAGAGCCGGCAGCGGCTGTTTCAGAGCAAATAACGGCTGTTTCGGAGCAAGCAGCCGCTGTTTCGGAGCAAGCAGCCGCTGCGGAAGCGCCAAAAATTTCAACAGAAGCGCCAAAAGATATGGCAAAATTCGGGGCAGCCACTCCGCTTCATGAGGAGCAGAGAAAGCAGGAGGTCTTGCAGCATCAAATCAAAAACAGGCAGATTACGTTCCCCAACGGGAAAATCAACCAGCCGTATGAGGTTGATTTTGACGCTGAGAAATTGCAAATGCCCGAAATAGCCGAGATTTTGTTTGAAAATTTGGAGGCTATTGGGCTGCAATATTTTCCGGAGGAGCACAAAATAAAAGGTGTGCCGACGAAATCGGGCGACCATAAGGTTGAAATGAAGTTCAAGCGAAAGGATTGGGAAGTCGGCAAGCCGCTTTTGTCGCGCGAGGTGATGTTCATTATCAACCCCGACCCGCGCGAGCTTTGGAGTAAAAATATTCCTACGCCCGAAGATGTTGAATACTACAAGCCCGATTCGGACAAAGCGTTTTTAAAGGTTGAGCCCAAAACGGTTAAAGACGGGTTTCTTGGCTTGGGCAAAAAAGAAATTCCCCGCAAGAGCATGGTTGCGGCAAGCCAGCGCGGGCGCTCGCACGCCATCGAAGGGAAGCCGCGCGACGACGATTTTGCCCTGCATTTCGATAGCCAAACGGAGTGGTACGTAATGGTGGTTGCCGACGGCGCCGGGTCGGCGAACTACTCGCGCAAAGGCTCGCAGGTTGCCTGCCAAACGGCAAAAGAGGTTTGCGCAAATCAGCTGGCAAAGGAGGGGTTTTCCGATGTGCTGGACTGTGCCATAGGCGAATACGCTAAGGATAAGTCGGAAAAAAATCGGGCCGATTTGTACCGCTCGCTGCACAGCGAAATTTTGGCAAAAGCAGCGTGGGCGGCAAAAATCGGCATCGAAAAAGAGGCGGCAGCGAACCGGCGAGCCCCAAAAGAATACGCAACAACTTTGCTGATAAGTATTTGCAAAAAGTTTGATTTTGGCTGGTTTGTAGGCGCGTTTTGGGTAGGCGACGGTGGCATTGGGATTTACCGCAAAGAGCCGCAGCGCTTGAAAATACTTGGCGAGCCCGATGGCGGCGAATTTGCAGGGCAAACCCGCTTCCTCACCATGCCGGAAGTTTTTAGCGACAGGGTGCGAACCCGCTTTGAAGTTGTCGAAGATTTTACGGCCGTTGTCCTGATGAGCGACGGCGTTACCGACCCGAAGTTTGAAACCGACGCCAACCTGAACAAGATTGAAAAGTGGAACGCGCTCTGGGACGACCTGAACGGCCACAACGAAGACAACGCCAAAGTCAGCTTTTTGGACAGCAGCGAGCAGTCGGCAGCCCAGCTGCTCCGCTGGCTTGACTTCTGGTCGAAAGGTAACCACGATGACCGAACAATAGCAATACTTTTTTAGCTAATGGCAAAGATAATTAAAATAAAGGCAATCGACGGGAGCGATGTTGAGTTTTATGATGAAGTAAAAGCGTCGGGCGGCATGAAAGACGTATACTTCAGCCCGACAAAGCAGTACGTCGTGGCGTTTTTCAGGGACGCCAAGCTGAACAATCCGCAAAACAAAGACCGGCTGGAAACCATTTGCAACAGCTACAAAGAGCGCATCTTCAACCAAGTGGGAGGTAGCTACTGGCAAAACCTGCTGGCGTGGCCGGATAAGGTTGTGCAGCATGGCGGGCTGATTGGAATTGTTGTGCCGTTTTATCCGAGCAACTTCTTCTTTGCCAAAGGGTCTATCAACAATGATTTTCTTGGCATTAGGGGCAAAGAAAAGAATGGCAAGTGGTTTGTTTCGGCAAAAAATCAAAACAGGCATCTCGACCCTCAAGAGCGCGGCGACTGGTTTAAATACTTTCAAATACTGATAAATATCAGCCGTGCCATTCGCCGTCTTCACGCCGCAGGGCTTGCCCACTCCGATTTGTCGTGCAACAATGTGCTGGTTGACCCATGCACCAGCGGGAGTGGGCTAATAATTGATATAGATGGGCTTGTAGTTCCGGGGAAGTATCCACCCGAAGTTATCGGGACGCCGGATTTCATAGCGCCCGAAGTCCTCGCCACCAAGCATTTGCCCATGGTGCTGAATAATGCCATCAACCCTGCGCGCAAGCTGCCCTGCATTCAAACCGACCGGCACGCTTTGGCCGTCTTGGCTTACATGTACTTGCTTTACCGCCATCCTTTGCGGGGCAAAAAAATTCACGACGCCGATCCTGTCAAAGATGAAGATTTGTCGATGGGCGCGAATGCCCTGTTTATCGAGCACCCGACCGACAAATCCAACCGCGTTAAAGTAAATGATTTGCAGCCATCGCAGCTTCCGCAGGGCGACCCCCAAAAAATTCCATACACCGTTTGCGGGCCGTATCTGAAAAAGCTGTTCGACAGGGCATTCATTGATGGCTTGCACAACCCGGCCAGCCGCCCCTCTGCCCAAGACTGGGAAGACGCCTTGCTGAAAACCGTTGACTTGATGCAGCCCTGCCAAAACCCCAAGTGCTGGCACAAGTGGTTTGTGTTCGATAATACCGCGAAACCCAAATGCCCGTTCTGCGGCGCGGAGTACAAAGGGCAGCTGCCGGTCTTAAATCTTTACTCCTCCCGCCGGGCAGGCTCGTTTACGCCGGATGACTACCGGCTGATGGTGTACCACAACCAATACCTGTACCCGTGGCACGTAAACCGCAACATCTCGCCAAACGAAAAGCTGACAGCCGAACAGAAAAAACCCGTTGGCTATTTTGTTTTCCATGGCAACAAATGGCTGCTGGTAAACCAGCGGCTGAACGATTTGGAGGATAAAACCGAAGGAGAAAGGATACCCCTTAATCAGGCTGTAGAGATCGCCGATGGGAAGAAAATACTGCTATCGAAAGAAAAAGGCGGACGGCTGATAATCGTCCAATTAGTTGCCAATGTATAACCTTTAAAAAAAATGTACTATGACAAGCAATCCAAGCTTACAAAAATCAAATGTGGCAATGGGCTTAAACCCGCAGCCGAAAAAGAAATCGCGGTGGTGGATTTGGCTGCTACCGGCAGTAGCGGCTATCGCTATTGCAATTTTCTGCTTCAAAAAATGCTCAACAACGCCGGCAGGCGATTTCGCTACAGCGGCTCCTCCCGACACCATAAAAGTAGCAGAAGATGCCGCTGCTGTTGCCGCTGCCGCTAAAGCAGCAGAAGCCGCTAAAGCGGCAGAAGCAGCAGCTACCGCTCAATCGGCAGCAGCCGCTGCCGGAGGTAGCGCTGATAGCAAAGCAGCATCGGCTACTCCTTCGCAAGCACCCGCTACCACGCCATCGGCAAGTGCAGACCGCCTTACGGATGCAAAAAAGGCCATCCGAGGCGATTTTGGCAATGGCTACAGCAGGCAACGGGCGTTAGGCAGTAAATACGCCAAGGTTCAGTCGCTCGTTAATAAAAATCTGAGGGAGGGCAATCATCTGTGGGACGATATTGTAGAATAGCTGCCCCCGCTGGAATTGAGAATGGAGAATGGAGCATTGGGATGCGGCAGCCACCCGCTCGGCGTAGCGTCCACGCTACGTCGTACTATACTATCCTCTGCCATAATTTGCGAAAATACATTCTAATAACACTCTAATAACAAGGTGATTATATGTATATCGCATCTCAAGTAAAAGCCGAGTATAGTATAAAAGCAGGGCTCCAGCCTTGCATACGGGAATCTCTAAAAACCCCCAAATGCTGCGTTCCGCTTCATCGGCGAAGTGCTCATTTGCTGCGCTCATTTACTTAACGTTCGCAAGTTGTTTCATTTTAGACCTCACCCCCGGCCACTCTCCAAAGGAGAGGGGAGCAGGGACTCGTACTTCGGCGCAAGCCACCCCTCTCCCTTTGGAGAGGGGCCGGGGGTGAGGTCTGTTGAGCAAATCAGCAAGATAGACAGCTGGCGAAAGTTGAATGATTTACAGGTAGTGTCATAAATTGCAGGGAGTGAAAAACCTAATTTATACCTAATTTAATAACAAAACAACCTCAGCGGCAGAGAGATATAATAGAAATAACAACCTCATTAATATAAATGATTTATAATCAACGTAATACTTGCCATATCATGCAATTTATGACATCACCGATTTACGCAGCTGGCGAAATAGCTAAAATCTATGCACATCATTAAAATCCACGTCAGCTGCGTGCTAAAAAAACGGATTGGCATTATGCTCACGACAATCAATCAGGAATAACGTATCAACACAACACCAACATGCAGTCAACCCACCACTACGCAGGCCTTTCGGATGCCCAAGCGCTCGAAAGCCGTAGGCAGCACGGCGCCAATACGCTTACCCCGCCGAAAAAAGAATCGCTTTGGGCACAATTTATAGAGAAGTTCACCGACCCTATCATCATCATTCTGCTGGTCGCCTTAGCGCTGTCCATTGCGGTATCGTGCTACGAATTTTTTTCGGGGCATGCCGGCGTAAGCGCGTTCTTCGAGCCGGGCGGCATCCTGATTGCCGTGCTGCTGGCCACGGTGGTCGGGTTTTGCTTTGAGCTGAGCGCCAACAAAAAGTTCGAGGTGCTCAACAAGGTCAACGACGACGCGCCGGTGAAGGTTATTCGTAGCGAAAACATTTGCCGGATTCCGAAAAAGGAGGTCGTTGTTGGCGACGTGGTGATTCTGGAAACCGGCGATGAGGTGCCGGCCGACGGCGAATTGCTGGAGGCCGTTGCCCTGCAAATCAACGAATCGACGCTTACCGGCGAGCCGGTCTGCAAAAAAACCGCCAACCCCGCCGCCTTCGACCCCGACGCCACCTACCCCTCCAACCACGCCATGAAGGGCACAACCGTTGCCGACGGGCACTGCATCATGCAGGTGCTAAAGGTTGGCGACGCCACCGAGTACGGCAAGGTGTACAAAGGCGCCCAAATCGACAGCAGCGTAGAAACGCCGCTCAACAAGCAGCTGGACAAGCTGGCCGACCTGATCACCAAGGCGAGCTATGCCATCGCTGCGCTGATCATCGCAGGCCGCATGGCCGGCTACTTCATCGGGCTGGAAACCCTCGACTGGATTCAGCTCGGCGGCTACCTCCTCAACACCATCATGATTGCCGTTACCGTCATTGTCGTTGCCGTGCCGGAGGGGTTGCCGATGAGCGTCACCCTGAGCCTTGCCCTGAGCATGAAGCGGATGCTCTCCACCAACAACCTTGTCCGCAAGATGCACGCCTGCGAAACGATGGGCGCCGCCACCGTCATCTGCACCGACAAAACCGGCACGCTCACGCAAAACCAAATGAAGGTTTACGAGGCAAAGTTCTACGGCAGCGCAGGCATCACAGACGCAGTAAAAGAGGGCATTGCCGTCAACTCAACGGCCTACCTCGACTTCTCCGACGCCGCGAAGGTAAAGGCGCTGGGCAACCCCACCGAAGGCGCCTTGCTGCTGTGGCTGCACGACAACGGCATCAGCTACCTGCCGCTGCGCGAAGAGGCGGAGGTGCTGGAGCAGCTGACGTTTTCGGCCGAGCGCAAGTACATGGCCACCATCGTGAGCTCGCCCTTGCTGCACAAAAAGGTGCTGTACGTGAAAGGCGCTCCGGAAATCGTGCTGGATTTGTGCGCCACCCTGCCGGTAGCAAAAGAGGAGGTGCACCGGCAGCTGCTCGAATACCAAAACAAAGCCATGCGAACGCTGGGGTTTGCCTGCCAAATCATCGACGACGATAGGCGCTATACTGGCGAAGGCCAGCTGCAAAACGTGAGCTTGACCTTTCTGGGCATTGTTGCCATCTCCGACCCGGTGCGCGCCGAAGTGCCGGACGCCGTAAAAACTTGCCTGAACGCCGGCATTGACGTGAAGATGGTAACCGGCGATACGTCGGGGACAGCCAAGGAAATAGGCCGTCAAATCGGGCTTTGGGGTAGCGGCGAAGACGAATCGCACCACCTCACCGGCGCGGAGTTTGCCGCCATGCCCGACGAGGCGCTGCTAAGCCGGGTTTTGCCGCTGAAAATCCTTTCCCGCGCCCGCCCGATGGACAAGCAGCGGCTGGTGCAGCTCCTGCAGGAAAAAAATCAGGTGGTGGCGGTCACCGGCGATGGTACGAACGACGCCCCGGCGCTGAATGTGGCGCAGGTGGGGCTTTCGATGGGCGATGGCACCTCCGTTGCCAAGGAGGCAAGCGACATTACCATTTTGGACAACTCGTTCAGCAGCATTTCGCGCGCGGTGATGTGGGGGCGTTCGCTGTACCAGAACATCCGGCGCTTTATCCTGTTTCAGATGACCATCAACGTGGCGGCGTGCCTTATCGTGCTCATCGGCGCGTTTCTCGGCACGGAATCGCCGCTCACCGTTACGCAAATGCTGTGGGTAAACCTCATCATGGATACCTTTGCGGCGCTGGCGCTGGCCTCTCTGCCGCCCAGCGAGCAGGTCATGAAGAGCAAGCCCCGCAAAACCACCGACTACATTATCAGCAGGGCGATGGCAAAGCGCATTTTGGGGGTAGGGGTGCTCTTTGTGGTCTTGCTGTTTGGGCTGGTTCAGTATTTCAAGCACGCCGAAGTTGTTTCGCTCAGCGATTTCAGCGCAAGCGCGTTTGCCGCAAGCTTTTTCAATTTTGGCGCCGGAAGCGGGCTGTCGCCCTACGAGCTGTCGCTGTTCTTCACGATATTCGTGCTGCTTCAGCTTTGGAATATGTTCAACGCAAAAGCGTTCATGTCCGGCAAATCCGCGTTCGCAATGCTCGGCAAGTGCAGCGGCTTCCTCGCCGTTGCGGCGGTAATCCTCTTTGGCCAGTGGCTGATTGTTACGGTTGGCGGCGAAATGTTCGGCGTAACGCCGCTCAAGCCGGCCGATTGGGGAATCATCATCGGCGCTACGTCGCTGGTGCTGTGGACAGGCGAAATCGCAAGGCTGCTCGGAAAGTAAAACAGTCGCGCCCCCAGGCCGGCTTTACAGCAAAGGAAAACGGGAGACGGCGGGTGGGAGATGGCGGTACGGCGGCATTTCCTGTCGCCAGCTCTCCAAAGGAGGCTGCGGTAGGGGGACGGAGGCTTTCAAATGCTCCACCCTCAACAGTAAGCCATCCGGTGTTCAGATTTCGGCGTAAGCCCGCGGTGAAACCTCCGTGCACCGCTGCGCAATGCCAACACAGCGGTGCACAGCGGTTTCACAGCGGAGCACGGAGCAAGGTCTTCGGCGTGCGCAGCTATTCATATTTTCTTTTTTCTTCTCATACGTTTGGGGATTCGGTATTTTAGTGTAATTTTGCTGCTATAAGTACAGCGCAAATGCTAATAAAACACCCTGCTTAAAAAAATGCCTGCAAAAAATTCCCAAAAAACCCAACCAACCCGCTGCCAAGCAGCCCGGTATCGGGCAGCGTGGCGCCGAGCGAAGCTATTCGGGCGCTGTACGAATGCGTGCAGGGATCGCTCAGCATTATCGAAACAAAAAATGGCGTTTTTGTGGCGCTTAAAAACAGCATAAGATGAAAAAAGAAGTTGGAGAGAAGTACCGCAACGCCTTGGCGGTATTTTTGAATTTGGCAACCGATAACGTGGAGGAATGGTTAAGAAGCGTTCCTAATATTCCGGAAAACATCACGGCTATCGACGCCCTGGAAAACAAGGACGATGTTGAGGCTCAAAAGCAGCTTTTCGATTCGGCCGTTAGCCATTTTTACTTTTTGGAGTGGCTGTACGGCAAAGGAGCTTACTTTACAAAGCCCAACGATGAGGCGGCAGCCGACAAAAATTGCCAAACGCTGGCGGTTTATATCAAGCTGCTGTACGGCTTGCGCGGCTACTGGTCGCACGTTGACCATGATGAAATTCTCTTGACCGGAAAACCGTTGAGGGAGATGAACAGGATGCTGCTTGGCTTGTACATGCAGGCGTGCGCCGAATCCAAAACGTACATCCCCGAAAAATACAAAGGATCGGCAGGCATCAACCGCGTTGCCATGGAAATCAGCGAAGACGTTTACACCATGACAAAGGTAATCCCCAAGTTGAGCCTTACCGGCGCTGTATTTTTCACCTGCCTGTTTTTGGACGGCGGGCAAATCAACAATTTTCTCGAAAGCCTGGAGCAAAGCTGCTATACTGTTGAGGAGCTGTATGCCCAGACGGAGAATCTCAAAAGTTGGTTGCTCATGCCGTACTCGGAGAATCCCGCCGGCAAAGGAAAGGATTTTCTCTACGCGCGCGATGTGTACAAGTATTGGCAGCTGCGCGGGCGCAGGGCTGCGGTTATATCGGATGCAGCGTTGGATGAAAAAGAGGCTTGCATCGACATGTTCGAGTACCTGAAGCGCTGCCCAAGGGAGGCGCTGAAGCTGTCTGACGCAAAGCGGGGCAAAAACAGCAGAATCCTTTTTAGTGGCCATGCGTATGACATTCGCGAAAAGGACAAGTTTTTCGACTGGGCGCTTGCCTTTTGGGACGACGAAATGGCGCGCTTGGGCATAGCCGATTGGCAGTGGGCGCGCCACCAGGCTACCGAAAAGATACAAAAAGCCAGGGAGAAGCTAGACCAGCAGGCAAAAGAAACGGGACGCCCATACCATTTGCCGCGCCACGAAAAGGTGGCGTTCGGCATCCCCCAAGACCCGCAAGAGCGCGCGAGCTGCCGCAGCGGCGAGCACGGGGCTACCTATTTTCTGCTCAAGGAGAGCGGAGCGGAGGGCGACAGCAAAGCTGACAAAACGGCCAGCGCTGCTGCAGGTGATAAAGCAACCAGGGCGCTGTTTCGCTGCAAACGCTCCGACGGTAAAATGGTCATCGGGCAAATGAGCGGCAGGCTGCTGTGCTCCGTGCTGGAGTGGTATTTCTACAAATTTCCGGTAGGCAAAGACGAGTACGATGCAGAGCGAAGCGCGTTTTGGATGAAATTTTTCCATGCCTGCTTTAGCCATATTGAAAACGAGCAGCGTGCAGCCAAACCGAAAGCCAACGCAAGCCGGGAGCAAGTAAAAAATCGCATTGGCTATTTGCGGAAGCAGTACAGCGCCGCCGTGAAGCAGCCGCACCGGCAGATGCAGTTTATTTTAAGCACGTGGAATCAAATCATTTCTTACGGCTGCGCCAAAAACAGGGAGACGGCCGGCAGCAACAAAATCAAATATCAGAAGTTGCGCTGCTACCTGTCGCTGATGACCGCTAACGTAAAGGAGCAGCTCGAGCGGGCACATGCAGACATGGTGAAGCTGCTGGAAAATTGGGGAAAAAACAAATCAAATGAGCCCTATTTTGAGGTTATAAACAGCGCATTTTCCGAGTGTGGCGTTTCAAACATCCCTTCTGCGGTAGAAAAACCGCTGACAGTAGGCGAACATGTTGACTTATGTAAACGGTATCGGCTGGAAATGCTAAACGCATTTGAGGAGAAGCTCGCGGCAGCGTTTAACGTGGACGACTGGCGTCCGGCTTACGAAATGCGGTGGTTAGGGTTGAGCGACGCGCGCACGCCGCAGGCAGCGCGGCAAGCTTCGCCGGCAACCGCCAAAGCGCGGCCCCAAACCAACGTCATCAACGTAGATAATGGCTCGTATCCCGCCGCCGGGTTGCCGCGCGACGTGCGCCACCTGGCGGAGGAAAATTGGCAACGCTATTTGAAAACCCTCAACGGAGGTTGCGTGGAGAAAATACACCCCCTCATACACCCGTCGCCCAACGGCTGCACGCTGCTGATACCCGCATTTTACGAAAATGCAGCGTACACGCCATCGAGCAGGCATTCGAGCAGCATTCGCGACCACAAGCGGCTGTACTTAATCCGCCGGCAGGACACGGTTATTTCGCATATTGCCTATAAAAAGTGGTGCAGCATAGAGGGAAAAAAGGTGCAGGATTTGGTTTTGCAAAATTTTAGCCACCAAAATTTGGAATTTGACCTGCCTGTTGGCAGCGTATTCATCCGTTTTTACTACCGCTACTTCAAGCAAAACAGGCACCACCTCCCGCCAAAGCTCAGCAAAAGCATATGCGATTTGCTGCAAAAGAGAGGTTTCGTGCAGGAAGGCGACCACATAGATTTTAGCTGCATGAAGCCCGTGTGTAAAGCGGAGTTAACCCATGAGGAGCAATGCCGGCGCTTGCTGTCGAAGCAGGAGCAGGCGCTGCCGGCAGACCAAAAGGAAAAGCTGCGGAAGAAGTATTTTGAGCGAATGGATTCGGTTATTTTTCAACCCGATCGCGAAAATGGAAAGCTGTACTTTGATGAGATTTTGCAGAGCTACGCTATTTGCCGCCGGGCAATGGTTGATAAAATTCATCGCCTGGAAAGGGTCTGTCGAGCAGCCTACAAAATTACGCGGAATGACGGCGAATGCTATACGGATTTTGAGGTGTATGCCAACAAGCTGGTCGAAAAAGGACACATTAATGAGCAGGAGCAAGCTAAGCTGATAAAGATTCGCAATGCAGCTTTTCACGGCGATATTCCGGAGGAAAATTACGCACCTCAGGATTTGCTAAAAAAGGTAAAAAAGAATCCCGACAGGCCCTATTTCGACTACTTTGGAGAAGGGAACGCGCTTATAGGTAAAATATTGAAGCACCCGCTATTCAAACAAATGAGCCAGGATTTGCCCCAAAATCAACGCAAATAATTGAAAACAGGATGCGCTGGTAACGCCTGTATTTTGGCAGGCAATCACAGCCGATAAAAAGTTTATTTTTCATCCAAAAAAGCTGGTAACGCCTGTATTTTGGCAGGCAATCACAGCGAAATATATATTGTTTTAATTTTTTTTAACGCTGGTAACGCCTGTATTTTGGCAGGCAATCACAGCTCATTTTCATAATATTAATCAGTTGATAACCAGCTGGTAACGCCTGTATTTTGGCAGGCAATCACAGCACAATGTAAATTATTTATTCATTTTTAACGCTGGTAACGCCTGTATTTTGGCAGGCAATCACAGCAATTTCATTATGTTAAATTTTTTCTCGCGGCTGGTAACGCCTGTATTTTGTCAGGCAATCACAGCAATAAATTAAGAGTACAAATTCAATACCTTGCTGGTAACGCCTGTATTTTGGCAGGCAATCACAGCTGTTTTTCAGGTTTAATACCACGCTGCACAATAGGGAATCGCGAATTGTTTTTTAGGTAGTGTCCATGTTTGATTGACGTAATTCATAAATGGGTAAAAATCAGCGCGATAGTATATTTTGGGGCGAAAAACCTCATTTACTCACTCGTGCTTATTTTTGGTGTTCGTGAGCTCACTACGCTCGGTTACTCACTCGTGCTTATTTTTGGTGTTCGTGAGCTCACTACGCTCGGTTACTCACTCGTGCTTATTTTTGGTGTTCGTGAGCTC
>JAIROF010000088.1 GCA_031257655.1 Prevotellaceae bacterium | reverse complement strand
CATGGAGCGCTGGAAAAGCCGCCAAAAGAAGTACCACCTGCTAAGCGAATCCCAGCGCACGCCGTAGCGTCCGCGTTGCGCCGCTATTGTCTGAACTCGGATTTTACGGGATTTATGGGATTAAGATGATTAATACCGCGTAGCGCTTGTTTTTGCCCGGCCCGGCGTAGCGTGGACGCTGCGCCGCTATCGTCTGAACTCGGATTTTACGGGATTTATGGGATTAAGATGATTAATACCGCGTAGCGCTTGTTTTCGCCCCGCACGGCGTGGCGGGGACGCTACGCCGGGCGAGAAAAAAAACGGCTAATTCTTTTTTTTTATAGCACCTCAAAAAAAGAATTAGCCTGATTTTTTGGGTTTTTAGAGGGTCCCTTTATTTATTGAAAGCATCCCTTAGTATCCCAGATTTTGCTCGATGACGCCCTGCCCCGCAATGATTATGCTTTCCTGAATTGGGAAGCGAACATAATTTTCCGTTGCGATAAACGGTTGGCCATAAGCAGTACATTTTTTTCGCATCGCTTCGATGTAGGAGCCGTCGCGTATCAAATCCTGACGGCGGCAGCCTTCGTACCAAAGCTCATGGGCTCGCTCCATCAGCAGCTTATCGAGGAAATCGCGCGCATCGCTGAAATCAGCCGCCGTATAGCCTGGCAATTTGGCTCTTGTCCTCACCTCGTTCAGCAGCCGAATGGCTTCGTCGGTAACGGCGTTTCCCTGGCGGACAATTGCTTCGGACAAGAGCGTCAGCACGTCGGCATAGCGATATACCATGAGGTCGATATCGCATGCGTCGCCGTTAACCGGCTCCAGCTTATACTTCAAAGGTATCACGCCGTGTTGCAGGCAGTTGCCGCCATCGGTGCCCTTGTTTTCCCTATTGCGAACCACGAGGGTGTCTTGCTTCAGTGCATTTTTAGTTGTATATTTATACTCGGAAATAATGTAGGTGGTGCGTTCGTCGTTCGGCTCAAAGGTATCGAAGAACTCCCAGGTCATTTTGTAACCACCCCAGCCGCCCTTTGGCCAAACGCCCTCCAAAACGTAGTCGCTGGGCAGCGCGTGCGGATACCAGAGGCTATTCGTCGTTCCTTCCTTACCGTCGATGGAAAATATCGTTTCCACGTTCTTTTCATTGGCGCGTGTAAACAGATCGGCATAGCTGGGCACCAAATCGTAGCCGTACTCCGGTTTCATCAGCTCCCGGCCTTCTGCAATCGCTTTGTCCCACTGCTTTGTCTGCATGTAGAGCTTCATCAGCACCGTATGGCACAGCCCTTTGGTAAAACGGCCATAGTCGGCATCGCCTTTTTTGTAGCTATAGGGCAGGTCTTTTGCCGCTTCTGTCAATTCGGTCACAATGTAATCGCGGGTCTCTTCTTCCGACAGGCGCGGCAAAATGACCCTGGCTATAGGATCTTTCAAATTTTCCAGGCTGGATATCACCAACGGGCCGTACATATCCCACTGTATGAATGCCATGAATCCGCGCCCGCACCGCAATTCGGCAACGTATTGCGCTTTCCGCGCTTCATCCATCTCAACCGGCTGAATACGATCGATAGTCAACGTCATCTTGCTGATCTGATTCAAATAATCACGCCAGATATTCGTCACATTACGGGTATCGTTGGGCGTCCATTGAGCGAAGGCCAGGCGACTCCAGGTGCCGCCGTCATCCCAGGAGCAGTAACCATAGTCGGTGGCTATATCCACATCCAGAAAATAACCGGTTGCAGCGTTGAATATTCCGCTGTACTCGTGATTTCTAAACGAGCTGTATGCCGCCGACGTAACCAAATCACGAACGTCGTTTGCCGTTGTTGGGTAAATGGCCGGATCTACATCGCTGAACTGCTCCGACTGTAATTCGCAGCTCTGCATGCCCACCAAGAGCATCAAGAGGGTGGCTGCATAAATATTTATTCTTTTCATATTCTTATTTTTTTAGTTTCGTTAAAATGTAATATTTACACCCAAGCTGTAAGACGTTACGTTTGGATAGTTAAACGCTCCTGCATTGTTGCGCGAGGAGTCAAAGTTGTCGGTTTCCGGATCAATACCGTTCCAGTTCGTAATTACAAAAGGATTGTTCACGTCGGCATAGACGCGCACGCTGCTCAGCAGCCGGCTAACCGGCAGCGTGTAGCCCAGCGTAATGTTCCGGCAGCGAACAAAGCTGATTTTTTTGTACCAGTAGTCCGAAGCGTTTTCGTAGCTCGCATAGGTGGAGGGAATAGCGCTCGGATAGATTGTATTTTGGTTGTCGTGGCTCCAAACGAGCTTGGAGGCTTCGGATTTATTGACAATATTGGCGTCCATAAATCCATTTGCCCACTGCTCATAGTAGCTGCGTCCTTTCCAGGCTCCCACCTCGCCGTAGAAGTAAATGTTGAAATCAAAGCGCTTGTAGCGGACGGTATTGTTGAATCCGAAGGCAAACTGGGGGTCGCGCGAGCCTAAGAGGACGCGGTCGTACTGGTCCATTTTATCGGGGTTGCCCTCCTCGTCCGCCAAATTTTGAATTTTGATTTGCCCCGGCAGCAACGCCGGCTGCCAGGCCGGTCTTTCTTCGCCCGGCTGCATCAAGCCGTCGGTTTTGTAAACGTAGATTGAGCGGATGTAGTCGGTTGCCGATTCGTAAGCGGCCGGCGTCCAGTCTTCGCGGCGCGTTTTCCAGCGGTCTTCGTTGTGCGCAAAGGTTACGTCGGTTGACCAGAACCAGTCGCTGCTTTTCACGTTGATGGTATTCAGCGTCAGCTCAACCCCTTTCCCCTGCGTTTCGCCTATATTGCCGGCAATGGTGGTAATTTCGTTGTAAAACGGCAGCGGCACGCTGGTTTGCAGCAAGTCGGAGATAACGCGGCTGTAGTACTCTGCCGTCAGGTTAATGCGGTTATTCAAAAAGCCTAAATCCAGACCGATGTTAAATTCCTTAGTCGTTTCCCATGTCAATTTAGGATTTCCCAGCTTGGTAGCGCCCATTCCGACATATCTCACATCGTTGAAAGCGTATGAGCCGCTTGTGCCATACGTGTCATAAATGCGGAGGCCTACGTTGGAGTTTCCCGTTTCGCCATAGCCTGCGCGCAGCTTCCCGTTGGAGAGAATATTTCTTGCTTCGTCCAAAAAGGCTTCGTCCGAGAAGCGCCACCCCAGGGAGGCCGACGGGAAATATCCCCAGCGCTCCTCCGGCATAAAGTTGGAGGCGCCGTCGGCGCGCAGCGTTGCGGTGAGCAGGTATCTGCCCAAGTAGGAGTAGTTGAGGCGCGCAAAGTACGAGCTCATAGAGCTGGTTGAGGCGGATGAGCCTACATCGGGTTTTGCGTTATTGCCGGAGCCTAAGTTGTTGTACAAAAAGCCATCCAGCGGGAAGTTATCGTTTCCGGCCCGCACCCATTCGGACGACATTTTCTGGTACGAGTAGCCAACCAGCGCCGTCAGGCTGTGGTCGCCGATTTCCTTTGCGTAGGTCGCCGTCAAGTCCGTCAGGAGGTCCTGCTTGTCATCCTGCACCAGCGTAGCCTGCCCGTTCACGCGGGCGCCGTACATGGTCGATGTAGGCACGTACTGCCGGCGCTTTGCGTATTTGCGGTCGGCGCCCAGCGACCCGCGAATCGTCAAATCTTCGATGGGCTTGATTTCCAAGTACGCGTTTCCCAGCAGGCGATCCTTGGTCGTGAGGTCGGTTATCTCGAGCAGAGAAGCCGCATTCGGAAGCTGCCCCATGTACGGATTGGTCGAATACTCGCCCTCTTCGTCGCGAACAGGAATGTAGGGGACGGAATGTACGGCGGCCGGTATCACGCCGGCATTTTCCCAGTCGTTGTCGCCCAAAGGCACGTTGTTGTATTCGTTGCGGCTCAGGTTCACCGAAACACCGGCCTTTACATACGTAGAAATCCGGTGGTCCAGGTTAATGTTTGCCGTATAGCGGTCTAGCTCATTCGTTTTGACTACGCCTTTTTGCGAAAAGTAGTTGAGCGAAACCAAATACTGAGTAGCTTCGCTGCCTCCGGTCAACGAAACGTTGTGAGTTTGCTGCTGCCCGGTGCGCGTCACGGCGTCAAACCAGTCGGTGGTTTGCGCAGCGGCAATTTCCGCAGCGGTATAGGGAGCCTCAAAAGGAGTCGGATTAGCGTTCGGGGTGATATACTGCCCATAAATGCCCTGTCCGTTGTTTTTCAGCCAGTTTTCGTACTGGTCTTTGTTGCGGCGATCCATAAAATCCTGGGCGTTCAGCATCTTATACGGATTTTTCATGCTTTGCACCGAGTAGTTACCCGAATAGGTAACCTTGGATTTACCTACGCTACCGCGCTTGGTGGTAATGATAATCACGCCGTGGCCTGCGCGCGCTCCGTAAATGGCCGTAGAGCTGGCGTCTTTCAGCACCTCGATGGATGCGATGTCGTCCGGGTTGAGGGATTCCAGCAGGTTGTCCGTAGAGCCGGAGGAGTACCTGTTTCCCGATCCGGGGCTTGGGTTGGAAGTCACCGGAAAACCGTCGACGATAATCAGCGGGTCGTTACCGGCGTTGATAGACGTTTCGCCGCGAATGCGGAATTTCGCGCTGCCGCCCACCTGCGCGCTCGTTTGCACCACCTGCAATCCCGCCGCCTTGCCCGCCAAGGCATGGCTAATGGTGGAGAAGGTTGCCACCGGTGCGTCGTCCATTTTGACGGACGACACAGCGCCGGTGAGGTCGCGCTTTTTCTGCACGCCG
>JAIROF010000040.1 GCA_031257655.1 Prevotellaceae bacterium | reverse complement strand
CAACAACAACAACAACAACAACAACAACAACAACAACAACAACAACAACAACAACAACAACAACAACAACAACAACAACAACAACAACAACAACAACAACAACAACAACAACAACAACGCCAGGCCTCTCTTGGGCTTAGCTGCGGGGTGCGCCTCGCGCAAAGAACCCTACAGCGTCGGCATGGAGGCGCACAAGTTCGGTTATCGGCGTACCGAGAGTTCCTAAAGCAGCTCGACGAAGTTGGAGCGGCTCGAAAAGCTCGAAAAAAAAGTTGAAAAAGCTGGAGAAATTCGGGCGCTTGAAGAAGTTAAGCTGAATCATCTTGTCGGAGGTTGACGCAAGCAACATTCAGCGCAAACCTGTCAACTTTTTCGGAGCCTGGCAAAATTCCTAATTCTTAATTCCTAATTCTCAATTCTCAATTCTCAATTAACCTCATGGTTCCTTTTGATGTTTACCCCTTGTGGGATATAGAGCCGGTGCGGGGCGAGGGTTGCTACCTGTACGACAAAAGCGGCGTGCGCTACCTTGATTTTTACGGTGGCCACGCGGTCATTTCCGTTGGGCACGCGCACCCGCGCTACGTGCAGCGCATCACCGAGCAGCTCCACCGGCTGGCGTTCTACTCCAACGCCGTGCAAAATTCGCTGCAAAAGCAGCTCGCCGAGCGGCTTGGCCATGCGTCGGGATACCCGCACTTTGCGCTCTTCCTGTGCAACTCCGGCGCAGAGGCCAACGAAAACGCCATCAAGCTGGCCTCGTTCGACACGGGGAAGAAAAAGGTGCTTGCCTTTAGCAAAGCCTTTCACGGGCGCACCTCCGGCGCCGTGGCCGCCACCGACAACCCCAAAATTCTTGCCCCCTTCAACCGAACCCCCAACGTAGAGTTTATCCCCCTCAACGACGTTGAGGCGGTGGAGCAGAAGCTCAAAACGGGCGAATTTTGCGCCGCCATCATCGAGGGAATACAAGGCGTGGGCGGAATCCTCCTGCCCGACGACCCCTTCCTGCAGCAGCTGAGCGAACGCTGTAGAGCGCACGGCGTGCGCCTCATTCTGGACGAAATACAGAGCGGGTACGGGCGCAGCGGAAAATTCTTTGCCCACCAGTGGGCGGGCATTGAGCCAGACCTCATCACTACGGCAAAGGGCATGGCCAACGGATTTCCCATAGGCGGCGTGCTCATCTCGCCTGCCTTTAAGCCCCTGCACGGCATGCTGGGCACTACCTTTGGCGGAGCACACCTCGCCTGCGCAGCAGCCCTGGCCGTGCTGGAGATATTTGAGGAGGAGCACATCTTGGGCAACGTGGCCGATATGGGAGCCTTGCTGATGAACGAGCTGCGCGCCTTGCCCGGCGTTAAGGAGCTGCGCGGACGAGGGCTTATAGTGGGAATAGAGATGGAAAAGCCTGCGGGAGAGCTGCGAAAAAAGCTGCTCTTTGAGCACAAAATATTCACCGGCGCCGCAGGTGCGCACGTCATCCGCCTCCTGCCGCCCCTCTGCATCGGCAGGCAGCAGGTGAGCGAGCTGATGGCCGCGCTGCGTGCTGTGGTGGAGAATGAAAAAACGCTAACCAAACAACCCGCATGAACAAAAGGCTACCCTCCTACCTGATTGCCGCAGCAACGGCGCTGGCGCTGCCGGCAGCGCTGCTCTTTTTTGTGGTCGCCACCTTTATGGCCTACCGCCCTGCCCCCCAGGAGGTGCTGTACAGCAACCCGCAAGCCCCGCCGCAGCTGCCCGACACCCTCTCGGTTACCTCCTGGAACATCGGCTACTGCGGGCTTGGAAAGAGCGCCGACTTCTTTTACGATGGCGGAAAAATGGTGCGCCCGCCAAAGGAAGATATCCTGAAAAACTTACAGGGCGTAAACCGATTTTTGAAGGCAAACACCGGCGACTTTCTGCTCCTGCAGGAGGTGGACGTCGACTCCAAGCGCAGCTACGGCGTCAACGAGCTGAACAGCATTGCCGGCGAGCAGTACGACGAAAGCCGGCGCTTTTTTGCCTACAACTACAAGGCGTGGTTTGTGCCCGTTCCCCTTTTGCAGCCCCTTGGCCGCGTGCAGGCGGGCATCGCCACCTTCGGCGCGCGCGAGCCGCTGCAGGTGGTGCGCTACGCCTACCCCGGCAGCGAACCCTATCCCCAGCACATTTTCCTGCTCAAGCGATGCTTCATGGCGTGCCGCTACCTCACCCAAAGCGGCAAAGAGCTGACGCTGGTAAACACCCACAACTCGGCCTTTGCCGACCACAGGCAGCGCTCCGACGAAATGGAAATGCTGCGAGCCTTTGCCCTGGAGGAGTACGAGCGCGGAAGCTACGTAATCGTTGGCGGCGACTGGAACCAAACGCCTCCCGGATACGAAAACCGGGCAAGCACCGAGCAGTATACGCCCTACGCCATCGGCAGCGAATTCTTTCCCCATGGATGGCAGTGGGTGTAC
Source organism: Prevotellaceae bacterium (assembly GCA_031257655.1). Classification (GTDB taxonomy): domain Bacteria; phylum Bacteroidota; class Bacteroidia; order Bacteroidales; family UBA932; genus JAITMY01. The sequence goes on along the minus strand of JAIROF010000040.1, from coordinate 6,004 downwards.
GACAAAACCGCCGAAACCATGCGCTTTGCCAACCAGCCATACGTAGAGGGGCAATCGCTCACCTCGGTGGTGGACTTCTTCTTAGCTTCGCCCAACGTAAAGGTCGTTGGGAGGGCGGCGGTGCACCGGCTGGGCTTTGAGCACGCCGACCATAACCCCGTTACGGCAACCTTTGTGCTCAAATAAAAAAAATAGCAGCGAATGAGCGCGCACCATATTCTTCAGGAGCTACTATCGCTTGCCAACGCCGAAAGAGCCGCGTTTTTGCAAGGTTTTTTCAAAACCGGAAAAGGGCAGTACGCCGAAGGCGATGTAATGCTTGGCATTACCGTCCCGGTAATGCGCGATATTGTGAAGCACGCCCCGGCCATGCCCCTTTCCGAAGTGCAAGCGCTCCTGGACTCAAAGTACCACGAAGCCCGCCTTGTCGGGCTACTCCTCCTCGTCCGGCAGCTCAAAAAGGCGAAGAAACCGGAGCAAAAAGAGATATTCGACTTCTACCTGCAAAATGCCCGCAGAGCCAACAGCTGGGACCTGGTAGACGCCTCCTGCCGCGACATTGTAGGCGCATACCTGCTGGATAAGGACGACAGAAGCGTGCTCTACCGACTGGCGGAAAGCGATAACCTCTGGGAGCAGCGCATTGCCATTGTCTCCACCTGGACGTTCATCAAGTACGGCCAGCTCGACGATACGATCAGGCTTGCGGTAAAGCTCCTCGCCAACAAGCACGACCTGATTCACAAGGCCGTTGGATGGATGCTGCGGGAGGTGGGCAAAAAGGACAGGGATACGCTGATCAAATTCCTCGAAAAGCATCATAGCAAAATGCCCCGAACCGCCCTGAGATACGCCATCGAGCGATTCTTGCCGGAGGAACGTGCGTATTTTTTGGACTTGTAGAGACGCCGTAGACGCTACAGCCGCCGCCGCAGCAGCTGCTGCTGCTGCGGCGGCTGCGGCGGCTGCTGCTGCTGCTGCTGCGGCGGCTGCTGCTGGGGATGCTGGGGATGCTGGGGATGCTGGGGATGCTGGGGATGCTGGGGATGCTGGAGATGCTGGGGATGTTGTGGATGTTAGGAGCGTTGGGCTGTAAAACGACAGACTTGCTCGGCAAACGCGGTCTAAAACCTATTACGTAAAAAGGCTAATTCTTTTTTTGAGGTGCTATGAAAAGATTGCATAGCCAATCTCCTAGCACTTCTCCCGCATGGCGGTGGTATAGTAGGAGATTGGCTCCGCCGAGCGGGGAGGGGGTGAAAAACCTTATTTACACCTAATTTTTCTAACAAAACAACCTCAGTAGCCGAGCGAACAACAATCTGTAACAACCTCATTACCTTATTATTAACGAAAACTTGCGGACAGATGTCGAAAATTGGGAGACGAGCAAACGAAAAATGAGGTAATGAGGTTGGATTGTAGTTTGTCAACTCATTGCTACTGAGATTGTTTTGTTAGAAAAATTAGGTGTAAATAAGGTTACCATGCTCGGCGGGGCGGGCGGGGCGGCGTAGCCAATTTTCCACCACTTCTCCCGCATGGCGGTGGTATAGTAGGAGATTGGCTACGCCGAACTCCGCTTCGCTACGGTTCCCTCCACTTCTACCACACGAGACGGTGATATGGTGGGAACTCGGCGCAGCCAATCGCTATACAAATTTTTCATAGCACCTCAAAAAAAGAATTAGCGAAAATATTGCGCTGCCTTTTCCTCCCTAAAACCCCCTCTTCACTCGCCTGCGCCTGGGAATCCGGGATTTTCGTATACTTTTTTCCGCTGCAAAAAAAAAATCATCCCGCGCGCTTGGAAACCCGGGATTTTCATGTAATTTTGCGCTGCACTACCGGTTAGCGCCGCTGCTGCTACCTATTTTAAAGCCACACGCTATGGATATTTTTGCTCAGCTGCTGATAGCCTCGCTGTCGTCGGGGTTTATGCTGTTTGGTGCGGTGTACATGGTGCTGCGCAAGCTGCTGGCGGACGAGAGCCACCGGCGCAACGTGCAGCTGCTATCCACCGCCAGGGGAATCACCTTGCCGCTGCGCCTTCAGGCGCACGAGCGGCTGCTGGTGCTGCTGGAGCGCATCTCGCCCGAATCGCTGGTGCTGCGCCTGCGCCGCCCCGACACCACCAACGCCGACCTGCACAGCGAGCTGGTCGCCGCAGTGCGCTCCGAATTTGAGCATAACCTCTCGCAGCAAATATACGTGTCGCCGGAGCTGTGGAGCGCAATCACCAGGGCAAAAAATAGCATGCTCGCGTGCATCAACGCTTGCGCTACGCCGCTCGCCCCGACCGATTCCTCCATGCAGCTCGCGCAGAAGCTGCTGGAGTGGAACGCGGACAGCGAGCTGCCCACTACCCCAGCCATAAGACAGCTCAAAAAAGAGGTGGCGAAAATGTTTTAAAAAAACGCTTTTGAGGGCGACAACACCCGCAACCAATAATTTTTGCTAACTTAGCAACCTGAAAAGTAGCAAGGTGAAATTGCTACACAACCAAAAATAGAAAAGAGAACCTCTAAAAACCCAAAAAGCAAGGTTTACCGCCGAGGCAAAAGCGGAGCTTACTGAAGAAATGGGCGCCGTAAAGGAGCGCCGCAAATGAGCACTTTGCCGGTGGCGCGTAGCGTAGCGCTTTGGGCTTCTATAGGCTCGCCAACGTAAAATAATCGCTTAACCCCCCCAGCTCTCATGGAAAATTTCTCCTACCACAACCCTGTCAAGATTATTTTTGGCAGGCAAACGATAGCCCAGCTGGCTAACGAAATTCCCGCCAACGCCAAGGTGCTGATGACCTACGGCGGCGGTAGCATCAAAAAAAATGGCGTATACGAGCAGGTGAAAGCCGCGCTTGCAGGCTTCGACCTGCTGGAGTTTGGCGGCATTGAGCCAAACCCGCACTACGAAACCTGCATGAAAGCAGTGGAGCTCATCCGCAAGGAAAAAGTAGCGTTTCTGCTGGCGGTAGGCGGAGGCTCGGTTGTTGACGGCACAAAGCTCATTGCGGCAGCCGTGAGCTTCGCGGGCAACCCGTGGGACATCGTTGCAAGGCGCGCGCCTTTCGCTTCGGCCTTGCCCATTGGCGTGGTGCTCACGCTGCCCGCCACCGGCACCGAAATGAACGGAAACTCCGTAGTTACCCGCGCGGCAACGCAGGAAAAGCTTTCGTTCTCCTCGCCGCTGGTGTACCCAAAATTCTCCATCCTCGACCCGGAAACGACCTACTCGCTGCCCCCCCGCCAAATATCCAACGGCGTGGTGGACGCTTTTGTGCACGTTGCCGAGCAGTACATGAACCCGCCGGCCAACGCTCCCCTGCAAGACTACTACGCCGAAAGCATCCTCAAGGTGCTCATCGAAGAAGGCCCCAGGGCGCTGAGCGCACCGCAGGACTACAACGTCCGCGCAAACGTGATGTGGGCTGCTACCATGGCGCTCAACGGCCTTATTGCATGCGGCGTGCCGCAGGACTGGAGTACGCACGAAATTGGGCACGAGCTCACCGCCCTGCACGGCCTCGACCACGGGCAAACGCTCGCGGTGGTGATGCCCGGCGTGTGGCGAACGCTGCGCGCACAAAAGTTTGACAAGCTGCTGCAAATGGGCAAACGCGTGTTTGGCATCGCCGGAGGCTCCCCCGAAGAGCGGGTGGAGGCCGCTATCGACGCTACCGAAAACTTTTTTCGCTCGCTGGGAACAAAAACCAAGCTCGCAGAGTATGGACTCGACGAAACCGTCATTGAGCCTGTTGCGCAGCGCTTCGCCGCACGCCAACACCCCTTCATCACCCCTGATATGGTGCGAAAGGTGCTGAGGCAACGGTTGTGAGACGACGGCAGCGAGCGTAGCGAAGCAGGGAGAAGAGAAGGCCGGAAGCATCGCGCCTCAGCGCCCTTTCGTCGTGAGGCGCACGCCGTGCGTCTCTACAGCGACATTTCGCCGTCCGGTCGTCACCCTTTCGCCGTTGAGACACTCTTTTTGCCTATAGCGTTGCTCAATGGGTAGCCAATTCGTAATTCTTAATTGGGCGGGCAAACCCCGCCCCTACACGCCAACTCCTAATTACAAAGATGTTCGCCACCGCTATACAGCTTTTGCGCGCCCTCATTTCCACCCCCTCCTTTTCGCGCGAGGAGGGCGATACGGCAAGCCTTATTTTTAATTTTTTGCAGGAGCAAAAGGTATGCCCCAAGCGCCACCTGAACAACGTATATTCGCGCTGCCATTGCTACGACGCCCACAAGCCGACGCTGCTGCTCTGCTCGCACCACGATACGGTGCGTCCCGCCGCAGGCTACACGCGCAATCCCTTTGCGGCAGACGTTGAGGACGGCAGGCTCTACGGCTTGGGCAGCAACGACGCCGGAGCGTCGGTGGCGGCGCTGGCCGCGGCTTACTGCCGCTTCTACCGGCAAAAGCTACCCTTCAACCTTGTGCTGGCCATCGTTGCGGAGGAAGAGGTGCAGGGGCCAAACGGCGTAGAGGCCCTCCTGCCGCTGCTTGGCGACGTTTGCTGCGCCATTGTTGGCGAGCCAACGCTGATGCAGGCGGCAGTGGGCGAGCGCGGGCTGATGGTGCTCGACTGCACCGCGCACGGAAAGCAGGGGCATGCAGCCCGCAGCGAGGGCGACAACGCCCTCTACCGCGCCGTAGACGCCGTGGAGTGGTTCCGAACGTTTCGCTTCCCAAGAATCTCCGAGCGCATGGGCGAGGTGAAGATGACCGTAACCATGATGAGCTGCGGAACGCAGCACAACGTCATCCCCGCCGAGTGCAGGTTTGTGGTCGACGTGCGCCCAACAGACGCCTACGACAACCAGGAGATAGCGGATATCATCCGCGCCGGCGTGCAGTGCGACGTGCAGCCTCGCTCCACGCGCATTCGCGCCTCCAGCATTGCCGACAGCCACCCGCTGGTGCAGGCGGCGCTCCGGCTCGGACGAAAAACCTACGTATCGCCCACCACGAGCGACATTGCCCTCCTCCGCCTTCCGGCGCTCAAAATGGGACCCGGCGACTCCGCCCGCTCCCACTCCGCCAACGAGTTCGTTTACCTCTGCGAAGTGGAGGAAGCCATTGAGGTATACGCAAAAATGATAGCGAGCCTTGCGCTGTAAAATTCCCTGCCGGGAGCGCTGGCGCAGCGCCCGCCTCCGCCCGGCGCCAGCACCGCATAAAAAAAAGTACAGGTGAATAACCGAAGCGTAGCGAACTCACGAACACCGCTAAAAAAAAGTACAGGTGAGTAATGGTACGCCGAAGCCCTTTCTCTGCGTTTCTCAAGGACTCCCCCTCGTTTCCTAACGAGGGGGAAATGGTTAAACGTTTCTAACGTACAGCGTAAACAAACAGGCGTAACGTTGGAAAAACATAAAAAAAATAGGAAAGCGTTAAAAACGCAAGGCCATTTCCCCCTCGTTGGGAAACGAGGGGGAGGAAAGGGCTTACGCCGAAATTTGGGTAGCGTCATAAATTGTAGGGAGCGAAAAGCCTAATTTACTCACTCGTGCTTATTTTTGGTGTTCGTGAGCTCGCTGCGCTCGGTTACACGGCTAATTCTTTTTTTTGAGGTGCTATGAAAAGATTGTATAGCCAATCTCCTGCCACTTCTCCCGTATGGCAGTGGTATGGTGGGAGATTGGCTACACTTGATTAACCGTATGCTTTAGCATACGGATCAAGTGCGCGGAAAGCAGGCATCCGGGTCGTCCCGCAGGGACGGCCTACGGGGAGAAGGCCGAGGTGCGTCGTATAGTATTTGCAAGGCTGGAGCCTTGCTTTTAACCCGACGTAGCGTGGACGCTACGCCGAGCTCCGCTCCGGTTTGCACATTGCTAATGATTTACACGTTGGCGAACTTTGCCATTATTTGCTATTCTGATATTTGTAAGCTGTGGGAAACTTGAATGACAAAATAACAGCTATCTTTGCAAGCCGAAAAATCGGCTTTTATTTTCTAACGTTTTAGCACCATATTGCCGCTTGACCAGCATTGCAT
>JAIROF010000113.1 GCA_031257655.1 Prevotellaceae bacterium | reverse complement strand
ATTTCCCAATGCCTCATGTCTACCACTATATGCACTAATTACTTTTATGCTACCATCATAAGTACATTCTGTTCCTGTTGTTTCTACAGTAATAGTTATAGTACATCTGTTATCAATGGCCTCATCAAGACTATACCATCTTTGAAAATTCAAATTAGAATTTCCATACATTACAAAATTGTTAAATATCAAATTTCTAGTTAATTCACTACAAGGGGGAGGAGGGGGGAGGAATGCGATCTCCCTTTCCCATAGAATAATTTATTTCTATGCATAAAAACGCTACCATTAAGATTATTTTTTTTATAATTATTTATTTTGGGGGAATTACTTATTTTTATCTTTTACTATCGTCATCTCTTTAGGTTTGGGGGGGTTATAGCATTTACTATCAAGAGAAATTACAGTAAATGCTTCAACTTTCTAAGTCATTCTTACCCAATTGCCAAATGGATAAGCATCTTAAATATTGGGGAGACAAATGGTACAACCTTACATATCCATGATAAAAAATAAAACCGGATAAAAATTGCCTCTGTAACATATACCAACATTTTAGACTAATAAAGTAACTCAATATGATATATTGGAAAAGCATACTATAAAGTTTTTCTATGAATTTGATGATGCAAATATACATATTATTTCCTGGATAATAACACTTAAAAATTATTAAAAACAATGCAAATCATTAACAGAAAATCCATGACGAATATAACCTCCTAAAAATCACTCGCTCACTCGCACACGTACATTCCCAGCACCACGCCGGTGAAACCGCCGGCGACCTCCGTGCTGAGGAGGGTTGCATCGACGTTGGCGGCAATGGTATCCCAGGCAATGCCGTCGTAGGAGGAGTAAAAGGAGTAGCTTCCGCCGCTGGCAGGCCTCGGAAGCGCCCGAAGTAATCTATAACGCCGAAACCGGCTACTACTACCTCTTTCTTGCCTGCGACGAGCTCTCGGTGGCCTACAACACCCGCGTTTGCCGTTCGCGGAGCATCGCCGGGCCCTACCTGAGCTACAGCGGCGCCAGCGTCGCGCAGGGCGGCGACTGCTTCCCCATCCTCACCCATCCCTACCGCTTCAACAACAATGCCCTTTCAGGGCGGGCGGGTGGGGCGCCATTTTCGTAGGGCGTTGCCCTACGCTAATGCTTGGCGGGGGGGGGGGTTGCCGCCTTGCGCAGTTTTTAGTTCTTAGTGATGAAAAATAAATAAGATGTATCAGTAAAGATGTCTCATATTGCGTATCTACAAGAAAATTTGCATAAAACCGTTACAAGTTATTTATTTCGCGTTCCTTAGTTTTTAGTTTTTAGCAGCCTGTAAACCGCAAAGGTGTAGGCCTCTACCGTTGTGCTGAGCGCGCTGCCGCTGACGCTGAGCGGGCTTTCCTGCGGGACGATGGCCTGCGGGTGCTCGATGGTGTTATCCATATCAACGTCATCCGTGTAGAGCTTGATGCAGACGCCGCCCGTTAGCGCTTCGGTTTTCTTCAGGCCGGCAAAGGCTATGGATATGGGCTGCGGCTTGTTTGATGTGTTGACCACCTTGACGATGATGGCGTTGTCTTTTTCCTCCCACGCTGCGCTGGCAAAGAGGCCGTTTTGGTTTTCGCCTCCGGCTACGGGCTTTTGGCTCATCGTGAGCGGGAGGACGTGGCTTCCCCGGTTGAGCGCGTAGAGCTGCTGCACGTAGTAGCTCGCGGTGCGCACGGAGGCGAGGTTGTCAAACCAAATCATGTCGGGGCGCCACTGCCAGCCCTCGACGTGGGCAAACAGCGGGGCGTAGGTTGCCATGTGCACAACGTCGGCGTTGCGCTCCAGGCCTGTCATGAAGGCTGCTTCTAAGAGCGAGGCGTAGAAGTGGTTCCACTTTTTTCCTTTGCCGTGGCAGGCGTATTCGCCGGCAAACACTTTTGGTCCTTTGCGGTCGTAGCGGTCGTAGCGCGCGCCCTGGCTCAGGAACCAGCTTTCGGGGCGGTAAAAGTGCTCGTCCACCAGGTCCACCTTCAGCCGCCTCATTTCCGGCCACAGGTAGTCGAACTGCTGTCCCTCCGAATCGGGCCCCGAGCTGCCTATGATTTTGATGCTGGGGTAGGCTTTGCGGATTGCCTTTACGAACGGCTCCAGGTGCGCGGGGTACTCCGCCCCCCACTGCTCGTTGCCTATGCCAATGAGCTTGAGGTTAAACGGGGCGGGATGCCCCATTTCTGCGCGGACTTTTCCCCAGGCGGAGCTGGCGTTGCCGTTGGCAAACTCAATCAAATCCAAGGCGTCCTGAATGTAGGGGGCTAAGTCCTGCACGGGCACGTGCGCTTCGGGGCTGCTGTTCTGGAACTGGCAGGCAAGGCCGCAGCTAACCACGGGGAGCGGCTCGGCGCCTATCTCCTCGGCGAGCAGGAAAAATTCGTAGAAGCCCAGCCCGCCGCTCTGGTAGTAGTCGGGGTAGAAGCGGTGCGGGAAGGTGTAGTGCCAGCGGTTTTCGTTTAGCGGGCGGTTTTCCACCGGGCCTACCGTTTTTTTCCAGTCGTAGCGCGTGGCCAGGTCTGTACCCTCCACGATGCAGCCGCCGGGGAAGCGCAGCACGCCCGGCTTTACGTCGGCGAGCGCCTGCGCCAAGTCCCGGCGAAGCCCGTTTTCGTGCCCCTGCCACGTGGCTGCGGGGAACAGCGAAATGTGCTCCAGGTCAACGGGCGCAGGCGATTCAAGAAAAATGCGGAGGACAGCTTTTGCCTCCGTCACCTCCGGGGTGAGGGTGAGGGTGTACTTTTTCCACTCTTTTGCATCCACCGTGAGCGCCTGCGCCGCCAGGGTGTGCCGCTCGCTGCTGCTGTTGGGCTTTGCCAGCTCCACCCGTATTTTGGAGGGCGACGCTTCGCCCTGCGCCATGCGCGCCCACACCGAAAAGCGGTACGCTTCGCCCGCTTTCACCCCCATGCCAAAGTAGCCCTCGTTCTCCACGCCGGTGCGCTTGTGGGGGTGGCCGGGGCTGGAAAGGCGAACGTAGTGGGGGGTTCGCTCAAAGGGGCCGTCGGCGAGCACCTCCACCCGGCCAAACGTTTTCCACGCCATCAGGCGCTGCGGAAACTCAAACGAGCGGTTTTTCACCAGCTCGGCGTACAGGCCGCCGTCGGCGCCGTAGTTAATGTCCTCGAAGAAGAGACCATACATGGTTGGCTGTATGGGCGCCCCCGGTTTTTTTACGTCAACCCTCATTTCGTTGACTTGGGCATTTGCCGCTAAGCCGGAGGCCAGCGCAGCGGCTGCAAAAAGTAGCGTGTAGCGTGTCATGTGTTTTTTTGGTTTTTTGGTGGTGTGCTATACTTTGGTGATTACTTTATCCATGAGAAGGGCTTACTTTATCCGTTTTCCCCAGAAGGTGCATCCCCTGCTGTCTAAGCCGCAGAGGAGGATGGTTTCCTGCTCGCGCTCCCAGTCGTGCCCCGGGAGCACAAAGATGTTTTCAATGGTTTCTCCGTCTAAGGTTAGGTTCATCGTTTGATGTTTGCCGGAGAATCGCCATCTTCCCTTTCCTTTTCCCTTTCCTTTTCCTTTCACCCGTCCCCACTTCGTCAGCACGGCGCGCGAGGAGAGGCTCCACTCGGCATTTTTCAGCGTTTCTTCGCCCCAGCGCACCTGCCCGGCCTCCAGCCGGCGCTCCTTTGCCGGCTCTGCAATGCGCATCACCTCCCATTCGCCGGCCAGGTCGGCCTTGCCGAAGCGCTGCTGCCGCCGGCCGCCTGCGTAGCGCTCGGGCGAGGCTACAGGCCAGCCGTCGGGGGTAAAGAGCAGCTGCCGCACGTGCAGCACCATCATGACGTTGTGCGGCGATAGCCGCGCCTGGTGAAGCATGAAAAAGTCGCCGCTTTCCTGCCGGATCACGCTGCAATGCCCCGTGCCGGCCCATCCCGGATGCCCGTCAAACTGGTACGGCGCCGTGAGGATGGGGAAGTTGTTGGTGGTATCGCTCACATCTTGCCCAAAGAAGTCCACAAAAGGGCCTTCGGGCTTGTCTGAGCGGGCTACGCGTATGTTGTACGTTGTCATCAGCGGGTCGTAGGAGTAGAACAGGTAGTACTTTTTCAGCGTTGGGTGGTAAATGATTTCCGGCGCCTCGAGGTTATCCGTGCGGTAGCTGGCGCGGCGGGCAATCAGGTGGCCGAGGTCGCTTGGCGTTGCCGTCAGGCCGGTTTCGGGGTCGAGCTCCACGCAGTACAGGCCGCCAAAGAAGGAGCCGTAGTGCATCCACCACCTGCCGCTCTCCCGGTCTACGACAATGCTTGGGTCGATGGCGTTCATCGCGCTTTCGCCGTTGGTTTTCACTACGCAGCCCTTTTGCGTCCACGGGCCTTGCGGCGATAGGGATTCCGCCATGCCGATGTAGGATGCTTTCTTCCCGAAGGCCGACACGCAGAAGTAAAGGCGGTACACGCCGTTATGGCGCGTGATGTAGGGCGCCCAGATGTTGGTGGCGCCTTTGCCGTTGGCGTGGCTGCGCACCCACTGCACCGCCTCGTCGGGAATGGCAGGAAAAGCCCAGCCCAGAAACTCCCAGCTTACGAGGTCTTTGGAGCGGCGCACCTGTATGTATCCCAGCGGAACGCCGTGCTCTCTTGCAGCTTGCCGATTTTCGGCAAAAATGGCGTCGGTGGAGTACATGTAGTAGTAGTCGCCAAACTTTTTGCACGATGGGTCGTGCACGTTGTACGTGCCCCACGCGCGGTAGCTCTCCATCCACGCCACAGAGCGGTAGTCGTCTTTCCAGGGGTTGGCGGAGGCGGACGGGGCAAAAGGCGCCTCCCCGCCGCAAGCGGGAAGAAGGAAGAGCAGGGGGAAGATTGCAGGGAGTAATCCTCTTTTCATAGCCGGTACGATTTGGAAGTTTTTGCAAAAATACAAATTTACCGGAATATAAAGGTGGAATTATGCTCAGAAAAGGTGGACAAATTTGCATGCACGCCAAATTTTTAGCTTTGCTATTGTTCACAATTGCTGCGCCAGACGGCTACGCCTCCTTAGAGGCTGCGCAAAAAACCGGCTGTTTATCAGCCAGCTCCGAGCGCCATCACGCTTCGTTTGGCGCTACTTCCGCCAGCTTTGCCGCCGCCAGCTCCAGAAAGAGGGCGTCTGTGCCGTCGAAAGCGCCGTAGCGGTCGCTGTCGACGTCCAGCACGCCCACCACCTCCTGCCGGATGAAGAGCGGAACGACGATTTCGGACTTCGATGCGCTGCTACAGGCAATGTGGCCGGGAAACTGCTCCACGTCCGGCACCACAATGGTGCGCCTTTCTTTCCATGCCGTGCCGCACACCCCCTTTCCGAAGGGTATCCGTTCGCAGGCGTCTGCGCCGCAAAAAGGCCCCAGCCTCAGCTCGCCCCCACGAGCCAGGTAAAACCCTGTCCAGAGGAATCCCGGCAAGCGGTGCAGCAAGGCTGCGGCGTCGGTCAAAACGGCGGTAAACGTTCCGCCGGCAAGCAGGCGCTCATCCAGCTGCCGGAGCAGCAGCCGGTAGCGCGTTGACTTATCGCTATCGCTATTTTTATCTTTATCTTTCATGATGTTGACGGGCGATTTAAGCGGGCGTAAAGGTACGGAAATAAATTTAGATTAGATATTAGATGTCAAATATCACCACCTCGTTTACATTCTAAGGCGGGGTATCTGTATCAGTACATCGATTACACTATGCATGTGATTATTGCTATACTCTTAATCCCACCCTACTTTTGTAAACGAGGTTATGATACGAATTAGACCTTTAGATGTAAACGAGGTGGTGATACTTATCAACTAATCGCTAAAAATTTGTTTTTTAGCATCCAATTTATTATGTATCTTTGCGCCGAAGTTTAGCTACAAAATAAAACAATACAATCATGGCACGCCCCATTAAAGATACCCCGATTATATCGGGCAAAGACGAGGAGCGCTTCCTCAAAGCGATGGAAAACATTGTTCCCATATCAAAAGAAAGACGCGAAGAAATCAAAAAAAACTACGAGTGGTTTAAAAAGGCTGCTAAATTCCCGCTGGCATGAGTGAGAAATCTACGCCAAGCTTGGCAAATGTTGGCTAATTCTTTTTTTGAGGTGCTATGAATAGCATTGGATGAGGTTAGCTCATGCTACGCATATAGCTGCCTGAGCGCTGATTTTTTTTTGATTTGAATGATTGCTACGATTGATGGCGCATGGGTGCGACGCATAGCGCTGTAGAGGCGCACGGCGTGCGCCTCACTGCGCATAGCGCCATTTTGTCGCGAGACGCACGCGAGACGCACGCGAGACGCACGCCGTGCGTCCCTACAGCTGCGTAATAATGAGAACTTAATTTTCATAGCACCTCAAAAAAAGAATTAGCCAAATTTTCAATTCCCTACATTCAACCCATCCGGCGTTTTGATTTCGGCGTAAGCCCTCCGTGCCCCTCTGTGAAACCTCCGTGCCCCTCTGTGTTAGTATTGCACAGCGGTGTACGGAGGTTTCACACCGGCGCATGGAGGCTTCACAGCGGCGCGTAAATTTTCGTGCGCTCAAAAAAAATAGCTACCTTTACGCCACCTAACCTTAGAAAAATGTTTTAAAAAATCGAATTTAAGCAATGAGTAACATAAAAAAAAATGCAGCGCTGAGCTACCACGCCGACGGTCGCCCCGGAAAAATTGAAGTCGTTCCCACCAAGCCCTACAGCACGCAGGTAGACCTGTCGCTGGCGTACTCGCCGGGCGTTGCCGAGCCCTGCCTCGCCATTGCCGACAACGCCGCCGATGCCTACAAGTATACGATCAAAGGCAACCTCGTGGCCGTTATCTCCAACGGCACGGCGGTGCTCGGGCTGGGCGACATCGGCGCCATTGCCGGCAAGCCGGTGATGGAGGGCAAGGGGCTGCTCTTCAAAATATTTGCCGACGTAGACGTGTTCGACATCGAGATAGCTACCAAAGACCCCGACAAGTTCGTGGAAACGGTTAAGCTCATTTCGCCCACCTTTGGCGGCGTCAACCTCGAAGATATCAAAGCGCCGGAGTGCTTCGAAATAGAGGAGCGGCTCAAGAAAGAGCTCGACATCCCCGTGATGCACGACGACCAGCACGGCACCGCCATCATATCCAGCGCCGCGCTGCTCAACGCGGTGGAGGTGGCCGGAAAGCAGCTGGGCGAAATTCGCGTCGTGGTAAACGGCGCGGGCGCCTCCGCCATTGCCTGCTCCAAGCTCTACATTTCCCTCGGCGTGAAGCGCGACAACTTGGTGATGCTCGACAGCAAGGGCGTGCTGACCACCGGGCGAGCCGACCTCAACGCCATGAAAAAAGAGTTTGCCACCACCCGCAGCATCAGCACCCTCGCGGAGGCCATGGCCGGCGCCGACGTGTTTCTCGGCCTCTCCAAAGGCAACGTCCTGAGCCGCGACATGGTGCGCTCCATGGCGCAAAAGCCCATCGTGTTTGCGCTGGCAAACCCCACCCCCGAAATTTCGTACGAAGACGCCACCGCCTCGCGCCCCGACATCATCTTCGCCACCGGGCGCTCCGACTACCCCAACCAGGTGAACAACGTGCTGGGATTTCCGTTCATCTTTCGCGGTGCGCTCGACGTGCACGCCAAGTGCATCAACGAGGAGATGAAGATTGCCGCCGTAAAGGCGCTGGCCGCGCTGGCCAAGGAGCCGGTGCCCGAAAGCGTAAGCTCCGCCTACGGAAACACCCGCCTCACGTTTGGCGTCGACTACCTCATCCCCAAGCCGACAGACCCGCGCCTCATCTCCCGCGTATCGGTAGCCGTGGCAAAAGCCGCCATCGAATCCGGCGTGGCGCGGCGCACCATCGACAGCTGGGACGCCTACTCCTTTGAGCTGCAACGGCGAATGGGGCACAGCAGCGACTTCATGAACAACATGACCGTTAAGGCAAAGGAAAAGCCCCGCCGCATCGTATTCCCCAACGGCGAAAGCCTCAAGGTGCTGCAGGCCGCCCAAAACCTCCTCAACGACAAGCTCGCGCTGCCCGTGCTGCTGGGTAGCCGGGAGAAAATTGTCCAGCTGTGCGCCGCCAACAACCTCGACCTCACCGGCGCAGAAATCATCCGGTTCTACGGCGAAGAAGAGCGGCAGCGCAGAGAGCTCTACGCCCAGCTGCTCTTCAAAAAGCGCCAGCGAAAGGGAATGCCCTACCAGTACGCCATCAAGAAAATGGAGAACAACGACATGTTTGGCCTGATGATGGTCGAATCCGGCGACGCCGACGCCATGCTCACCGCATTCTCCAGCGACTACGGAAAAAAGTTCAAAACCGTGCGGCAGGTTATCAGCGCCTACGAGGACGAAAACCACGTGGCGGGCATGTTCATCGTCATGACCAAGCGCGGGCCGCTATTCCTGGCCGACTGCGCCATCAAGTCGCCCGACTCCACCGCCCTCGTAAAAACCACCGAGCTTCTGCACGCGGCCGTCAAAAAGTTCGGCATCACGCCCCACATTGCCCTGCTCTCCTACTCCAGCTTTGGCGTAGTGCAGGAGGGCAGCGCCAAGCGCGTGAGCCGAGCCGTAGAAATGCTCCACAACAAGTACCCCGACATGCTGGTAGACGGCGAATTACAGGCCAACTACGCCTTCAACGGAAAGCTGCGCATGGAAAAATTCCCCTTCAACAAGCTCCGCGATGCGGAAGTCAACTGCTTCGTCTTCCCCTGCCTCAGCTCGGGCAACATCGTACCGCTCTTCGTAAAGGAGCTGAGCGGCTACGAGCTCATCGGCCCCTTCATCCTGGGGCTGGAGAAGCCCGTCCACATCCTCCCCGACGAATGCTCCGTGCGCGACATCATAAACATGGCCGCCATCACGTCGGTGAATTAGGAATTAAGAATTAGGAATTAAGAATTGGCGTATAGGGGCGGGGGACAGCAACATGCGCAAGCCAGTATTTTTACGGAAAAATTTTTATGGAGCTTTTTCACGGCAGCAATATTAGCGTTCCCAAACCCGAGCTGCTTGACAGCTTGCGAGGGTTGGACTTTGGCAGAGGCTTTTACGCTACATCCAACCGCGAGCAAGCCAAGCGGTTTACGGAAAATGTTGTGCGCCGTAAAAAATGGGGCGAGCGCACGGTTACCATTTACGAAGTAAATGAAATTGAGCTGTTTGATGCCTGTTCGCTTTTGAAATTTGGGAGTGCAGACGAAAAATGGCTTGATTTTGTGGTGCAAAATCGAACTTTATCATACAAAGGGAAAGCTTACGATGTGATAGCTGGCCCCGTTGCCAACGACGCTGTTTTTAACGTGATTGACTTGTATCTTGACGGCATACTTGACAAGAAAGAAACCATTAAACGTTTGAAAATAAGAGAGCTGTTTAATCAATGGGCTTTCTGCTCCAAAAAAGCAATTTCGTTTTTAGTAACTACTCAGGTAGCATATTTCATTGCAAATCACAAAAGTAATAAAAATTCTCCTTGTGAAAACCTTGTGTTCTTTGTGTCTTCGTGGTATTTTTCCAACCACAAAGGAACAAA
>JAIROF010000203.1 GCA_031257655.1 Prevotellaceae bacterium | reverse complement strand
TGTGTGTGTGTGTGCGCGCACCCATGCGGGAATGCAAAATGTAGAATGCAAAATGCAGAATGGCGCGAGGCGCGTGCGTACCCATGCGCACCCATGCGGGAATGCAAAATGTAGAATGCAAAATGCAGAATGGCGCGAGGCGTGTGCGTACCCATGCGCACCCATGCGGGAATGCAAAATGTAGAATGCAAAATGCAGAATGGCGCGAGGCGTGTGCGTACCCATGCGGGAATGCAGAATGCAGAATGGCGCGAGGCGCGTAGCAGCTTGAGTACTACTGTGTGCGTGCAAACGAATAGCGTGTGCGCCAAAATTTAGCGCCTCGTGCGTGAACACCTCTGCGGGTGCCCCCAAATTTTGTATTTTACATTCTACATTCTGCATCGCTATACCTTATTCTGCATTCTGCATCGCTATAATTATATGCTATATTTCATGCGTATGGGCGGGCAACCCCTGCCCCTACGAGTACCCATCATCACCCATTTTGCATTTTACATTTTACATTCTGCATTCTAATAATTCGTCGGGGCAAATGTAAGCAATCTGAATGTTAAATGGACTGTGAAAAATGATTTTTTTACTGTGATTTTTGATTTTTTTTTTTTCATTCTGTTGGGATGGCATTTCGTTTAGCTTGTGTTGATTTTAAAGAGGTTTTAAATTTTGCATTTTAAAAGCTTATTTACGCAAATCGCGACCTAATGCGCCGCACGGTCGAAAAATTGCGATTCGTTCCCGTCCTGCCGAATTTGTGATTCGGCAGCCGTGAATATAAGCATTTGTAATGCGAAAAATAAACAAGTGAGTAAATTCGGTTGAAACCTAATTTACTCACTCGTGCTTATTTTTGGTGTTCGTGAGCTCGCTGCGCTCGGTTACAGCTAATTTCAACAACAAAACAACCTCATTATCAGGGAGATATAGTAGAAACAACAACCTCATTGACCTCATTAATGTAAATGATTTATAATCAGCATAATATTTACTGTTTTGTACAATTTATGATATTACCAGAAAAAGGAATAATTTTAAACGCGAGATAATATGATAAATTGGTAGTGTCATAAATTGTAGGGGGTGAAAAACCTAATTTATACCTAATTTTAATAACAAAACAACCTCAGTAGCAGAGAGATATAATAGAAATAACAACCTCATTAACCTCATTAGTGCAAATGATTTATAATCAGCACAATACTTGCCGCATCATACAATTTATGACATCACCTACATGCCGATGACATTTTCAGCGGATTTGAGCCGCGACCAAAAACCCTGCCCGAAATCCTTTTTCGGCTCGCATTTCGACAGCTAATCATCCTTAACAAACACGTTTTAAGCAAATTGATTGGCTTTGAACACCCTACACTGCGGGACGGTACGCGTAAACAAAGAAAAATTGTGTGGCTGGTGAATAAAATCGCTGATTTTTAGTGATTTATAAAAACATAATTGCTGTAAAGCTGTAATAATTAACAAGTTAATCAGCTTGCAAAAGCTGAGTAAAGAAAGAAAAATAGCGCCTCTGCTTGATATTAAGGATGTTTTTACTTGGGCGTTTATCCCTGCGCTTCTTTATCGCCATACCTTTGCCGCGCGCTTTCAATATCCTGCATATTTTCTACCGCCCATTTGACGAGGTTGTCGAGGTGCGGCAAAAGCGTATGCCCCGATTGGCTCAGGTTGTATTCGACGCGGGGCGGCACTTCGGGGTACATTTTCCTCACCACTAAGCCATCGGCCTCTAAGGAGCGTAAGGTTACCGCCAACATGCGCTGGGAAATGTCGCCGATAGCTTTTTGAAGCTCGCCGAAGCGCAGCGTTCCGTTGGCGCTCAGCGCTACCAGCACCAGCAGCGACCACTTATCGCCAAGCCGGCTGAGAATATCCCGAATGGGGCAAGGCCCCTCGTGTAAAAATTTTTTCATTTTTTTTTCGTCCTCACTGCGCTAAAAATCAGCGTTGCTTACCTTTATGTAACTTCGTTATCAACGGGTTACCTCTTGCATGGCCGAATTACTAATCGTACCTTTGCGGCACAAAAGTAATCAATTTACTTCTGGTAACAACAATCGTAATATTTAAAATTTTAGAAACATGGCAAAAAAGGTTGCAGTATTAGCCGTAAACCCTGTAAACGGGGCCGGCTTATTTCAGTATCTGGAGGCATTCTTTGAGAATGAAATTCCGTACAAAACGTTTGCGGTAGCCGACGCTGCGCAGATAAGAACCAACTCGGGCGTCAGCTTGCAGGCAGACGATGTGGTGGCAAACCTGAAAGGCAAGGAGGACGAGTACGATGCGCTCGTTTTCGCCTGCGGGGACGCCATGCCCAAATTCGGGGAAAACGCCGGCAAACCGTTCAACCAGGATATGCTGGCGGTCATCAAAGCGTTCGACGACAAGGGCAAGCTGCTGGCCGGCCACTGCGCGGCGGCGCTACTGTTCGACAACCTCGGCATCGGAATGGGAAAGCGGGTGGCTTTGCACCCGTTCATCCAATCGGCCGTAAAAGGCTGCATCGGAACGGACGAAAAAGCGGTGGTTGAGGGCAACATCTACACCGCGCAAACCGAAAACGCCATTCCCTCGCTCCTGCCCGAGCTCCTGAAAGCGCTGAAGTAGCCCCCCCTCCGTAAGCGGCAGCTGTACGGATGAGCATCTACAGGAAAGACGTAAGCGTAAGGCTTGCGTCTTTTTTTGGGGTTCGCCCGGCATGGGCATATTCTACAGGGGGCAAATCCCCGACACGCCCTTAAAATCAACACCCAACTTTACCTTTGCCTATAAAATTGGGTGGCGAAATGGTTACCCTATTTTTGTTTACCCGCAGGCAACATCGCTACCACACTTCGCACAAATGCATACAAAACCTCCCAATCCTCAAATTCCGCTAAAACGCATTTACAATTTCGGCTAACACCTGCTGCTTTAGGTAAAAAAAAATGTATTTTTGTAGCCGAATTTTGCGGCGCAACGGAAAGCGAGCTGTTGCATAGCCCAAAGTGATGAGCGAAAAAAAAATTATACGGACAATGAAAATATCCTATAGCTGGCTAAAAGACTACCTCTGCGCCGACGTGAGCGCGGAGGAAATAAGCGCCATCCTCACCTCCATTGGGCTTGAGGTGGAGAGCGTGGAGGTGGTGGAGCGCGTTAAGGGCGGGCTGCGCGGCGTAACGGTGGGGCAGGTGCTCACCTGCGAGCAGCACCCCGACGCCGATAAGCTGCGCGTGACCACGGTGGACGTTGGCGGAGAGCAGCCGCTGCAAATTGTGTGCGGCGCTCCCAACGTGGCGGCAGGGCAAAAGGTGCCGGTGGCAACCATCGGGACAACCCTCTTCTTTGCCAACGGCGACGAAATCAAAATCAAAAAATCGAAGCTGCGCGGCGTGGAGAGCAGCGGCATGATTTGCGCCGAAGACGAGCTGGGGATTGGAACCTCCCACGCCGGCATCATGGTGCTCGCCGCCGACGCCCAGGTCGGGCAGCCCTTAGCCGACGTTCTTGGGCTGGAGAGCGAGCTTGTTTTTGAAATCGGGCTTACGCCCAACCGCATCGACGCCGCTTCGCACGTGGGCGTTGCCCGCGACCTGGCGGCCTACCTGTCGGTGCACTGCCCCGAAAAGCTACGGCGCTTCTCCCCCCCGTCGGTCGAACGCTTTAGGGTAGATGACGCCTCAAACGCCTACCGCGTGAAGGTCGAAAATACGGAGGCCTGCCTGCGCTACTGCGGCGTCACCATATCGGGGGTAGCGGTGCAGGCCTCGCCCGCGTGGCTGCAAAAGCGCCTCGCCGCCATAGGGCTGCGCCCCATCAACAGCGTGGTGGACGTAACCAACTACGTGCTGCACGAGCTGGGGCAGCCCCTGCACGCCTTTGACGCCGACAAAATCGCCGGCAAAACCGTTGTGGTGCGAACATGCCCCGATGGCACCCCCTTTAAAACGCTGGACGGCGTTGAGCGCAAGCTCTCGGCGCAAGACCTCATGATATGCAGCGCCGAAAAGCCCCTGTGCATTGCCGGCGTTTTTGGCGGAGCGGAATCGGGCGTTACGGAGGCAACAAAAAATATTTTCCTCGAAAGCGCCTGCTTCAACCCCGTGTGGGTGCGCAAAACCGCCAAGCGCCATGCGCTCAGCACCGACGCTTCGTTTCGCTACGAGCGCGGCGCCGACCCCAGCATCCCCCCTGCGGCGCTCAAGCGCGCGGCCATGCTCATCAAAGAGCTGGGCGGCGGCAGCATCTCGTCGGAGGTGGTGGACGTCTACCCGAAGGTGGCGGAACGAAAAAGCGTTGCGCTAACGCTTAGCGGCGTCTGCACCGGCATAGGAAAAGCTATCGACAGCAGCGTCATCAAAAAAATCCTCGCCGCGCTGGAGATCGACGTTACGCGCGAAGATGGCGACAACCTCACCGTCAGCGTGCCCACCTACCGCATCGACGTTGCCCGCCCCTGCGATGTGGTGGAAGAAATCTTGCGCATTTACGGCTACAACAACGTAGAAATTCCCCAGCACGTGCGCGCCTCGCTGAACCACACCGCCAGGCCGGACAACGAGCAAATGGTCAACGCGGCAGCCAGCCTGCTGTCCGGGCAGGGCTTCAACGAAATAATGTGCCTGTCGCTTACCAGCGCCAAGCGCTACGACGAGCTGCGCTCGTACCCAAAAGAAAAGCTGGTGCTGCTGCAAAACCCCAACAGCGTAGAGCTGAACGCCATGCGGCAAACTCTGCTGTTTGGGGGGTTGGAGGCCATTGCCTACAACATCAACCGCCGCCAGCCGGACTTAAAGCTCTACGAGTTTGGCAACACGTACTGCCGGCAAGCGCCACACGGGAGCGTAACCGAGCGCTTTGGCGAAGAGCTGCGCCTGAGCCTCTTTGTAACGGGTGCGCAGCACAAGAAAAATTGGAATGCGCCGCAGGCGATGAGCAGCTTCTTCACGCTCAAGAAGCACGTTGAGCAGCTGCTGCAGCGCTTTGGCGTCGACCTCCGCGCGCTGCAAAGCGCCGCGCTGCCCGCCGATATCTTTTCCGACGGCGCGGCGTACAAGCTGGGCGGAAAAGACCTCCTGTGGATGGGCGCCGTGAGCAAAAAGCTGCGCAGCGCATTCGACGTTAAGCAAGACGTTTACTTTGCCGAAATACGCTGGCCGGCGCTGCTCAGCTTTGCCGCCCGACAAAAAATCGCCTACGCCGAGCTGCCCAAATACCCTGCGGTAAATCGCGACTTGGCGCTGCTGCTGGACGCGAGCGTAACTTTTGCCCAGCTGCGCGAAGCGGCGCACAAAACAGAAAAAAAGCTGCTCCAAAGCGTTGGCCTGTTCGACGTTTACGAGGGCAGCAAGCTGCCCGAAGGAAAAAAATCATACGCCCTCTCGTTCACCCTGCAAGACAGCGAGCGCACGCTCACAGACCAGGAAATAGAGCGCATCATGGAGAAGCTGGTAACCGCCTTTGAAAAAGATTTCGGAGCACAGCTGAGGAGAATTGAGAATTGAGAATTGAGAATTGAGAATTGAGAATTGAAAGTTGAAAGTAGCGTGTAGGGGCGGGGTTTGCCCGCCCTCCGACTACGCTACCAATGGCGGGAGTGGTAGCCGCAGCAATCAAGAGCAGCCCCTGTGAGATGCTCCCGCGAGCAAGCGTACGAAAATTGAGTTGAAAAAATCTCCTGCATAAAAAAATCCCTGCGTAAAAAAATGTCCTGCGTAAAAAAATTTGCCTCGCTCGTCAAGATTAGCCACACCATTTTTGCCATGCCCTTTGCGCTTGTGGGGTATTTCCTGGCGCAGCGGCAGGTGGAGGCATTTCGTTGGGAGGTGCTGCTGCTGGTTGTGCTGTGCATGTTTTTTGCGCGCAACGCGGCCATGAGCTTTAACCGCTACATCGACAGGCGGTTCGACGCGGCAAATCCCCGCACCGCGTTGCGCGAAATCCCGCGCGGCGCTGTTTTGCCGGGGCATGCGCTGCTGTTTTGCATGGCCAACGCGCTGCTGTTCGTGGCCACCACCTTTTTCATCAACCGGCTTTGCCTGGCGCTGTCGCCGGTGGCGCTGGCGCTGGTGCTGGGCTACAGCTACACCAAGCGCTTCACGGCCTTATGCCACTTCGCTCTTGGGCTGGGCTTGTCCGTTGCCCCCATTGGCGCATACGTTGCCGTTAGCGGATCGTTTGCCGCGCCCCCCATGCTGTTGTCGGCGCTGGTGCTGCTGTGGAGCGGCGGCTTTGACATCCTTTACGCGCTGCCGGACGAAGCGTTCGACCGGCAGCAGCGCTTGCACTCCATTCCGGCGGCGCTGGGCCGGAAAACGGCGCTCTGGCTGTCGGCAGCCGCACACCTGCTTTGCTGCGCCCTCCTCTTGGCCATAGGTTTTTACGTAATGAACAACATCTTTTACCGGATAGGCGCTCTTTTATTCGCAGGATGCCTCGCGTATCAGCATAAAATATTGAGCGTAAAAGATATAAGCAAAGTAAACGTAGCATTCGCGGTGGTGAATGGATTTGCGGGAATTGTTTTTGCGCTTTTCTGCATCATCGGATTGCTAATCGGGTAATCTATTCATTTTTACGATAATGCAATCCGGTTAAATTATATTAAATCTCCGCGTTGCGTGTCATTTGAACGGTAAGATTTAATACCTTTATCCTCGCAAAAAAAACACAAAAAAAATAATGCATAAAAAAATGAAAAAAATACTATTCTTCTCCATGGTAGCGCTTACTGCTGCCTGCTGTGGCGCTAAAAAAGACGTTGCGGACGTTGATAAGCTTATTGCCAACCCTGCACCGTATGCAGGCAAAGAGGTAACCTTTGTAGGCAAGGCTGTTGTAGCGAACCACGAGGCCGGTCGTGTTGCCGTTTTTGGCGCCGATTCTACCAAGTACATCGTTGTGCAAGCGGTAGATACGGTCAAAGTATGCCCTTCGGTATGCGGCAAGCTTGTTGAGGTTACCGGTAGCGTAAAAGAGGCTGGTGCGGGTGAATTTGGCGTAGACAGCGTTTGCCATGCGGCGTTTGTTGTTGATAAGTACTACGTTGCAGCCACGTCTATCAAGCGCGCAAAGGGATGCTGCAAGAAGGGCGAAGAAAAATGCTGCAAGAAAGGCGAAGGAAAGTCTTGCAAGAAAGGTGAAGGCGAAAGCTGCAAGAAAGACAGCGCTGCTGCTGCTGAAGCAGCAAAGTAGCGTAAGCTCAGCGGCATAGCATTTCAAAAGAAAAAGCGTAGCTTTTTGCTACGCTTTTTTCTTTGGTATACGCCCTACAGCAGCTTTTTTGTCGATTTGATGGCTACAAAATCTTTCAGGTAAAATGGCTCAAAGTAGGCCACATCAGCAAAGCATTTTTCGCCAAAGCGCCGCTCCGCGAGCCTCGCCATGCCGCGCGCCGACGTCTGCACCTCGATAAATATGGCGTTGGAGTGCTGCACCACCTGCCGGCACTTTCCGGCTCCGCTGCCAAAAAACACGATGCGCCGCGCGCTAAGCTCTTCGGCAAAGCAGCCTTCGCTTAGCACCCGAGCTGTGACCTCCGTTTGCTGTGCGCCGTTGGCGTCGAACAGCGCCGCGTAAACCTCCATGCGCCGCGCGTCGAGCATGGGGCACAGCAGGTCGCCGGGTAGCAGCGGCGCCTTCTCCAGCGCCAGCGCCGTCAGGGCGTGGAGGCTGCCCACCGCAATGAGCGGTTTGCCCGTGCCGTAGCACAGCCCTTTGGCGGTGCTCGCGCCTATGCGCAAGCTGGTGTACGAGCCGGGTCCCTCGCTCACCGCCACTGCGTCGAGCTGCTGCGGCGCGACGCCGGCCTCATCAAGCGCGCTGCGGATAAAAGGCGCCAGCAGGCGGGCGTGGTCGCGATCGGGGGCGCTCTCTTTGAGCGCAAGCACCTCTCCGCTGCGCGCCAACGCCACGGAGCACACCTCCGCCGAGCTCTCTATGCAAAGCAGCAATGCCATGGCGCCCTACCTGAACTCTTCCATTGTTTTATCCATGCGCCTGTCCAGCTCATGGAAGGTGGATTTGACCTTGCCGAAATCGAGATGCGGGAGTAGCAAAGGCGCAAGCCTCGATATAGGCGTGTAGAGCTTGGATTTTTCTACCTGCTCGCGCGGCATAAAGTGCAGCTCCCGGTCTACCGTGTTGACGATGAGTAGCGTAATGCTGATGACAAGCGCCATTTTGGCCAGCGAAAAGACGACCCCCAGCAGGCGGTTGAGCCACCCCAGCAGCGCCAGCTGCACTATTTTTTGCCCAAGATGCCCCAGCAGGCGGGAAAGGATGAGTATCCCAACGAACGTGAGCGCAAACGAAGCTATGAAAACGGCCTGCGTCCCTACGCCAAATCCTGTAATCCAGCTGGCCAACATGCCCGAAAACTTGACGGCGATATACACGCCAAGCAGGATGGACAGCAGCGCTGTAGCTTGCATAATAAGCCCTCGCTTAGCGCCGGAGTATACGGCGCCGCAAAACAGCAGCGCAAAGACAACATCAAAAATGTTCATAATAGCTTTATTTCTTAGGAGGCAACTAAAAATGTATGCTGATGTGAATAGCCGGCAATCAGGCGAGTAAAGGCTCCGGCTGGTCAATGCAGCGGCAAATATGAACAGCTCTTTACTCCTCCAATTGCCAAGCTTCAAAATTAGATGAAAATCCCGGATTTACAAGCGCACGGGATGAAAAAAGTTTTTTACAGCGGAAAGATATGCTGCGCTCGGCATGGTTTTGTGTAAAAATCTGCGCCATCTGGTGCGCTAAAAAAACAAATCGCATATTTACCAGCTCGTCCGGGTAAATAATACTTCCTTGCTGCGCGAGGAGTACGCCGTAAAGAATCCGCAAGCCGATGCGCCGTTGTTCGCAGCAGCGCCACCCGCCTTGATGTTGGATTTGGCATTTGCCGGCGGCCCGTTGAATATGGGGATGGTAGCCCGCAGCTCCTTTTGGGCGTTGTGCACGTACTCGGCATATTCGCGGGTGATGGCGCTGACCCGAATGCGCACCGAATCGCCCTCCGCTATCGGGGTGAAGCCGCCGCCCTGCGACAGGAGCACGCTGTTGTCGCTTTTCATGAACAGGGAGAGGCACGGTTTGCCGTTTACCTCCCGGCTCTCCGCATGTTCGCCGGCGATAATGCTGAAATCGGCCAGCTTTCCGTTGATGGCAACGCCGTTCTTGAAAGCCTGCACGTTGAGGTAGCAGCGCTCGCTTTCGGGCAGCCGTCCGTACAGCAGCACGTCTACCAGGTAGCTCGCGAGCGGCGAGGGCTGCAACGCGACGGAATCCATGCGAATGGCGTGGGGCAGCAGCGAGCTGGCCTCGTACTCGCCCGCTGCGCCGTTGAGCGCGACGGCAACCCGCAGGGTGTAGGTTTTGCCCTCTACCCCAAACACGCCGGGGGCGGTGAGGTAAACGCCCTTTTCGGTGGCGCTTTCCGACAGCGCAAACGTCGTGTCGTCCGTAGCGATGGTGACGGCGGCATGGCTGACGCCCTCGGGACGGGCGTTCTCAAAGTAGCCCAACGAACGGGAAACCGTTACCGCGTGCTGCATGGTATCGGTGGTGATGTGCCCGTAAATCACCTTCGCCCATCAGCACGGGGATTTTCTTTACGGTGGCCACCGAAATCCGGTCAACGCCCATTTCGGGGCTGCTCACGTTGGCCTTTCGGCTCCGCGCGCTGACAACGACCTCCTCCAGCTGCTTTGCCTCGGCTTTCAGCGCAACATCCAGCCGGCTGTCCGCCGCCAAGTCGACGGCAACCTCCCGGGCGGCATAGCCGATGTACGAAAACCGCAGGGTGTATTTTCCTTCGGGCAAGCTGATGGAGTAAAATCCGTAGGCGTTGGTTGCCGCACCCCGGCTCCCCGCCTGCATGACGGCGATGGAAACGCCGATTAAGTCCTCGCCGTCGTCGCCGTCCCGGACGTTTCCGCTGACGGTAAACGTCTTCCCCTGCGCAAAAGCGGCGGCGTGAGCAAGCATTAATCCGAATAGTATCGGTACTGTACTTCCTTTCATTTGAATAGCTATATTTAAATTGGGTTTGTCCCTGTCGGGCGCCTGTATGGGAGTCGCCGCCTGCTTCTGCGCGGTCTTGCTGTGCGCATCGGCATCGGCCGGATGGCTTCGCTTCGCCCGCCGCCACCGCAGCGCGCGAAGCGGGTCGGGATAGAGCGCCTCTGCGCAAAATCGTGACGTGCAAGCGGTAGCGATACCTACACAAATAACGGTAGAAGGTTAAA
The DNA here is from genome assembly GCA_031257655.1 of Prevotellaceae bacterium. Classification (GTDB taxonomy): domain Bacteria; phylum Bacteroidota; class Bacteroidia; order Bacteroidales; family UBA932; genus JAITMY01. The sequence goes on along the minus strand of JAIROF010000203.1, from coordinate 302 downwards.
TTTATTTCGGAGCAAATGTAACCTGCTGAGCAATAAGGATTTTGAAAAGCAGGCAAGCGCGGCCGAGAAATCGGCGAAACGGGGGGGGGGGCGCGATACGGCTACAGTTGGTAACCATTTTATTTATTATCTTTTAGCCTCAAATGAGACAATTACACTCCAATTTAGGAAATATGCCCGATATTCAGAACTCCTGACCTGATGGACATTTTGTTGTTGATATATAGTCATATATGAAAAACATAGCACAAAACATTACTGTCGCGAAAATAATGTCGGGAATACAATAATGTTGAATTTTA
>JAIROF010000193.1 GCA_031257655.1 Prevotellaceae bacterium | reverse complement strand
ACGAACACCAAAAATAAGCACGAGTGAGTAAATGAGGTTCTTTGGGCGCAAGCAAAATCTGCGAAAATTTGGCTAATTCTTTTTTTGGATGATGTCCTTATTCTATTAACATAAAAACACATTTTGTTGATTGTCAAGCATTTGCAATATTTTGGTAAAGTTGATACCTATTTGATCATTTGCCAATTAAAGTTCATATCAATAGATCATGGACACTACCAAAAAAAGAATTAGCCGATTTTTGCTTTACAAAAACACAGTTGCTGTAAAATATTGATAATTAACAAGTTGAACGAGTTGCAAAAGTTGAATAGCATCGTTGCATCGCGCCATTAACCATTAACCATTAACCATTCGAGCGGAGTATAGCACAAAAACGCCGATTTTTTTTGCTTTACAAAAATGCACTTATTGTAAAATGTTAACAATCAACAAGTTGGGCAAGTTGCAAAAGTTGAATAGCATCGTTGCATCGCGCCATTAACCATTAACCATTAACCATTAACCATTAAAAAAAGAATGAGCTACTTTGAGCGGTTTAAGCAGCGGTGGGGCGTGCGTTCCAACCGTCAGCTGGCGGTTGTTTTTGTTGCCTTTGGGCTGACCGGGTTTTGTACGTTAGGCGTAAAAAAGCTACTTTTGCCGCTCTTTGGCATAGGCTCCGAAACGTCGCTGCTTCTGCGCATCGTTGCCGAGGTGCTGATTATTTTGCCGGCCTATCAGGTTTTGCTGATAGTGGTGGGGTCGCTGCTGGGGCAGCATAAATTCTTCAAGGCTTTTTTGCGCAAAATGTTTTTGCTCGACAGGAAAAAATCGGCAAAAGAATCTTGACTTGTTGCATCGTTGAAGCTTAAAAATGTCATCTGCTATACTTCTTGTAAACGTTGGCTCTCCTAAGAATGCCTCGCGCTGCGCGGTGGCGAAGTTTTTGTTTCGCTACTTGAACGACAGGCGGGTAGTCACCTTACCGTTTTTGGCGCGGACGCTCTTAGTCAACGGCATTATCATTCCCTTTCGGCTGGGCAAATCGGCGAAGCGCTACAGGGATTTCTTTTCGAGCGGCGTCCCTACGCTGCTGCACCACGCGCAAGCGCTGGAGCGGGCGCTCAACGAGCAGCTGCCGCAGGGAACTCGGGCCTTTGTTGCCATGCAGCACAGCCGCCCCTCCCTCGCTGGGGTGCTCCGCGCCATCCGGCGGGAGGGCTTCGACAGGCTGACGCTTATACCCCTGTTCCCGCAGTACGCCGAAGCCACAAGCGGCTCCATTGTGGCAAAGTTTTACGAAAAAATCGTAGCCTGGAGCGCCTTGCCGGAGATATGCGTCGTAGAAAGCTTTTACGGCCACCCGCTGTACATTCGCGCCCTGGCGGACACGCTCCAGGGCTACGACGTTGCCGCTTACGACCACGTTGTGTTTTCCTACCATTCGCTCCCCATCACCCATATTGCCCGCGTCGAAGGCACGCCCCGCTGCTACGCCACCGCCTGCGAAACCACCTCACGCCTGCTGGCGGAGCAGCTGCAGCTCGACGAAACCCGCTACAGCACCGCCTACCAGTCCTACATGTCGCCCCACGAGTGGCTTGCCCCCTTCATCAACGATGTGCTGGCGCAGCTGGCAGCGCGGGGGTGCAAGCGCCTCCTCCTGCTTTCGCCCGGCATGACCGCAGATTGCCTCGAAACTGCTTACGACCTGGCTTACGAAGGTCGCAAGCGCTTCATCGAGCACGGCGGCGAAACGCTCGACGTTGCGCCATGCCTCAACAGCAGCCGTACCTGGGTGAAAGCCCTGATGGAAATCGCCGATAGCCGCCGGTAGCCGCCGAAAATTGCGCTATGCTGCGCTGCGCGCCGGCGCTACTCGATTTTTACCGTTGCCGTGCCTTTGGTGACGCCACCCTCGTTGAACGCATCGACTGCGAAGTAGTACGGCTCATGCACGCTAAGGCTTCTTATGGCTACGCTGCTGCTGTCGTACACCATGTAGCTTCGGTACAGCTTGTCCGGCTGCGCTCCGAAGCGGATGTTGAAGCCCGTGGCGTGTGGGTTAGCGTTCCAGCGGAGGATTACCGTTCTCCGGTCGGCCTGGCGTTCGGCGCGGAGCGATTCGGCGGCGCCGGGAGCCGGGCGGCCGGATTTTCCAAAGAGGCGCAACCCCGATACCGAAAAGCAGCTCCGGAGCGTTTCGGCATTCGTCAGCCGCACGTACCGGGTCGTTACCGGCTGGGGAAAGCTAATGTAGTCGTGCGACAGGTCGGCTTCGGCGGTCGACTTGTCGACCAGGGTGCGCCAAGCCTCGCCGTTGTCCGAGCATTCGAGCAGGTATCGGCGCCGCAGGCTGTCGTGCCGCCCCAGCGTGGTGCTGTGGTGGTCGGCAAAGTTTACCTGAACGGCGTGCACCGTGCATTTTTCGCCCATATCCACCGAAAGGTATTCCCCGCGGTTGCCCGTAGCGGCGCTCCAGTACGTGCGGATATTTTCGTCAACGGCTTGCCGGGCGTCGAAGCCCTCCAGCGACGACGACGCCTCGGTGGGCTTGCGGTGCGACAGCAGCATCCACCCCATGAGCAGGCGCTGCGCATCGTCGACCTTGCCGGACGGCATCACGATGGGATAGTCGCCAAAGGCAGTGAGGGCCGACATTTCGCCGTCGCCGTCGAAAAACACGGGGAAAAGCGCCAGCCGACGCTCAAACATGTGCTTTTCCGATATGGTAACCGTGCCGATGTGCCAGTAGTTGCCGTGTATGTCCTGAAAGGTGCTGCCGTGTCCGGCGCCGTTGGCAAAGCCCTCCGGCTTGCAGGCAAAGGGGTTGACCTTAGCCGGGCGGAATGGCCCCAGCGGCTGCTCCGAAACGTAAACCCCGTCGGCGTAGCTCTTGAACTCGGTGCCGGGGGTAGCGTACTGCAGGTAATACCGGCCGTTGTACCGGTTCATCCACGCCCCTTCGTTGAAGGCCTTTTTTTCGCCCTGCTCGCCCTGCGAACCCTCGTTGTAGTCGCCGAGTCGCTCCCAGCCGTGCTCCTCCGTGCGGTGTAAGATGCACGCTACCGGATCGCCGATGGGCTGAAACGTGCTGCGGTCGAGCTCAACCCCCATGATAGGGTGTTCGTTCGAGCAGCCCCAGTAGTAGTAGATGCGGCCGTCGTCGTCGCAAAAAATCATCGGGTCCCACTGGTTGATGGGAATTTCCGCCACCAGCTGCCACTTGCCCGATTTGGGGTCGCTGGTCTTGAACACGCGCCTGTCGCCGGATGTATGGAAGTACAGCTCGTCGTTGATGACGACGGCGGTTGGCGCATAGGATTCAATCGGCAGCTCGTCGGGAACGATCAAGTCCCACCGGATGAGGTCGGTGGAGTGGAAGTAACCCCCAGATTTGGAGAGAAACAGGTAGTATTCTCCCTTAAAGGTTACCATCGACGGATCGGCCGCCTCGCGCCGCGAGGGCTCGTCTAAGCAGTAGCGGTAGCTCAAGTTCATCGGATTGCAGAAGGTCTCCACCCTCTCACTCCGCTGAACGGAGGTGCAGCCAATCGCTACGCACATGGGTAAAATAAATAGCAGCTTCTTCATTTTTGCTCGTTTTTATTAAAGTGAATAAGTAAGTAAGTGAATACGGCGTAAAGTTAGCAAAAAAATCACTCCCGGCGGAGCGGTGGATGTTTTGGATTATTTTTTTTTGCACCGCCATAAGTTGTGAATTAAGAATTAGGAATTAAGAATTAAGAATTAGTCGGTCATTAAGCAAAGCCAAACACAAAATGTTAAATTGTTGAAAATGAGCAAATTGCATTTTGGCGGATTTTGCTTTATTAAATTGCAGATATACAGCAATTTGACTAAATATTTTGGAGTAATCTGTTGCTACTTTTGGATCGTCATCGCAATCATATCTTCTTCTTTAAGCCATTTTGCTGATATAGAGCGTAATATAAAAATAAAAATCCGCTATAAACCTCGTCCTCTTTTTTTCATACTGCGTGCCATTGACCTGAACTGTTTTCGCAAATCCGGCGAAGAAGCTTTGGCGGATATAACATTTTGTAGTACTTTTGCGATTGCTCCCTGATTGGTGGCCAAACTTTGTGTTGGATTATAACCGCCATCGGAGAGCTTTTATACTCAGCGCATATAGCTGTCTGGACGCTGATTTTTTTTGATTTGAATGATTGCTATGATTGATGGCGCATGGGTGCGACGCATAGCGCTGTAGAGACGCACGGCGTGCGTCTCACTGTGCATTGCGCATAGCGCCATTTTGTCGCGAGA
>JAIROF010000191.1 GCA_031257655.1 Prevotellaceae bacterium | reverse complement strand
TGTGTGTGTGTGTGTGTGTGTGTGTGTGTGTGTGTGTGTGTGTGTGTGTGTGTGTGTGTGTGTGTGTGTGTGTGTGTGTGCACGCCCTGCGGGAATGCAAAATGTAAAATGTAAAATGCAGAATGGCGCACGCCCTGCGGGAATGCAGAATGTAAAATGCAGAATGGCGCGAAACGCGCCCTGCGGGAATGCAAAATGCAGCATGGCGCAAAGCGTGTGTGGCTGGTAGCATACGCCTGTCCGTTCATGCTCGCGGGTGCGCAGCATTATGCTATGGTGCGGCATGCCCGCGCAATCGCGCTGGCCGGCACAGGCAAGCTGCCGGAGGAAATCCGCCGTAGCGCTTGCAGGCGCTATTTTTTGATAAAAATTACAGGAGGCATCCATGTCTTTACGCAAAAATTGGTGCGGCAAATATACAAAAAAAAATCACGTGGTAATTTTTTTTTTTGGTAATTTTGTATGGTGAATAAGCCGCAGCAGATGGCTTTTTCGCTTCCAAACGCTAAAATTACGCTATGCCACGCGATTATTTTCAGTTCAAGCAGTTTACCATCCGGCAAAGCTGCTGCACCATGAAGGTGGGCACCGACGGGGTGCTGCTGGGGGCATGGGTCAACGTCGATGGCGGGCAGGCGCAGCGGCTGCTCGACGTGGGGTGCGGCACGGGGCTTATCGCCATCATGCTTGCGCAGCGCGCCCCCCTTGCGCAGGTAGACGCGGTGGAGGTGGAGGAGATGGCGTACCGGCAGGCCATGCAGAACGCCGTTGACAGCGGCTGGGAGAGCCGCCTGCGGCTTTTTCACGGCAGCTTCAACGAGCTGGCGCAGCGCTCCCCTGTCCGCTACGACCTGATTGTCTCCAACCCGCCCTACTTCAAGCAATCGCTGCTCTCGCCCAACGAAAAGCGCAACGCCGCGCGGCACGCCAACGAGCTCACGCACGAAGGCTTGATAGGCGGCAGCCTGCGCCTGCTCGCCGAGCACGGCCGGCTGGCGGTGGTGCTCCCCTACGTAGAGGGCTGCGTATTCATTGCGCTTGCCGCCAGCGCCGGCCTCTACTGCGCGCGCAAGCTCAACGTGTCTACCAAAAGGGGAAAGCCCGTAAAGCGGCTGCTGATGGAGCTATCGCGCAAAAAACAGCCGCTCGACGAGCAAAATCTCTACATAGAAGACGCCCCACCAAACTCCTACACCAGCGAGTACAAGGCGCTCACCAAAGATTTCTACCTGCGATTTTAATGGTTAATGGTTAATGGTTAATGGTTAATGGTTAATGGCGCGAAGCGTGCGTTTTGGTGAAGAATGGTCTCGACGAAATAGCGGCGAAATGGCGCTGTAGAGACGCACGGCGTGCGTCTCAAGACGAAAATGGCGCTGAGGCGCAATGCACAGCGAGGCGTACGCCGTGCGTCTCGCTGTGCATCGCACTCATTCAAATCAAAAAAAATCCGAGTTCAGACAGGCCTTACGGTATGCTCACAAAGGAGATGTAAAAGCGCAGCGGCGTGTAGGGGTATATGGGTCGGGTAGTGCTCGTAGTGGTGCCGGAGGAGCCATAGCCGTAGCTCGAGGTGAACGCTACCGCGACCCTGCTGCCTACGGCAATGTTGAGCAGCGCCACGTCAAAGGCTTTTACGGAAGAGGTGGCCAGCAAAGCTTTCGAAAAAGTGTGCGAATAGTAGGTCTGGTAGGTGGACGTGCTGGAGGCGGTGTCAACGCTCCAGCCCGCCTCGTAGACATCCGTGCCAATGTTGGAATCCAGCAAAAAGCCATCCCGAAGGAAGTATCCGGAGTACTTCAGGTTTAGCGCATCGCCCGTTTGGGCGTATGGCGTGCTATCGTTTCGGGGCACGGTGTCTATGTAGCACACGTAAATGCCCTCCAGCGGCGTCCCCGTAGAATCTTTGGCCGGCGCAAACGTCGGCGCATTTGCGTCAAGGGCTGCGGCGTTGTAGGTAGCTACGTAGGTCTCCACCATGCGCAGCTCGCGCGCGGCGGCAGAGTCGGCGTTTGCCACAGCTTCGTTGAGGGTGAGGGTAAAAATAACCGGCGTATTTGCCGCCACGCCCGTTGTTCCTGTCGAGCCAAAGGCGTGCCACGACGCCGACAGCACGGTGAGGGTGTCGCCCTCGTGCATTTCCTTCAGCGCATCATGCAGGGCTGTCTGCATGTAGTCGACGTGGTAGTAGGCAAATATGGGGGCGTAGTGCGTTGTAGCGGCGTAAGTGCCCAGCCGACGGGCTTCCAGCGAATCGGTAGTTTGGTAAACCACGCTTCGCGAAATGGGGAGCAGCCGCCCGCAGTAGGCAAACTCCACGTAGCCATCCTCCTGCGGCGCTCTGAGGTTTCCCGACGTACTTTTAGCATGCGCAAGTACCCACAGGGAGCTATCGTCTTTTATTAGACGGGCATTGGGAAAATGCACCTTAACGGTGGATTTTATCAGCTGCAGCTCGGCGTCTTGCCACGACTCGGAGGGATTCTTTGCACAGCGCGAAGCCAACAATACAAGCGCAGCCATTGCTGCCAACACAAAAAATTTTCTCATAAATAAATTTTGATTTCTGAATTTTGAATTATACATTCCGCATTCCGCATTTTGCATTTTGCATTTTGCATTTTGCATTTTGCATTCCGCATTCTACATTCTACATTCTACATTCTACATTCTACATTCTACATTCTATAATTCTATATTCTGTTATTTTTTCACTTCCACAACAAGCACATTAAATATCAGCGCCGATTGCGAAGGCACCAAGCCAACATACTCTTTGCCGTATCCCAGCGAAAATGGGAATATCAGCAGCGCTTGTTCGCCCTGCGCCATGCGCAGCAAGCCCCTGTCCAAACCGGCTATCAGCTTACCGGTACCCACCTCCAGGTCGATTGCCGGTAAGGGTTCCAGTCCAGCTTTGATGGCGGTAGAGTCTGCGTCGTCGCTTGCGGCAAAAAGCGCGCCGCTCAGCGTTCTTGCCTCGTAGGCCAGCGTCACGAGGTTGCCCACCTCTACCGCAACTCGGTCGGGGCTTGAGTCAACGGTAACCGGCACGTAGTACACGCCGTCTTTTTCGTCGATTTCCGCCCGCAGGGAGCTGGTGATGTATCGCTCAATATCCTTTCGCTGCTTGTCCTCCGTATCGTCGTCTTTGCACGAGGGGGTAAGGGCAAGCATCAGCAGGAGGCCCAACAAGCCGTATAAGATAGAATTTGACAATTTATTTTTTATTTATTTACTGTTTGCATTTGCTACTTTTTGCACTACTATTTCGTACACTACCGGCGTGAATGGCGGCACAATGTCGGCAAGCCCTTTTGCGCCGAAGGCCAGCGCTGAAGGCAGGAGGAAGGTAGCGTTTTCGCCTTCGCTCATGGTGGCCAGCGCCGTCACCAGCCCCGCCAGCAGCTGCCACTGCTGCCCCCGCACGTAGCGAAACGGCTGCCCGTCCTTTCCGCTGGAGTCGAACTTTGTGCCGTTAAGAAAATAGCCTTCGTAGGCAATGTGCATTACGTCGCCAAACTTTTGCGGTTTTTTGCCGTTGCCCGGTTTTGTGCGCTTTTTCCAGATATCGCCTGTCTTACTAAAGCCGGCATGTTGCCGCAGGTAGAGGTTGGCCAGGCGGGTTTCGTAGGCCACATAGTCGGCGCAGAACTTTTCGTAGCCATCGTCCAGCACAACATCCGGCTCCACTACGCGCAGCACGCGCATGCGCACGTGCAGCGGGTCGTTGCCCGCTACGCCCTTTAGCTTAGGGTGGCTGATAAAGCTCGACGAAAATATTTTTGCCGGCATTATAAACCCCACGCTGTCGCCTCGCGAAAAGGTCAGGAGGCACGATTCGAGCGAATTTTTCGCGGGGTCGTCGCCTATCGGCAGCCAGCAGGTGCGCCCAAAGACCTTGCCTCCCTGCTGCGCTGCTGCGCTCACGGCGAGCTTTACGTAGCAGCCTTTGCCGATTTTTACATTCCCCGCGCCCAAGGCATAAATACAGTAGCGGATATCGCTGCTCAGGGGGGTGTAGGTTTGCGCCGCTGCGCCCGGCGGATGCTGCAAAAGGCAGGCGGCAAACCCGGCTACGGCCAGCCAGCGCCCGAAGCCGGCGCGGGTCGGATGGCAAGCCCGGTTACAAGCCCGGTATGTGGTAGCGTTGCTCAAGTTCATAGCGCAAAGGAATGTCAAAATAATCGGCATAATCGGCGTTCAGCATTTTCGGGCTACTTTTTTTTCACTACCGCTCCCACCCACAGGTCGCAAACCAGCGGGCTTCGGGGCGGTATTTTATGGCCGTCGCCCAAAAGCCCAAAGGCCAGGTATGCCGGAAAGACAAGCCGCAGATGCGCTCCCTGCCTCACGCCCAGCAGCGCTGTGTTTAAACCCGTAATGCCGGAAAAGCTGCCCACCTTTACCTCCAGCGGCTGCTGCTCGCTGTAGGTGTAGCAGGGCGTGCCGTCGAGCAAAAAGATGGCGCCGTGCAGGTGCGCGACATCGTCTACCGAAATTTTCGCCCCCCTACCCTCCGTTACCAGCTGGTAAAAGTAGCCGAGCTGGCTTTGCTTCATGTCCAGCTGCTGGCGGCGGACGTAGGATTGCAGCACATCCTGCTCCTTTTCGCTCAAGTATTTGTTCACCTCCTGTAGCCGCTGCCTGTCGCGCGATACCGCCGGCGCGTATGGCGCCTGCTCCGGCCTGCCGCATTGCGCCTGCAAAAGTACAAAAAACGTGAGATATATGGGCAAAAAATTATTTTGCCATGCTCCCAGCGTTCTAAAAAAGAATGGTGCGCCATGCGCTCGCGCCTTGGTTTTACTTACCATGCAGGGTATAACAGGTAGCTTGTAGGGCATCAAAATTCGTCTTTCAAGATTTTTTCAAAATAGGCCTCGCAATTTTTCAGCGAGTCGAAATACTTTCCGCCGGATGCGTTGAAGTGTCCCCCTCCGTTGAAGTATTTTTGCGCCAGCTCGTTCACCGAAAGGTCTTTTCCCTTAGAGCGGAGGGAAACGCGGATATGTGTCCTGTCGGAGGATTCCATGAATAGCGCCGCCAGCCGCACTTTTTTGATGGAGAGGGGGAAGTTTACAAACCCCTCCGTATCGCCGGGCTGAAAGCAAAACTCCTCGAGCTCGCTCCGCGAAAGGGCAATGCAGGCCGCCCTGTGCTTGGGGAACACCCGCATTTTGCTTTGCAGGCAGTAGCCCAGCAGGCGCATTCGCTTTTCGGAGTAGCTGTCGTACACTTTGCCGGCCACTTCGTTTTTGTCTATGCCAAGCTCCATGAGGTCAGCCGCCATGCGGAACGTTTCCGGCGTGTTGACGCTAAAGCTAAACGAGCCGGTGTCGGTTATCAACCCAGCGTACAGCGCCTCGGCAGCGCCCTTGCTCAGCAGCATTTTTCCGTCCAGCGCCTTTACTATCCGGTAGACAAATTCGGAGGTGGAGCTCATGGAAATATCCGAAAACACGAGGTCAAATTCGTCGGCAGGTTGCCGGTGGTGGTCTATCAGCACGCGGGGCGCGCTATGGTCGGCCAGCGCTTCGCTCAAGCTGTCCAAGCGGTTGATGGCGTTAAAGTCGAGGCAAAAAATGAGGTCGCACCCCTTTACGTAATCCTGTATGGCCTCTTTCTCCTTGTCGTCGGTATATACCGCTACCTGAGCGGCGCCCTCTATCCACCCCAAGAACTCCGGGTACCTGTTGGGAAACGCTACGCGGGCTTCCATTGCCGGATACGCGGCCTTTAAGTAGCTCCACCACGCCAGCGAGGCGCCTACGGCGTCGCCGTCGGGGTTTACGTGAGAGGTTACAAGGCATTGCCGCGCGCTGCTCAGCATGCTACGTAGCGCCTCTATGTTGTTTATCCAAGTTAACATCAAAAAATCTAACGGAGACGCCCCCTTCTCATGGAAGGAGGACAAAAAAATGAAATCATAAATGTAGCGTTTTTGGGGGAAAGTATGGCATTTTGGGCAGCTAAAGTTCTTTAATCTCACTTTATCTCCACCGTCAGCATTGGTTTTTCTTCGATTTTTGCCACCAGCCGGTCGCCCATTTTTACGGCTACGCTCTCCGAGGGTGCGCCTGTGAAGATGAGGTCGCCCGTTCGGAGCATAACGTAGCTCGATATGCAGGATATTAGGCGGTTGAAGCTGAACGTCAGGCTGCCGCTGCTGCCCTGCTGCACCGTTTTGCCGTTCAAGTCCAGCGAAAAGCGGATGTCGGCGGCATTCTGCAAGGCCGACAGGGGCACAAATTCGGGGCTGACCGGCGCCGAATAGTCAAAGGATTTGCTCATCTCCCACGGCAAGCCGCGCTGCCGACATTCGCGCTGCACGTCGCCCGCCGTGAAGTCGACGCCAACGCCAACCTCGGCGTAGTAGCGGTGCGCAAACCGCTCGCTTATGCTGCGCCCAAGCCGGCATACGCGCAGCACCAGCGCTACCTCGCACCGCAAGTCCTGCGTAAACTTGGGGTAGTACAGCGGCTGGTGGTTGCGCAGCAGCGCCGTGTCGGGCTTCATAAAAAATACCGGATGGCCTGCGCACTCATCCTGACGCGCTACGCCATGCCCGGAATAGCTATGCGCTATGCAGATGATCTTCATGGAACGATTTTTTGTGCAAAGATAGGCACGAATATCCGAACTGTCAACTCTGCGTTGACCGCAAGCAATGGAATGGAGTTATCTACAGATTACACCGATTTGCACAGATAAGACCTGCGGCGGCAGCAAGTGCCAATGAATTGCACGATTTTTTTTCGTAGAAAGCTGCGCAATCTGTGTAAATCTGGGTAGTGTCCATGATCTATTGATATGAACTTTAATTGGCAAATGATCAAACAGTTATCAATTTTACCAAAACATTGCAAATGCTTAACAATCAACAAAATATGTTTTTATGTTAATAGAATAAGGACATCATCCAAAAAAAGAATTAGCCAAATTTTCGCAGATTTTGCTTGCGCCCAAAGAACCTCATTTACTCACTCGTGCTTATTTTTGGTGTTCGT
>JAIROF010000189.1 GCA_031257655.1 Prevotellaceae bacterium | reverse complement strand
CCGGGCGACAGTCTTGCACTGAATTTCCCGATGCAGCCGCGCACCGTCGCAGCCCGCCCGGAAGTGAAGGACGACGCCGGGAAATTTGCCGTAGAATACGGTCCATTAGTGTATTGCATGGAGGAAGCGGACAATCCCGAAACATTCGATAAACCGCTAAATCCGCAATCGTCGAAAGTAACATGGACACCCGGATTATTAGACGGCGTAAACGTTATCCATAATGAGGAGTTCACATTAATCCCCTATTACGCATGGTCGAACCGCAGCGAGGGAAGAATGAAAGTATTTTTTGATAATGAGAAGGGCAAATGATGAAAACAGGAAGCACCGGCAGAATCCGCAATGAAAAAAATAGAATTTGTCCCCCTGTGGTGGCACAAATTCAAAATTCAAAAAACAGCGTTACTGCGGTGGCGCCAAATGCTGACGCTCTGTCAGAATTACAAAATTATCCTTTCCAATTAATTACAAATGTTCGCTGAACACAAAACTGTGTTATTTTGGAAAAATGCAAAGATTTGAATCAAATTGTATCAATAATGAGCTGAAACTTTTTTATAACGGCAATAAAAATTATTCGCTTTTTAAGCTTGTTGAGTAATGAAAACAAAAATTCTGAAAACAATTGCAGCCATGCTGATTGTAGCAGCAGCCGGCTTCTCATGCAAAAAAGACAAAAGCTGCTCTTGCGGGGAGGGTAACGGAGATAGCAAACCTGCGCTGGAAGGTACAAAATGGAAGCTGGCAGGTATTATGGATGCGGAAACATGCGACCTGAAAGAGCTGGAACCGAAAGATTGCAGCACTTGCTACACGCTTGAGTTTGATACGGACAGCACGGCATGGGGAAAAGCTGCGATAAGGCAGATACGTCTGGAACTTCTTCCAAAACTATTTATGACAGCGCCAACATTTGAAGGTCTCAATGAAGCTGGTGATGTTCTATTATTCTATGATGCAATGAAAACGTTAACCGACTATGCTGCTACGGAAAACGAGATAAAATTTTGTTATAATGGAGGGAAGAATTACTTGCTATTCAGAAAAATATGAATTTACTTACCATTAAATTATACGGATATAAAAAAAATATTATTATTTACATTAAAAACAACAGCCATACTGCTGATTTTGGCAGTATGTTTCTCTTGTGGAAAAGACGAAATCACTTCGTTGGCAGGCACAAAATGGAAGTTGACCGGATTTGTAGACGCCACGACCAATGCATCGACGACCCCGATGCCAAAAGATTGCAAGGAGTGTTTTACGCTTACGTTTGATACGGAATATACGGCTATAGCACACAGCATAACTTTGAGCATGAAACTTGACTTGATGGACTTGAATCCGGATAGAATGATAGGATATATGGCAGAGCTATATGACCCGAATGGACATGGGTGGGATTTTCGCGTAGCTATTGCGATAACCGAATCATTCTCTCTTATCAATAATGAGTTGAAACTCTTTTATTACGGCAATAAAAATTATTTGCTTTTTAAACACGTTAAATAATGAAAGTGGTTATTCTGAAAACAACTACAGCGGTGATGTCATAAATTGTATGACATAGCAAATATTGTTGCTGATTACAAGTCATTTAACTTAATTAGGCAGCGGTACGCGGCGCAAGCGGCAGCCCTCCGGCAGGGGCTGTCCTCCTTGCGGAGGCGGCAGGCAGGCGGCTACAGCAGCTTTCGCACCTTAAAAAACAGCAGGGTGATGCCTACGCTCAAAACGATGAGCATAATGGCAAAGGGGTAGCCAAAGCGCCACGATATTTCCGGCATGACGTGAAAGTTCATGCCGTAAATGCTGCTGATGAGCGTTGGCGGCATGAATATCACCGTTGCCACCGTAAAAATCTTTATCACCTTGTTTTGCTCCAGCGAAATAAGCCCCATTACGGTGGTTTGCAGGAACTCCAGCCGCTCGAAGGCGAAGTCGGCGTGGCTCACCAGCGAGTTGATGTCCTTTATGATAATGCTGAGCTTTGGGGTGGTGTCGCTCGGGAAGCGGTCGCTCTTGAGGATGCTGCTCACCACGCGCTGCTTGTCGATGATGCTTTCGCGCATCATCATGGTGTTGCCCTGCAGGCGGTTTATGGTGAGCAGCAGCTGGCTGTCGAGCCGCGCTTCGGACTTGTCCTCAAAGGGCAGCTTGTTGATGTTGGTGACCTCCTTGGCCAGCGATTCCAGCATGTCGGCGTCAATGTCGATGCGGCTTTCGAGGATGGAGACCATCACGTGGAAGCAGGTTGGGTAGAGGCGGTGGTTGGCGTACAGGCGGCGGATGGTTTCGTTGAACGCCCTCAGCCCCAGCGGGCGGATGGACACCAGCACCCCTTCGCACAGGATAAACGACACCTGCTCCGACGAGAGCTCGTGCTCCCGGTTGGCCAGCAGAAACGACGTGTTGGCGTAGAGCGTGCTTTCGGTTTCGTAGTAGCGCGAGCTGCTCTCTATCTCCTCCGCCTGCTGCTGCGTTTGCAGGTTGATGCTCAGAAATTCCTCCACTATGCGCCGCTCCTCCGGCGTAGGGTTTACCATGTCTATCCACAGCACCTCGTCGTAGCTCAGCTCGTTGAGCTGCTCCAGGTCGTCGCTGCCTGTAACGCAGCTACTTTCTTTGATGTAGTAGTTTACCATGAGAAATGCCGATGAATTTTTTAATTTTTAATCCTAAATTTTAACCCGCACAATGCGCGGATAATCGTTTCGCCTGTTTTGCATTCTGCATTACTGCCTTCTGCCTTCTGCATTTTATACTCCGCACGGTCGAAAAGTGCGATTTGTTGTTTTTAGCACGCAGATAGCGCAGATTTTCATGATTTACGCAGATTTTAGCCATACCCCCAGCTGCGCAAGTTTTGCTAAATCGGCGTCATCTGCGTACCATTTCCGTACAAAACCATGCCAAGCGCAGCATATATTTCATCTCTTACCCCTTACATTTTACATCGATGATGTCATAAATTGTACGACATACCAATTATTGTTCTGATTACAAGCCGCTTACATTAATGAGGTGGTAAGGTTGTTGTTTATACTGTATCTTTCTGCTACTGAGGTTATTTTGTTGTTAAACCGAGCGTAGCGAGCTCACGAACACCAAAAATAAGCACGAGTGAGTAAATCCGGTTTTTCGCTTCCCACAATTTACGACATTACCCTTACCACTTACCACTTATAACTTATAACTTATAACTTACAACTTACAACTTACAACTTCCTACCTCCATCATTCCAACAAAAGCCTTCATACCCTCCCTTTTTGCCGCGTCCAGGGGGTAGCTGATGTTGTTGGAGAGGTATCCGGCGACGTCCACGCCGGGGTATGCGGGCTGGGCGTCGCAGCACACGTCTGCCAGGCGCTCCACGCCCAGCTGCAGCGCCTCGTTGAGCCGGGCGATGGCCTCCTCCGTGACGCCCCGTCTGGCCACCCATGCGGCGAACACAAACGGCATGCCGGTGTAGGCTATCCAGGCCTGCGCGAGGTCGTAGGCGAAGGTAAAGCGCCGGCGGGCGGCAAACGTTTTGTCGCCAATCAGCAGGTAGCCTGCGCCCTTCTCCAGCGGCATTGCCTCGTCGTAGCGGCTGAGGGGCTCAAAGCGCGGGGAGATGCGCCAGTATGCGCGCGCCAGCAGCTGCGCGAGCGCCGCCGACGTGCGCGAGTGGGCGTCAAGGTAGATGGTGTGCAGGCGCGCTATGGCGTCGCGGGCAAAAATGGCGACCGAGGCCACCTCGCCCGTCGCGCCAACGCAGTAGCCGGACACGACGCGAAAGTCGGAGCTTTGGGGGATTGCCGCCACCGGCGTGAGCGCAACGTCAGCCTGGCCGGACAGCAGCTTTTGGGCGCCAACGGCGGGGACATCCAGCGATAGCGCTACGCTTTCGATGAAAGGAGAACGCCGAAGTCCGTAGATAAAAGGCGCAGCGTTGAGGTACGCTACCGCAGAAATGTTCACCCCCATTGCCTGGCTTAACTGTTTATGAGTTAGTATTTTTGAATTATCCCGAAGGCGTAATGCTGACGCTATTGCTTGCTGCAAAAGTAGTTTTTTTACTTCAGAATGAAAAATCGGGAGAAAAAATTGCGTGAAATTAACAAATATGCTATCTTTGCGCTCGTCCTCTTTCTACAGTTTTTCGGCAGTAACAACGTAACTTAATCACACAAAAATGACGATTCTAAACGAGCGCAGCGACATGGTAGTCCGCTTTTCCGGCGATTCGGGCGACGGCATGCAGCTCACCGGGACGCTCTTTTCCGACACCTCCGCGCTGCTGGGCTACAGCGTGTCCACCTTTCCCGACTACCCCGCCGAGATTCGCGCGCCGCAGGGCACGGTGGCCGGCGTGTCGGGCTTTCAGGTGCACTTTGGCGCCGCCGGCGTCAACACCTCGGGCGACTACTGCGACGTGCTGGTGGCGATGAACCCCGCAGCGCTTAAGGCCAACGCCAGGTGGATGAAAAAAGACGCCACCGCCATCCTCGACGCCGACGCCTTCGACGCGGCGCACCTCAAAAAAGCGGGCTTCTCCACCGGCGCCCCCCTGGCCGAGCTCCACCTGGAGGGCTACAACATCATCTGGGCGCCCATCACCTCGCTCACCAAGGCGGCGCTGAAGGACGCAGATGCCGACGCCAAAACGGCCGCGCGCTGCAAGAACATGTTTGCGCTGGGCGTGTGCTACTACCTGTTCAACCTGCCGCCGGCGCATACGGAGGCCTACTTTGCGAGCAAGTTCAAGAAAAAGCCCGCGCTCATAGCCCTCAACCGGACGGTGCTCAAGGGGGGCTACGACTACGCCGCCAACACCCACGCCTTTGCCAACACCTACCGGGTGGCGCCGGGGCGGCTGGAGCGGGGCGCCTACCGCATCATCAACGGCAACGTGGCCACCGCGTGGGGGCTGATTGCCGCCGCCGAAAAGTCGGGGCGCCCGCTCTTTTGCGGCTCCTACCCCATCACGCCCGCCACCGGCATTCTGGAGGAGCTGTCGGCGCGGAAAGACTTGGGCGTAAAAACGCTGCAGGCCGAAGACGAAATTGCCGGCATCTGCACCGCCATCGGCGCATCGTTTGCGGGCGCGCTCGCCGTCACCACGACCTCCGGCCCCGGGCTGGCGCTCAAGGGCGAAGCGCTCGGGCTGGCCGTCATGGCGGAGCTGCCGCTGGTGGTGGTGGACGTGCAGCGCAGCGGCCCCTCCACCGGCCTGCCCACCAAAACGGAGCAGGCGGACCTGGCGCAGGCGCTCTACGGGCGGCACGGCGAAAGCCCGGCCGTGGTCATGGCGGCCAGCTCGCCGTCGGACTGCTTCAACGCCGCCTTCTGGGCGGCAAAAATCGCCCTGGAGCACATGACGCCCGTCATCCTGCTCACCGACGGCTACATTGCCAACGGCTCGGAGCCATGGAAAATCCCCAGCATGGAGGACTACCCCGCCATTGCGCCGCCCATCGCCCCCGAAGGCGAAAGCTACCAGCCCTACCGGCGCGACGCGCAGCGGCTGGCCCGGCGCTGGGGTATCCCCGGAGCAAAGGGGCTGGAGCACCGCGTAGGCGGGCTGGAGAAAGACGCGCTCAAGGGCAGCATTTCGCACGACCCCGAAAACCACCAAAAGATGACCGACCTGCGGGCGGCAAAGGTCGCCCGGGTTGCCGACTTCGTCCCCGACCTCACCGTAACGGGCGA
>JAIROF010000133.1 GCA_031257655.1 Prevotellaceae bacterium | reverse complement strand
CAAGAGGTGAAAAAATGGCTACCCGCTCCTGTGCTGTTGCATTTCGTTTGCATGGTTTTATAGCTACATGGCTTGGTAAACAAAACAAGGTGCAAATGTACAAAAAGTTTTCAGCAAATAAAATTTTCGATGAAAAAAATTGCTCAAAAAAAATTTTTTTTATGACGATTCTACCGCTATTCAGCTTTCTCAAGCTGCTTAATTTGTTAAATATAAATGTTTTGCAAAAAAATATTTTTTTTGCGGAGCGGTAAAAATCAGCGCTTTTGCGCAATGGCATTCTGTTAGACTTCACCCCCAGCACCTTTGGAAGTTGCGTGAATTGCCTATGCTACGTTAAGCCGTCTGGCGTTCTGATTTCGGCGTAAGCCCTCCGTGCACCGCTGTGAAACCTCTGGTGCGCCTCTGTGCTATTATTGCACAGAGGTGCGCAGAGGTTTCACAGAGGTGCGCAGCGCAAGGTCTCCGGTGTGCGCAGAAAGCACGCGGAAAACAACCTTATTTTTCAACCTTATTTAATCGGATTTTACTTTATTAAATTGCAGATATACATCAATTTAAATAAATATTTTAGAGCAATCTGTTACTACTTTTGGTTCGTCATCGCAATCGCATCTTTTTCTTTAAGTTATTTAGCGATATAGAGCGCAATATGAAAGTAAAATCCGTTAAAAGTGTTCGCGAACTCGCTTCGCTCAGTTCAGGCAGGTTACATAAGGGCATCCATTCGTCCGCAGGTCACAGACCTGCGGAGGTGAATGTCCTGCCTTTCAGGCAGGGCGCAATGCGATGTATTACCCCCGCAGGTCTGTGACCTGCGGATCTGCGAGTACCCTCGTATAACCTGCCTGCAAGGCAGGACAGCCTGGAATACCTTGCTACGGCCTACGCCGTGCGCCCTCCAACGACCTGCGCGGGAATGTATGCATCAGCCATATCCGCGCTATGCGCCATTAACCATTAACCATTAACCATTAACCATTAACCATTCGCTTTCAGGTTCCCGTTCTTTTTCCTACTTTTGTGCTTTAAAATTTCTTTATGCAAGACGATACACTACACAGGGCATTGTCGGAGCGGATACTTGTGCTGGACGGCGCCATGGGCAGCCTTATTCAGCGCTACCGCTTGGGCGAGGATGATTTTCGCGGGGAGCAGTTCAAGAGCTACGCGCACAACCAAAAGGGCAACAACGATTTGCTGAGCCTCACGCAGCCGCACATCATCCGCTCGGTGCACGAGCAGTACTTGGCGGCGGGCGCAGACATTATCTCCACCAACTCGTTTAGCGCCAACGCCATCTCCATGGCCGATTACGCCATGCAGGAGCAGGTGTGCGCCATCAACCGCGCCGCCGCAGGCATTGCGCGGGCGGCGGCGGATGAGTACACCGCCGGGAATCCCGCCAAGCCCCGCTTTGTGGCCGGCTCCATTGGCCCCACCAACCGCAGCGCCTCCATGTCGCCGGACGTGAACAACCCCGCCCTGCGCACCGTAACCTTCGACGACCTGGTGGCGGCCTACGCCGAGCAGATTGCCGCGCTGGACGAGGGCGGCGTGGACATCCTCCTCTTTGAAACGGTGTTCGACACGCTCAACGTGAAGGCCGGCCTCTACGCCGCCGACGAGCACGCGCAGCGCGGCGGCCGCCACATCCCCGTCATGGTATCGGGCACCATCACCGACGCCAGCGGCCGCCTGCTCTCCGGCCAAACCCTGGGCGCCTTTGTCTGCTCCATAGCGCACGCCCGCCTGCTCAGCATCGGGCTGAACTGCGCCCTTGGCGCGGCGCAGCTGCGACCCTTTGTGGAGGAGCTGGCGCACACCGCCCAGTGCCGCGTGAGCGTGCACCCCAACGCCGGCCTGCCAAACCAGCTGGGGCAGTACGACCAGACGAAGGAGGAAATGGTGGACATCGTGGAGACCTACATGCAGCAGGGATGGGTGAACATTGTGGGCGGCTGCTGCGGCACCACGCCCGAGCACATTGCGCTGCTGGCGCAGCGCGCGCTCCGCTACGCGCCCCGCCCCGCCCCGCCCCCGCCCCAGCCGGACGCCGTTGCCCTGACGCTCTGCGGCCTGGAAGCGCTGCGGGTGGACAAAAACAGCAACTTTGTCAACATCGGGGAGCGCACCAACGTGGCCGGCTCCAAAAAGTTTGCCCGCCTGATACGCGAAAACCGCTACGAGGAGGCCATTTCCGTTGCCCGCCAGCAGGTGGAAAGCGGGGCGCAAATCATCGACGTCTGCATGGACGACGCCATGCTCGACGCCGCATCCGCCATGGTGAAGTTCATGAACCTCATAGCCTCCGAGCCGGAAATAGCCCGGGCGCCGGTCATGATAGACTCCTCGAAGTTTGACGTCGTAGAAGCCGGGCTGAAGTGCGCCCAGGGCAAATCCATTGTCAACTCCATCAGCCTGAAGGAGGGCGAGGAGGAGCTCCTGCGCAAGGCGCGGCTCATACACCGCTACGGCGCGGCGGCGGTGGTGATGCTGTTCGACGAGCAGGGGCAGGCCGACACCTTTGAGCGCAAAATTGCCATCGCCGAGCGCAGCTACCGCCTCCTTACGCAAAAAGGCGGCTTCCCGCCGCAGGACATCATTTTTGACCCCAACGTGCTGGCCGTGGGCACCGGCATTGCCGAGCACAACGCCCACGCCGTGAGCTTCATCAGCGCCTGCCGGTGGATAAAGGAGCGCCTGCCGCACGCCGGCGTCAGCGGCGGCGTGAGCAACCTGTCGTTCTCCTTTCGGGGCAGCGACGCCGTGCGCGAAGCCATGCACTCCGTTTTTCTCTACCACGCCATCGAAGCGGGCATGGACATGGGCATCGTCAACGCCGGCCAGCTGCAGGTGTACAGCGAAATTGAGCCGCGCCTCCTGGCGCTGGCGGAGGACGTGGTGCTCAACCGTCGCCCCGACGCCACCGAGCGCCTCATAGCCTACGCCGAGGAGCGCCGAGGAGCGCCGCAGGGCGAAAAAACGGCGGCGCAGGAGCTGGCCTGGCGCCACGCCAGCGTGGAGGAGCGCCTGAAGTATGCGCTGGTAAAGGGAATGGTAGATTTCCTGGAGGAGGACGTTGCCGAAGCGCTGCAAAAGTACACGCCGCTGGAGGTCATCGAGCAGCCGCTGATGGCCGCCATGGGCGCGGTGGGCGACCTGTTCGGCAGCGGGAAGATGTTCCTGCCCCAGGTGATAAAGAGCGCCCGCGTGATGAAGAAAGCCGTGGCGGCGCTGCAACCCTACATCGAGGACGGCAAGGCGTCGGGCGGCGCGGGCGGAGCGCCGGCGGCCAACGCCCCCTCCCAGCCCGCCCCCGTGCGGGTGCTCCTGGCCACCGTGAAGGGCGACGTGCACGACATCGGAAAAAATATTGTGAGCGTGGTGCTCGCCTGCAACGGCTTTGAGATCATAGACCTTGGCGTGATGGTGCCCTCGGAGAAGATTATCGAAATGGCGCTCGCCAATAAGGTCGATATCGTGGGGCTGAGCGGGCTGATAACGCCGTCGCTGGAGGAGATGGAGCACATTGCCCGCGAAATGCACCGGCGCAACGTGCGCATTCCGCTGATGGTGGGCGGCGCCACCACCAGCGAGCTGCACACGGCGGTGAAGCTCGACGTGCAGTACCCCAACGGCGTTTCCTACGTAAAAGACGCTTCGCGGGCAGCCTCGGCGGTGCGAAACCTCACCCAGGCCAACCTCCGGCAGGAAACGGTGGCGCGTCAGGCCGAGCGCTACCGCGAGCTGCGAAGGCTGCACGAGGAGGCCAACCGCAAAAAAGAGCGCCTCACCTTAGCCGAAGCCCGCGCCAACAGGCTGAAAATTGACTGGAGCAGCGAAAAAATCGCCGTCCCCCGAACCCTTGGCCTCACCGTGCAGCGCAACGTGGCCATCGCTGCCCTCACGCCCCACATCGACTGGTCGATGCTCCTGTACGCATGGGATATTAAAGGGCGCTACCCCGATATCTTGCAGCACCCGGAGAAGGGCGCCGCCGCCGGCCAGCTGCTCCACGACGCCAACCGCATGTTGAGCAGGCTGGACGGGGAGCAGCAGCTTTCGCTACAGGCGGTGGTGGGCATTTTCCCCGCCGCCGCAAAGGACGACGATATTGTGGTGTACAACGAGCAGCGCGCGCGCGCCCTGTGCGTCCTCCCCATGCCGCGCATGCTGCAAAAGCTCGACGACGGAAAGCCCAACCTCTCGCTCGCGGACTTTATTGCGCCGTCCGATTCGGGGGTGCAGGATTTCCTTGGCGCCTTTCTGGTTTCGGTAGCCCCCAAGCCCCCGCTGCCCCAGCGCTACCGCGCCACCGGCGACGACTACAGCGCCCTGCTCGTGGAAACGCTCTGCAGCCGCCTGGCGGAGGCCTACGCAGCATACCTCCACGAGCAGGTGCGGACAAGCATTTGGGGCTACGACAGCCAGGGCTTGCGCGGCACCGGCGAGCAGGGCATCCGACCGGCAGTAGGATACCCATCCTGCCCCGACCATAGCCAAAAAACAGCCCTCTTTACCCTCCTCAACGCAACACCCCTCACCGGCGTGACGCTTACCGAATCCTACATGATGATGCCCTCATCATCCGTGTGCGGAATCCTCTTCGCAAGCCCACACGCACGATACTTTAGAATTGAGAATTGAGAATTGAGAATTGAATTAGGAATTAAGAATTAAGAATTAGGAATTTATGTTACGCAGGGAAAGCGTTTCGATGGCCAAATGGCGGCAAAATGACGCTGTAGAGACGCACGGCGTGCGTCTCGCGACAAAATGGTGCTGATGTGCAATGCACAGTAGAGACGCACGGCGTGCGTCTCTACAGCGCATCGCGATGATCCCTGAAGGGGCGACCTGCGGTACCCGCATAGGGTAAAACCCTATGCGGGTACCGCAGGTCGCCCGTTTAGCATAGGGTTTTACCCCATGCTAGTACCGCAGGTCGCCCCTTCAGGGCTTTGCGCGAAGCATTGATGAGCAATGCGCGGTGAGCCGCACGCCGTGCGTCTCTACAGCGCATCGCGATGAGCCCTGAAGGGGCGAACTGCGGTACCAGCATAGGGTAAAACCCTATGCGGACTTTGCGCGAAGCATTGATGAGCAATGCGCGATGAGCCGCACGCCGTGCGTCTCTACTGCGCATCGCGATGAGCCCTGAAGGGGCGAACTGCGGTACCAGCATAGGGTAAAACCCTATGCGGACTGATTATAAATCATTTACATTAATGAGGTTAATGAGGTTGTTATTTCTACTATATCGCTTGGCTACTGAGGTTGTTTTGTTATTAAAATTAGGTGTGAATGAGGTTACCCCGCTCGGCGCAGCCAATCTTTTCATAGCACCGCAAAAAAATGAATTAGCCTGTAATTCGTGGACAAAAAAATTAGCGTAATTCGTGTAATTCGTGTAATTAGTGGACAAAAAAAATCAGCGTGCCTCAACAACTCCTCGCTTGGGTTTTTTTACGGTGTTCGTGAGCTTGCTGCGCTTGGTTTGTAATTTACAAATTCCGCAAAGAAATTTTTTTTCTCAAAAAAAATTTTGTTTTTCTCAAAAAAAACATACCTTTGTACCTTTATTTTGTTTGCCAAGACATGCAACGACAAAGCCATGCTAATGAACAGCAATAGTATAAGAAGCGGTATAAAATTTTTCACAGCGTATATAGCGCACAGCCCCAACAGGCTTTCAAGCCTCGTTGGGCGTCTTTGTGCCGACCGCTCTGCAAGCCGTTCGCGTGAGGTTTTACCCCACGCTACTATGGTAGGTGGTCGCCCGTTGCTCACCTTGTATTTTTTTGCAAAGGTGTTCGTGAGGCCGCTACGCTCAGTTCAGGGCTGTAAATACGGTGCTGCCTGCTCTGCAAAGTTGCTTTTCTCTGCAAATAGCGTACCCGATGCGCACACGGCGCTTTTCTCGACTGAAAATAGCGTACTTGGTGCGCACACGGCGATTTCGACTGCAAATAGCATAGCTAATGCGCACACGGAGCCCTTCCGGCGTCAGCAGTTTTTAGTTTTTAGTTTTAAGTTTTTAGTTTCTTCACACACACACACACACACACACACACACACACACACACACACACACACACACACACACACACACACA
>JAIROF010000112.1 GCA_031257655.1 Prevotellaceae bacterium | reverse complement strand
TTTTTGGTGTTCGTGAGCTCGCTGCGCTCGGTTACTCACTCGTGCTTATTTTTGGTGTTCGTGAGCTCGCTGCGCTCGGTTACTCACTCGTGCTTATTTTTGGTGTTCGTGAGCTCGCGTGGAGTCTGGAAAAGTGATTCCGGCTAAGCTATGCCGCAGGTTCTCTTTGATATGCTGCAACCCTTGCCTGATATGCGAAAAGTCGTCTTCTCGGTTTTCGGTAAATGGAATGAAAGTCAAATCTATATCCACCGAAAGCCGCGGCATATCCATCTCAAAGAGGTTGATTGCTGTGCCGCCGTGAATGGCAAGCTGAGGCTCTTTGGCTACTATCGGCATAATGTCGAGCAATAGCGATACTTGCTGTTTGAAGGTTTCTTTTATCATGCTAATTCTTCCGGCAGCATCAGCTCATATTTTGGCGCATATCTTCCATTCGGCACAAGGCGGCGGACGCCCCTGCCAAGCCCAACTTTAGACGTATCCAAATCTTCAACCCAGCGGTGCCCCACCTTTTCGGAAAAATATAAAAACAAGCGTTTTACTTTGATCGATTTACACTGCTCCAGCAGCGTTTGCACAGCCGCAGGACGCAGCGACAGCAGATTTTCCATTACTTCATAGCCCTCCATAAGCGAAAACCTGTCGGGGCATTGCGATAAGCATTCCATCAACGCCCTTGCAGAACTTGATATTTTGAGCGTAAGCCCATTGGATTCATAGTCTTTATACCCTGCGGATTTATCATCAAACAAGGAAACGTTGAACACCTCAAATTTCCCATCCCACGGGTTGGATAAAAACCATTTGGGCAAGTCGTTTTTGGGCGCTTTAAAAAGCGATACGCTTTGCATATTTATTTGCAAATAATGTGCCTGTCCCCATAGCGACAGCGCAGTGCGCCCTCCTATATGAACGCTGTGGTTGGACTGCTGCTGTAGAGACGCCAATGCGCCCAATAGCAAATGATGGTCATTGCTTCTGAGCATCGCGCCTTTGCCTATCAGCTTCAGCAGCCCGCTTTTCCGGTAATGCTGCTGAAGTACGTACGAGTAACCCTCGCGCACCAAAAAAGAAGATTGCAGCACCAGCCCGTTAGGGTATTTCGTCAGCATGTTTTTTATTTTATCCTGCATAACTATAGCTATACTATAGCTACGGCTGCAAAATTACAAAAAGTACTTGACCTGGCAAAATATTTTTTTTACGGCTAATTCTTTTTTTTGGATGATGTCCTTATTCTATTGATGTGAAAACGTATTTTTGTTGATTGTTAAGCATTTGCAATCTTTTGGTAAAATTGATACCTGTTTGATCGGTTGCCAATTAAAGTTCATATCAATAGATTGCGGACACTACCAAATTTTGTGTGCCTTGTGAATAAAATTGCCGATTTTTGTCGATTTATGAAAATGCGATTGTTGTACAACGCTAACAATGGGTAAGCTGGTAGGAGAGCGAGCTTGCATCCTCTCGTCTTTGCCGCCTTGTGCGCTCCGAGGCGTGCTTACAGGCGGCTAATGCTCAAACCGCTTTTTGTACTCCGTGGGGGTAACCCCAAATTCGTCTTTGAAATATTTTCGGAATAGCTTCAAATCGTTAAATCCCGTTTGAAAGGCTATTTCGTTGATGTACAGCTGGCTTTTTTTCAAGAGGTCGGCCACCCGCTTCAGGCGGATGAAGCGTATAAATTCGGAGGGCGTCTTTGCGGTGAGCGACAGGATTTTTTTGTAGAAGTATACGCGGCTCATGCCGACCTCTCGGCTTAAGTCTTCGACCGAAAAATCCGGATTGCCGAGGTTGCTCTCTACGATAGCCACCGCTTTTTTGACAAATTGCTCGCTCATTGGCGTGATGGATGCTTCGGCGGGCGAAATGCTGATGCCGCTGCTGAATTTTTCGTGCAGCTTTTTCCGGCGCTCAATCAGCTGCGCAACTTTTAGCCGGAGCACCTCCATGTTGAACGGCTTGGCGATGTAGTCGTCGGCGCCGGCCTCCAGCCCCGAAATCTTGCTTTCGTCCGACGCTTTGGCCGTGAGGAGAATGACCGGAATATGCGAAGTCCGGATATCCTCCTTAATCCGCCGGCACAGCTCCAGCCCGTTGACCTTGGGCATCATAACATCGCTGATCACTAAATCCGGCAGCTGGTGCAGCACCAGCTCGTGCGCGGCGGCCCCGTTGGCTGCGGTGATGGTGCGAAACGACGGCCGGAATAGGGCCGTGATAAAGCTGCAAAAGTCATCGTTGTCGTCGGCCAGCAGCAGCAGGGGCTTGCCGGCGTCGGTGGCGCCACCCTCTTTGCCCGCCGGGAGCGGCGGCTGTTCGTCTGGCTGCCCAACGCTGCTGCTGCTGTGGGTAATGATTTCCTCGTGGGCGTATTCGCCTGCCGGCAGCGTAATGGTGAAGGTGGAGCCTTTGCCCTCCTGGCTTTCGACCGAAATATCCCCCTTGTGCAGCTTGACGTACTCGCTCGCTAAGTGCAGCCCTACTCCCGTGCCGGGTTGCGTAGCCAGGTCGGGATTTTCGATGCGGTAGAAGCGCTCAAAAATCCGGTCTTTGTGCCGGCTTGCAATGCCGACGCCCGTGTCGGAAATGGCGATGCTTAGGAGGCGGGCGCTCGGGTTGAGCTGAAAAATCAGCGACAGGCTGACGTCGATTTTTCCGCCCGAAGGGGTGAACTTGAAGGCGTTGGAGAGCAGGTTGCGGATGATTTTTTGCACCTTTTCCTTATCAAACTCCATTTGCAGCTCCCGGATGGCGGTGGTAAACGTTAGCGTGATGCTCTTTTTGTTGGTCAAATCGCTGAACGAGTAGCAGATATCCTTTACGTAGGCCACCATGTCGCCCATCGAGAGGTGCAGCTGCTCTTTTTGTACGTCCATGCGCCGAAAATCCAGCACCTGGTTGACCAGCTCCAGCAGGCTCAGCGCGTTGTTTTGGATAATCTCCAGCAGCTTTCTCTCGTCGCCTGTGCGCGCTTCGCTCAGCAGCTTTTCGGTCGGGTTGATGATCAGCGTAAGCGGCGTGCGAAACTCGTGGCTGATGTTGGTAAAAAAGCGGAATTTCATTTCGTCGATTTCGTGCGTTTGGCGCGCCTCCATGATGCGGTGCACGTTCTCGAACTCCGCCCGCTGCCGCTTGAGCAGGAGGCGCATGGCGAAGAACAGGGCGCCGAAAGTAAGCAGCCCATAGGCCAGGTAGGCCCACCAGGAGAGCCAAAAGGGCGGGTGGATGATGACGTCGAGCGTAATCGGCTGCTCGGCCCATAGGTCATCGTTGTTGGAGGCGTAAACCATGAGCTTGTAGCTCCCCGGGTTCAGGTTGGAGTAGAAGGCGGAGTTTTGCCCTTTTTTGGCGCTTATCCAGCCGGGGTCAAATCCCTCTAAGCGGTAGCGGTACTTATTTTTTTCGGGGTGGATAAAGTTGAAGGCCGAAAAATGGATGCTAAAGCTGTTTTGGCTGTAGCCCAGCTCCAGCCGCTCTGTGCACGTAAGGGATTGGCTCAGGACCACCTGGCTGTGGTGCTTTGCGGCGGGGCGGATGATTTGGTTGCCGATTTCCAGCGCCGTAAAGCGGGGTTGAGGGGCGTTGGCGTTGAAGGGAATGGAGAGCGGGTCGAAGTACGCGTAGCCCTTTGTGCAGCCCATGTAGATGTGGCCGTCTTTCGTTTTAAAAACGGCGTTGGGGTTGCAGATGGGGCTTAGCAGGCCGTCCTTTTCGTCGAACGAGGCGATGGCGTAGGCCATTTCTTCGCCTTGCGCTATGGGGGTGATGCAGGAGATGCCGTTGCGCGTTCCCGCCCATATTTTGCCCTCGCTATCCTCCACAAACGAGCTGACCTGCTCGCTGGGCAGCCCGTTGGCGGCCAGCAGGAAGGTGGTTTTGTCCCTGGCCGGGTTGTAGATAATGATGCCGTTGTCGGTTGCCAGCCACAGCTGATCGCGCCTGTCGATGATGGCGTTGACGATAACGCCGCTCATGGCGGCGCCGGCGCCGGCGCTGTGGGGGTAGGGGGCGATGCGGCCCGTTTCCGTGTCCAGCAGGGTCACCCCGCCGGCGGTGCACAGGATAATGCTTTTGTAGTCTTTGGTGTACATGGAGAGGATGTAGTCCTGCTGGCTGTTGAGCGCGATGCGGCCAAACGTTTTGCGGTCGGGCGCGAGCCGGCTCACGCCGCCGCCCAGCGTGGCCATCCAGATGTTGTGCTGCCTGTCCTCAATGAGCTTGTAAACGCTCTTGTTGGAGAGCGAATTGCTGCTGCCCGGGTCGGGGAGGTAGCGCACAAAGCGATTTCCCTCCACCCGGTTTAATCCGCCAAAAAAGGTGCCCACCCATATTTTCCCCTCGTGGTCCTCCAGCAGGGAGACGATGATGTTGGACGAAATGCTGCTCGGGTCGTTCGGGTTGTGCCTGAACACTTGGAGCGATTGCGCTTGCCGGCTGTACCGGATAAGCCCTTCGCCGTTGGTGCCAATCCACAGGTTGCCGCTCCGGTCTTCGAGCAGGGCGTTGCAGTCTTTTATTTCGGGCGACCGGTCGGTAAAGCACGAGAGCCGGGGCTTTTTGAACTTGAACATTTGCGGGTTGTAGTACGACACCCCGTTCTTGTACGTCCCAATCCATACCGTTCCAACGTCGTCGCAGTAGATGCTTATGGTAGAATTTTGGCTGATGGAGGTGGGATTTTGGGGGTCGTGCTTCAAAACCCCGATGCGCCCGCTCTTTTTGTCAAAAATGCTCACCCCGCCGTGGTCGGTTGCAATCCATACGCGGCCATTTTTATCCTCGCATACCCCCCGCACAAAGTCGGAGTGGATGTTGGGGTG
Organism: Prevotellaceae bacterium; assembly: GCA_031257655.1. GTDB lineage: Bacteria > Bacteroidota > Bacteroidia > Bacteroidales > UBA932 > JAITMY01. The sequence goes on along the minus strand of JAIROF010000112.1, from coordinate 5,997 downwards.
ATGCTGCTTGTTGAACACCGCCCATTGCTGCGTCTCCATGTCCAGGTAGAGCACCCCCTTGTCCGAAAAGCCGGGGTAAACCCACGGGTTGCCATCGGAGTCAATAAACATGCTGCGGGAAATAACGGAGGATTCTTGGTTTTTGTTTTTGTAAATGTAGTCCGAGCGAAAGTCAACCCGTCCGGTTTTCAGGTTGAGGCGCTCCAGCAGGCCGTTTTCAAAAAGCGCCCAGCAGCGGTCGCCATCCGGCATAATCCGCAGGATGCTGCCGCCGCTCAACGAGCCAGAATCGGAATCGGAATCGGAGCGCTGCCCGTAGCGCTTGAGCTGCTGCTCGCCAACGCTGTAGAGGTAGACGCCGTCGTGGGGGTAGTAGAGGTAGCAATCTTTTTTGTCGTTAAACTCCACAATCATCGGATTTTCCGGCGCACCCAGCGGCCGAAGAAGGGGGGCGATGTTGCGAATAAACCGCTCGGTGCGGTAGTCGTACACGGCGTAGCCGGGGTTTCCCTTGAGCCACAGGTTTCCGTGCACGTCCTCCCGAATATCCCTGACAGCGTTGTAGGGGATGCTTGTGGTGTCGCTGCCGGGCTTATAGACAACGAAATCGTGCCCGTCGTAGCGGTTAAGGCCGTAGCTGGTGGCAAACCACATAAAGCCCCGGCTATCCTTGTAGATGTACTCTACCTGATTGTTGGACAGCCCGTTGGTGTTGTCTAAGCGGGAAAAATCGTAGTCATAATTCCCCCCCCCCCTTAGACAAGTTGCTCATTATCAGCATAATACACGCTGTGGCAATTCGTAATCTATTCATAATGAGAGCGATATGAGTTTACTGCGGTATTCCAATTTTCCGGTCTGCAAAAATAGAAAAAAAAGAGCAAAAAAGGGGCAAAACGTTAGCAAAAAATATGCCCTTATTTGGCATGCTGAAGCGCAGCTAACAAAATTCTCCGCAATAAGTAGCAAAATCCCTCACCGCGAAACATTACACCCTTACAAAGTAAACATTTTGCGCTCATGGTAAAATAGGCAATGATTTATCTTTGCCGGTGATTTTTTTTTAGCATAATATTGGGCTGTTACCGTTATGAAAAAACTTTACGCGCCTTGCAGTTTGCTGCTTGAAGGTAAATGAAAAGGTGAAAATTAAATGCTTACATGGCATTAGCCTGGCTGTAGTAAAACATCAGCAGCTCCAGCTTGAAAAAATACTCATACTTGGCGCGGCTTGCCTGCGCTTCGGCGACCATCAGGTTGTTCTTCGTAACGGTATAGTCGCTTGGGGTTAAAACGCCGTTTGTTAGCTTATTAACCGCGTATGAAAGGATGGCTCTTGCATGCTCGCTTGCCGAAAGCGACGCCTCGTATTTTTTTCGGGCGGTTTCCACCTCCGCGTAGGTCTGCGCAATGTGCTCCGTCAGCTTTTTTTCGATGGCTTGCAGCTCGTACTGTGCATTCAGGATATTGTGCTTTGCCAGCGCAATGTTTTTCTTCGTTTGGAAAAGGTTGAGAATCGGATAGCCGGCTGTAAGCGACAGGTAGGCGCTCCGATGATTATTGAGCTGATTGAAAAACGGGTAGCCATCATAAAGATATTCGTTCCCAGCTATTAACGGATTTCCGTTTGCGTCAGGCAGCACCCTTTTTCTCAAGTCGGAGTACGAGCTTCCGAAAAATGCGCCGAAGGAAAGTGTCGGATACAAGTCACTTCTGGCAACCTTTAAGCCGTATTCTGCCGACCGGATTTTTATTTTACCAGCCTGCACCTGGGGAAGCGACATCGCCGATGCGATAATATCCTTCAGCGGAATCATTTCTACGCTCCTGAAGGAGTACTCATCTTCAATATCGAATGTTTGATAATCAGCTATGTTGAGCAACGAGCACAGGTTGATTATCGCGCTAACGAGGTTGCCTTCTGCATCGGCCAGCGCGTATTTTTCATTGTCCCTTTGGATCTGAAGGTTTTGCAATTTTTCAGCTGTTATCACTCCTTCCTGAAGCAAGCGTTTGGCTTGGCCGATATGCTGTTCCGAGTTCTCCAGCTGCTGCTTAACGGAGCTGATAATTTCCTTGCTGAGGAGGATATTCATGTAGCTGAGCAGGACAGACAGCGAGAGGTCGTTTTTCAGCGCCTCGAAATCGGCCATGCTCGCCTCCCAATCTGATAAACTTTTATGGTAGGCGTAGTATTTTCTCAACCCGTCAAAGAGATTTGCCCCCAGGTTTATGCCGACATCTGCCGCATGGTTGTGCGTATTTTCAATGAACGAATAGGTTAGAGGAGCTAATGAGCGATTGGTGTTTAGCCGGTAGTCTGAGTAAAGCGTCAAGTCCGGGACATAGCTCAGGCGAGACTTGTCCGCCAGGATACGGTTGGATTGGATTGTCAGCTGTGAAGTTTTGACGTTCAAGCTGTTTTTCGTTGCATAGTCAATGCACTCATTCAGCGTCCACTTTTTCTGCGCATACAGCGCAGCCGGCAAGGCTGCCAGGCTCAAAAAAACAGCGACTCGCTTCATGATTCAACCGTTCCGTCTTTGATGTGTATAATGCGATGGGCTGCATTGGCAACCAGCGGCTCGTGCGTAACGATAATAATTGTTGTTCCCTTTTGGTTGATGGCTTTCAGCATCGCTATCACTTCGGCTGATGTTTGGGAGTCAAGCTGTCCGGTAGGCTCGTCGGCAAGAATTACGGGCGGTTCCGGCAAGAGGGCTCTGGCAATGGCCACCCGCTGCTTCTGACCGCCCGACAGCTCGTTGGGAAAATGGCGGCTCCACTCCTCCAACCCCAGCTGATGCAGCTGCTCCAACGCCAGCAGGTTCCGCTCCTTTCGCCTTACCCCACGGTAGTATAGCGGTAGCGCCACATTTTCGACAATATTCTTGTACGCAATCAGGTTGGCCGACTGAAACACAAATCCGATGAGGCGATTCCGGCACCGGGCACTTTCTTCGCGCGACAAATGCTTCATCAGCCGGTTGCTCATGTAGTACTCGCCCGCGTCGTACCTGTCAAGGAGGCCAAGAATATTCATCAGCGTGGACTTGCCCGAGCCCGATGCGCCCATGATGGCCACCATTTCGCCCTGCCTGACCGATAAATGAATCCCCTTCAGCACATGCAAACAGGTAAACGGGGTCGTGTATGTTTTATGTACGTCAATTAACCTTATCATAGTTCGTGATTATCTTGTCGTCCAGCGTCGCTCCGGCTGTGATTTCCGTGTAAATGCCGTCCGAAACGCCGGTGGTAATTGTTCGTTTTATTGCTTTTTTATTGGGCGTGTCCGGCAAGTAAAGATACGTGGAGTCATTTTGGTACACAATGTGCTTTTCTTCCACAGACAGAACGTTGGCTTTGCTTTGCAAAACAATCTCCGCCGTGGCCGAATAGCCCGAGCGCAGGACAGGCATGCTGTCCGTGATGGTAAATTCCGCCTCCAGCAAGTACTTCATAATGCCGTTTTCAGGATTTCCTTTCGACGATATTTTGACGACTGCTGCCCTGGCCGTCAAATCCTGATACGCGCTAAACGACAGCGATATCGTGTCGCCAAGCGACAGGTAGCGCAGGTAGTGCTCCGCTATGAGCGTCCGGAACTTGAACAGCTTCGTTTCGGCAACAACGGCAACGGTTGTACCCGGATTATAGTTGTTGCGCTCAATTACGGAGGCGCCTACCTCCAGCGGAAGGTCGATCACCGTGCCGGACGTGCTTGCCTTTACTAAGTTGGAAATGTTTTTGGACGACACGCGCCCCTTTTTCAGGATGTCCAGCTGATTTATCGCCGAATTTAAGCTTTCCTGCACCAGCTTGTAAATCCGCCTCTGCTCGTCCATTTCGGCATGGGATATGGTGCTGGTTGCGTACAGCCGCTGCGCGCGCTCGTACTCTATTTTTCGCGCATCGTACTCAATCTGCGCCGTATTGACGCTGCTCTCCAGACGCTCGATATCAAAGGTGCCGGGTACCAGCTTTATAGCCGCCACCGGTGCACCCTCCTTCACGTAGTCGCCGATTTTTACCGAAATATTCTCCAAAATCCCCGAAAGCTGCGACTTGATTTCAATCTCCTTTGCCGGAAATACGTTTCCGGGGATATGGATGGTTTCGCTCACGTCCCTGAGCCGGAGCGTAACGGTTGTGTACGCATCCCTCCCGCCTTTGCTCAGGGAGCGGTAGGCAATAAATCCCGCCATCAGCGCAAAAAATGCGATTAGCGCAGCTTTTACTGTTTTCATACCTCACTATCCTCTGTTTTCGTATCGAATGGCGTCAACAGGCTCAATGGTTGACGCTTTTACTGCCGGAAAGGCGCCGGCGGCCACCCCGGCCACCACGAGCACGGCCAAAGCTCCCAGCGCCGTAAGCCAGTCAAACGACGTTTGCTTCATCAGCATATTCTCATCCGACATGGCCAGGAGCCGGTTGACGAGCAGCAAAACGCCCTTGCCGGCGGCCAACCCGGCCAACCCCGATAGGGCGGTGATGGCAACCGACTCGAGCAAAACCAGCCGGACGATGGACTTGGGCAAAGCGCCTACGGCCAGCCGAATCCCGATCTCGTTCGTCCGCTCCTTTACCACCACCAGCATGATGTTGGAAATGCCCACCACCCCGCTCACCAGAAAGCAGAGGCCGAATATCCAGATGATTTGCCGCAGACCTTTGAACAGGGATTCAAAGGCCGTGGTTTGCGTCTCGAAGTTGGCAATGTACAGCGCCTGCCTGTCTGCCGACGAAAAATCGGAGTGGTACGCCACGTAATTCCGTAAGCTCTCCTCGAATTTTTTGGAATCGGCCTCTGCCGAAAGGTACAGGCAAAAAGCGCTGAACCGGGGATCGCTGTTGACCGTTTTCAGGTAGCAGGGGTAGGGGATATACACGGTGTTGATTTCCGACGCGCCAAAAATGTCGTCGTTCCTCAGCACGCCGACGACCCGGAAAATGGCGCCGGCAATGCTGATTGGCTTCCCCACGGCGAGCTGATTTTTGAACAGGCCGGCGGCCACGTTTTCGCCAACCACCGCCACGTGGCGCTCATTCTCGACGTCCGATGCGTTGAATAGCCGCCCATCTTCCTTTGCCCGAAGGATTTTAATCCGCATGTAATCTGCGTTAACGCCAACCGTTCGGAACACGCTGCTCCTCGCTTCGCGCCGCACGGGCAGCATGGCGGCTACCTCCGGCGAAATGGCCGCAACCTCCGGGTACCGGATGCGCAGCTTTTTCAGGTACTCCATGTCAAACTGAATGGCCGCCCCCTCCTTTATGTTCTTATGCTTCACAGACGTTGCCCCGCCGTACACGTACACGCTCTTCTGGGCAAAGACGCTGAATATGTCCATCACGGAATCCTGAAACCCCTTGCCCGTGCCCAGCAGCACCACAAGTATCAGAATACCCCACGAAATGCCAAACCCCGACAGGATAGCCCTAACCCTGTTCTGGCGGATGGAGTGGTAAATCTCCCGCAGCGCTTCGATGCTGACGCTCATAGCGGCTTATCTTTTAAGGGGAAAACGTACCCACATTAGCAAGCAAGTAAAAGTAATAATTGCGCTTACAGGAAGCATTGCATACAAAAGGTGTTTTGATGTAAGCATTTGGTATGAGTAAAGGTAAATGACGCCGAAATTTAGCGTTACCATTACCAGCACACAAAAAAATTTTACTAACGTACCTGCCCTTTCCTGGATGGATGCTACAATTCTTCTGAAAATTACGTACAGTAGGATTGCAATAGCAGCACACAAAATAGCAAAAATGACAAAATTTTTAGCATCATTTTTGAATAATATGCCTCCAGCCTGAATTAATCCGCTTGTTGAGCTTATGCCGAAAAGAATGGCAACCAGCTCGCTTGCAGTAGAAAGCTTTCTGCTCAATACAGGATATTCTTTGCTTGTTTTCATTTTATGTTTTTTTAATTAAGCCCCATTTGCTTTTTTTGTTGCTTTTCATTCAACCTCTGCAATGCCACAAAAG
>JAIROF010000038.1 GCA_031257655.1 Prevotellaceae bacterium | reverse complement strand
GAGGTCTAACTGTAGAATGTACAGTAATTTAATCATTTAGATGGCCTTCACACAAATAACGGTAGAACCAGCGAATTAGAATATTCTACTTTTTGAAGAATGCTCGTAGTAATCGGGATTACTCCCCAGGATATCGAGCACCGGCTGGCTGATTTTGTCGATCATGGCCTCCGTTTCGTCCGAAATTTCAAGCGAGCAAGCCTTAACATTCATGTTGAGCTCATAAATATTGCGCGATCCCACCAGGGTTGAGGCCATAAATTTTTTCTTCAGTATCCATGCAATGGCCAGCTGAGCGATGTGCATGTTGAGGTTTTCGGCGATTTTGCGCAGGCTATCGACCACATCGAAGATTTCTTTTTCGGCTCCGGCTTCGCCGTGCCGCGACGTTCCGCCGCCGCGAAAGTCGGGATAGTGGCGCGAATGCGCCTGATGAGGCGGCACATCCTCCGGCGCATGGTAGATGCCGGCAAGCAGCCCCTGCTGCAAGCCCATTGAGCCGATGATGCTGATGCTGTTGTCCATGCAGTAGGGGGCGATTTCGGCTTCGATGGCGCGGGAAACAATGTTGTACGTCATTTCGTTGACGTCGACCTGCACGCCGGTGCGAACGACTTCCTCCATTTGCCTGCGCCCAAAGTTGCTCATGCCGATGGCGCGTATCAGCCCCTCCTTTTTGAGCGCATCGAGCTGGGCGTATGCCTCTTCGACAGTAGGAGGAGCGTCGATGATGCGCTTGTCGGCGGTAAAATGCTCAACGGCCAGCTTGTTGACAGGCCAGTGGAGCATGTAAACGTCAAGATAGTCCATGCCAAGCCGTTGCAGGCTTTCGATGCAGTGCTTGCGGACGTTGTGGCAATTCGACGGGCTGATTTTCGAAATCACGACCGCCTTGCTCCGGTAGCCTTTTAGCGCCTTCCCGAGCGAACGCTCGCTTTCGCCGCCGTTGTACATTTCTGCCGTATCGAACGTGTTCACGCCCAAATCAAGCGCCGCATGAACAACCTCATCTACGTCCTTTTGAGACTGCTCGCCCCAGTATTCGCCCCCGCCAAAGGGCCAGCATCCAACCGTCATGGCCGATATCGCTATATCCGATTGGCCAAGTTTTACGCTTTTCATAGCTTTAATATTTTTATTCGTTATACAGCTTTTATTTTACGTAAAGGGAACAGAAAAATTCCGTTAGCTTTACGGCGCAAATATAAATACAATTTTTCAGATTCCGTACATGCGCATTAAAAATGGGGCGTCTTTTTTTTTGAGGCGCTACCAAAATTTGGATGAGATTAGCTCATGCTACGCATATAGCTGTCTGCACGCTGATTTTTTTGATTTGAATGATTAGATGGCGCATGGCGCTGTAGAGACGCGCGGCGCGCGCCTCGCTGCGCATTGCGCATCAGCGCCATTTTGTCGCGAGGCGCACGGCGCACGCCTCTACAGCTTTGGCCACAGCCGCAAGCCGTGATTTTTGTAGTTTTTAGCGGTTTCTTGGAGTAATTTTCGACTGAAATGTGAAAAAAATTTTGAGCCGTAAATTTTTTATTATACTTTTGTCGCGTATCATAGCTGAGGTGTTAACCATAAATAAATTATTTTTTCGTAGCCTGCCGGTCAACCTCTCCCGGGTAGGGGGCGAAATTAACTACAATCAGAAAGATGAAAAAAAGAAACATGCTTCTTGCGCTGGCTGCGGGATTTTCCGTCAGCGCATATTCACAGAAAACGCCGGCGTATAAGGACGCCACGCTCCCCATTGAGCAGCGGGTTGAGAGCTTGATCGGCCTGATGACCATCGAAGAAAAAGTGGAACAGCTGCAAAGCCAGCTGCTGTTTGAGGATGGGTTTGAGCGGCGGAACTATAAGATCGGGCACGTCAGAAACAAGGCGCACTTTATCCACGGCAAGGGCATGGCAAGCACTGCCCGGTGCGCCGAAATTATTAACGAAGATTCGCGCAAAGCGCTCAGCGCAAGTCGCCTCGGCATCCCCGCGCTGCAACACGGCGAGGCGCTGCACACGCCGCTGTGGGGGTATGCCACCTGCTTTCCCCAGAGCATCGGCATGGCGGCCACGTTCGACGATGAGCTGTACTACCGCGTTTCCGAAGCTATCGCCAAAGAAACCCGCGCCGTAGGCGTACGCCAGGTGTATGCTCCGGTGGTAAACATTTCGCGCGACCCCCGCTGGGGGCGCACCGAAGAGGGGTATGGCGAGGACGTGCACCTCAACTCGCGCATGGGCGTGGCCTACACCAGGGCGCTGGAGGCGGGCGGCGTGGTGGCAAGCCCAAAGCACTACGTCGATAACTACGGCGATGGCGGCCACGATTCCTATGCCTCCAACATGTCGTGGCGGGTTTTGCGCGAAGTATTTTTGGAGCCTTTCCGCGCCTGCGTCGAAGAGGGCGGTGCGCGCTCGATGATGGCCTCGTACAACTCGGTCGACGGCGTGCCGGCGTCGAGCAACCGCTACCTGCTGGACGATATCCTGCGCAAGGAGTGGAACTTTAAGGGCTATGTGGTGTCCGACTACGGGGGCGTATACGGCGTATGCGCGGCGCACCGCGTGGCCGATTCGCAGGCGGAAGCGCAGGCATTGTGCCTCGAAGCCGGACTGGACGTGGACTTGCCGGGCGGATATACCGACCTCCTGGCGCTGGTGAAAAGCGGAAGGGTCTCCGAGCAAACGGTAGACCGGTCGCTGCGGAGGGTGCTGGCGGTAAAGTTCGAGCTCGGGCTGTTCGACAACCCCTACGTTGACCCCCAAGCGGCGGAAACGCTGGTGCGCTGCAAGGAGCACCGCCACCTTGCGCTCGAAGCAGCCCGCAAGGTGATGACGCTGCTCAAGAATAAGGATAACGCGCTACCGCTGTCGGATAAAAAAATCAGGAAGATTGGGCTGTTCGGCCCGGCGGCCAACGTGATGAGCCTGGGCGACTACTCGGGGCCATTTGGCGGCGCAAAAGGCGAGTCGAACAAAGACAGCGCTACCCCCTACGAAGGGTTGAAGCAGCGCCTGCAAGGAAAAGCCGAGGTGGCGCTGCACCCCGGCAACACCGCCGTGGCCGACCTGGCAAAAACCTGCGATGTGGCCATATTTTTTGCCGCCATTCAGGAGGGTGAGGGCGAAGACCGCAGCATCCTCACGCTGCCAAAGCGCACGATGAAGGCAACCGAAAGCCTCGACCATGCCATGATTGTGGATACAAAGGAAAAAATGTCGTTTGACCTCGACCAGGAGCAGATGATCGACGACCTTGCCGCCAGCGGCGTCAAGACTATCGTGGTGTTGCAAAACGGATCGGCCATCGATGTTCGCCGCTGGGTGGACAAAGTCGACGCCGTTCTCGAGGCGTGGTATTCGGGCGAACAGGGCGGCACGGCCATCGCCGAAGCGCTTTTTGGCGATGTAAATCCGGGTGGCCGCCTGCCGGTATCGTGGGTGCGCCACGCCGGGCAAATACCGACGTACTACTACATCAAGCCCTCGGGACGCGGCTACCGCTACCACGACGACGACGGAAAACCGCTGTTCCCCTTTGGCTTTGGGCTGAGCTACACAACGTTTGAGTACTCGAACCTCGTTATCCCCGAAAAGGTGAACAAAGACGGCGCCACAACGGTGGCGGTGACCGTGACAAATACCGGGACGCGGAAAGGCGACGAGGTCGTTCAGCTCTACCTCCGCGACGAAATCGCGTCGGTTGCCCGCCCGCTCAAAGAGCTCAAGGCGTTTAAGCGCATCACGCTCAATCCGGGCGAAAGCCGGCGGGTTGAGCTCGCGCTCCCCTACCGCAGCTTCGGGCTGTGGGATAAGGATTTGAATTTCGTTGTCGAGCCTGGCGCCTTCAAGGTCATGATCGCCAAAGACGCCGAAAATACCATCCTCGAAGGCAGCATTATCGCCGAAAAGTGAGCGGAAGGCAAAATGGCGAAGGGGGGGGGAAGCTCCGCACGGTAGAAAGCTGCGATTCGCTTTTTTGGCGCGGTAGCCGGCGCCGCTTCTTACGGGTTACGCAGATTTTAGCCATTTTTTCGGCTGCGTAAACCGTAAGAAGCGGCGCCGGCTACCGCGCTATTTTTGCACAAGCCGCCGCCGCGCCGGCCTAAAACGCCGGAGCGCTGCCGCTAAATGCTGCCGGAGCGGGTGTGCTTCAGCGCTATGGCAGCCCTGCTGGGCAGGTAGAGGCGGAGGATGTTTTGTTGGTTTTCGAGGGCGGTGGTAAGGTAGGGTATTTTTTCGTCTACGCGCCCAAAACCGCCAAATGCCCGGTTGTCGCTGCACAGAACGACGCTGTAGGCTCCCGCATCGACCTCAAAGCCATATCCGGTAAAGGATTTCACCGGGTTGAAGTTAAAGGCAAACAGCACGTCGCCCCGCTTAAAGATGAGCGTTTGGTCGGCGGTGTTTTGGACGATGGCAAAGGGGCGCTCGCGGTAAATGTTCTCCTTTTTTGCCAGGGCAAGCATCGCCTTGTCCCAGGCCAGCAGAAATCGGTAGCGGAGGCTGGGGTCGTCGGCAAGGCGCCACTGTCGGCGGGCGTAGTGGTAGCTCCACTTGTTTCCCTCGCGCGGGAAATCGATCCACTCGGGGTGGCCAAATTCGTTGCCCATAAAGTTGAGGTAGCCATCGCCGGCCGTAGCTATCGTAACAAAGCGAATGAGCTTGTGCAGGGCAATACCTCTATCCACAAGGAGGTTTGGCGTAGCGGCGCTCATGCCGGTGTACATCTCCTTGTCGAGCAGCCAAAAGGCAATGGTCTTATCGCCAACCATTGCCTGGTCGTGGCATTCGGCGTAGGATACGGTTTTTTCGTCGGCACGCTTGTTGGTCAGCTCGTAGAACATATCGCCCACGTGCCACTGCTCGTCGGCCTTTGCCTTGAGCGTTTTCACCCAAAAATCGGCAATGCCCATGCTCATGCGAAAATCAAAGCCCATTCCGCCGTCCTCAATGGGCAAGGCCAGCCCCGGCATTCCGCTCACGTCTTCGGCAATGCTTAGCGCGGCGGGGTTGATTTCGTGCACCAGCTTGTTGGCCAAGGTGAGGTAGGTGATGGCGTCCTCGTCCACCTGACGGTCGTCGTAGTACATGCCGTAGCCAACAAAGTCAATGCCGATGCCGTGGTGCAGGTACATCATGCTGGTAACGCCGTCGAAGCGAAAGCCGTCGAAGTGAAACTCCTCCATCCAGTACTTGCAGTTGGAGAGCAAAAAGCAGACAACCTCGGGCTTGCCGTAGTCGAAGCAGCGCGAATCCCACACGGGATGCTGCCCGCGCGCTCCGGCGTGAAAGTACTGGTATTCGGTTCCGTCAAAGTGGCTCAGCCCTTCGTTGTCGTTTTTTACGGCGTGGGAGTGAACAATATCCATGATGACGGCAATGCCCAGGCCATGCGCCTGGTCGACCAGCGCCATCAGCTCCTCCGGTGCGCCAAACCTGCCGCTGGGCGCGTAAAAGCTGGACACCTGGTAGCCAAACGAGCCGTAGTAGGGGTGCTCCTGAACGGCCATGAGCTGCAAAACGTTGTAGCCAAGCGCGGCAATGCGCGGCAAAACATTTTTGGCAAACTCTGCGTAGGTGCCCGTGCGGTAGTCCTCCGTTGCCATGCCCACGTGCGCCTCGTAGATGAGCGGATTTTCCACGCGCCTGGGGGGGGCATTTTTCCAGCGGTATGGGTGGCGCGGATGCCACACCTGCGCCGAAAAAATATTCGTTTTCGCGTCCTGCACCACGCGGCGGCAGTGCGATGGGATGCGCTCGCCGCTCCCGTTTTCCCATACCACCAGCAGCTTGTAGAGGTCGCCGTGGCGCAGCTGCTCCGGCGGAAGAAGCAGCTCCCAATTTCCGCCGCCAACATTTTTTAGCGCCCAGCGACTATCGGCCCTCCAGCGGTTAAATTCGCCAACGAGGTAAACATACTGCGCATGAGGCGCCCACTCGCGCAGCGCCCATGCCTGGCCAACGTGGTGCAGGCCGTAGTACAGGTAGGTGTTGGCTATTTCGCTCAGCGGCTTGCCGCCGGCGAGCTGCTGCTCGGCTTGATTTGCCTTTTCTATGCGCCTGCAAATGGCGCCCTCGTACGGTTTTAAACCGACGTCGTTCGCTATGGGGACAGGTGTTTTCATACCTAAATAAAAATATATTGCCCAAAAATACATGAAATGCGGCAACTTTCCAAGCCCGCCCACAAAAATCAACGGTTAATGGTTAATGGTTAATGGTTAATGGTTAATGGCGCGAAGCGCTGTAGAGACGTGGCCTGCCACGTCTCTACAAAGGCCTCCCGGTTGTATAGTTCTCAATTTTCAATTTTCAATTCGCAGTCGCCCCTTCAGGGATCAGCGCGATGCGTTGTAGAGACGCACGGCGTGCGTCTCACCGCGCATTGCGCATCAATGCCGCCATTTTCGTCGCCGAGACGCACGCCGTGCGTCTCTACAGCGCATCGCGCCCATTTCGTCGCGGTTTCGTCGCGGGGCGACCGCAAGGGGCACCCCTACGCGCATCGCGCCATTAACCATTAACCGTTAACCATTAACCATTAACCATTAAAAAGCCCATTTCGTCGCGGTTTCGTCGCGGTTTCGTAGTTGGGCGGCCGCAAGGGGCGGCGCCTCTACGCGCATCGCGCCATTAACCGTTAACCATTAACCGTTAACCATTAACTGTTAACCATTAAAAACGCCCCTTCAGTGCTTTGCGCGAAGCGCCGAATGGTACGCAGCGTTCAAATTCTCAATTCTCAATTCTCAATTCTCAATTCTCAATTCTCAATTCTCAATTTTCAATTCTCAATTCTCAATTCTCAATTCTCAATTGTAAAGCATCTTGCAGGGCCAGCGCGATGCTAACATCATTCACATCGAGCGCCAGCGCCTTTTGCAGGTAAGCTTTGGCTTCGGGGATGTTTCCGCGCCCCAGCTCGCCTAAGCCTATCACGTGGTAGCAGTGGATGCGGTTGCGCACGTTCAAATCGTCTTCCCAGATGGCCATGTCGGGCAGCGAAACGGCGAAGTAGTCGATTCGGCAGTCGTCAAAGAGGTGCTTTTTTCCGTGGTCGATGAGCTTGTTGTAGCGCCCGCTTGCCTTGTCCGCTTCCCCCAGAGCGGCAAACGCCAAGCCCTGGTAGAAGAGCTTGTCCGGCTGCGGGTCGTTGTAGAAGAAGGCCTGATGAGGCTCCGACGAGCCTACGGTTGCCTTCCGAAAATGGTAAACCGCCTCCTCCTCTTTTCCCAGCTTGCGGCAGGCTACGCCTTTGAAGTAGCTGATATCGTTTTCCTCGGCGTTTGCCAGCTTTCCCTCCCCCAGGTGGTGGGGGTAAGCGTCCGTTTCGTGCAGCAGGGCCAGCGCGCGCCGGTAGTCTCCGGCTTTGATGGCCTGCCTGGCGAGCTGCACGCGGCACAGCACGTACTGCCGCGTTATCTTGCCTTCGCCGCCCTCCCAGGGGTGAAAGCGCCCTGCATCAATCAGCTGCATGGCCTCCTGATGCTTTCCGAGCCGGTTGTAGAGGGTGATCCGCTCAATGCGGAGGTCGTCGCGCTGCTCCACGAGGCTGATGTGCTTCTCCAGCAGGGCAAGGCGCGCGTGAGGGGGCGTTCCCATCTTCCGGTAGAGCTGGTCGAGCTCCATGAGCAGGCGGGCGTTGGCGCTGTCCAGCTCAAAGGCGGCCTCCAGCAGCCGGCGCGCCTCGTCTTTTTTGCCGTACTTGTTGTAGTAGGCCAGCGACAGGTTGCGGAGCGCCGCCGGCAGCTGCCCGTTGTGCCGGAGCGCGGCCTCCCAGCAGCAGACGGCGTCGTCGTACTGCCGGGCGGCGTACCAAAAGTTGCCCAAGTAGTAGCTGGCGTGGGCGTCTGAGGGGTGAACGCGGAGCGCATCCCGAAGGATGCTCACCTCCTCTGTGCGGCTGGGGAAGCACCGGTCGGGGGACATGGCTGCGGCTTTGCGGTAGTAGCCGTCCGCCTTTGCCTCGTCGCCGCAGCGCGCGGCAAAGTAGCCCAGCGCGTAGTACACCATGGGGTACACGCTGTTGGGGTCGGTAACGGCGCAGGACAGGAGCTGCGCCGCCTCCCCGTAAAGGCCTGCCGCCGCGTAGTCCAGCGCGTACTCGATGTACGAGTGCACGTCGCCGCGCATGGACGAAAGAAAATGCCGGAGGTCTGCGCCGTCGTCCGTGAGCAGGTAGCGCTCAAAGAGGCAGCCCATGTTGAAGCGGTCGAGCTCGAGCGAGCAGGCTGCCAGCTGCAAGGCTTCCTCCGTTCGCCCCAGCTTTCGGAGGATGGCCGTTTTGAGGTGCCGGGCTTTGTGGTTGTGCCAGCTCCGTATCAGCCCGCGCTCCACCCTGTCGAGCGCTTCGCCCCAGCGCCCGCCGGCGGCGTCGAGCTGCGCCAGGGCAAAGTATCCTGCGTCCTGCCAGGCGGCGCTCCACGTCGCCTTAAAGAGCGCGGCGTAGGCCTCGTCCTGCCGCCCCTGCATCTTGAGGCACCAGCCAAGGTTGTAGTAAGGCTCGCCGTCGTACGGGTTGGGGTTTCGCTCCGTTTGCGTTGCCGTTGCGCGCAGAAAGTAGCGCTCGGCCTTTGCCGGCTGCCCTCTGCGCATGAGCAGCAAGCCCATAGCGTTGTTGCAGCGAATGTCGCCCGGCTCTCGCCGTAGCGCCTCGAGGTAGTAGTCCTCCGGGGCGCAGGTGGCGTGGCGGTACTGCTCCAAGTGCAGGCCTGTGAGGTAGAGCTGCTCGATGGAGGCGATGTCTTTCGGGTCTTTTGCGGCTCGCGCGGGGCTGGGGGCGGGCTTTACCTCGGGCGGGTCGGGCTGGTAGCGGAGCATTAGCGCGCGGTCTTCGGCGTAGAGCTCCAGCACCAAGCGCTCCGGAGGGAGGTCGCCCGTTTTCAGGGAGGTTTTGTAGGGTTTTTCCGGCGAAGCGCTTACGGTAGCGTCGAGCAGGGGGAGCCCGTCGGCGCTTTTCAGGAGGAGGCGCAGGTTGTTCCGCACGGCGGTAACGTAAAGGATTACGCCGGCAACGGCATCCTTTACCTCAAGGTTGACGATGGCGTCCTTGCTCGCATTCTTCACGTAGCCCACCTCGGCGTAGGGCATAAAGTACTGCGTCCACGACTTCTCCTCGCCGGGGTGCAGCCAGCTGAAGTCGGGCTGGTTGTCGGCGTAAACGCCGGTCATCAGCTCAACGTAGGGGCCGTCTTCGTCGGTAAGGTTTCGGTCCCACGCCCGTCCAAAGTCGCCGCAGCCCCACGTCCACTGCTTTTTGCCGGGCGATACGTGGTGGTCGGCAACGTGCAGCAGGCCTCCCCTTGCGCTTTCGTCGTACCCGCCAACGAAGTCAAACTTTGAGCTGATGGCCATGTAGGACGTTGGCACCGGAATATTCTTGTAGCGGGATATGTCCACCCCCGCCGAGTAGTCCTGCTTGTAGTAGGTACCCGTGGCGATGGGGAAGTTGGAGACGTCGCGCTTGCCGTGGTCGAACACGGCGTACACGTCGGGGGGAAAGACGGAGTGGTAGTCGCTGTGCACCACCACCGCAGGGTTTGCCCACCAGAGGAAGGTTTGCGGAAAGGGCGTTCGGTTGTAAATCTTCACCTTTACTTCGAGGTAGGCCTTTCCCGGGTAGAGGGTAAAGCCCTGCATTCCCTTTGTTCGGGACATCCGCTCTACCTCGCTGCACCAAACGGTTTTGCTGCCGTCCGCGTGCTCCTCCACCGCGCAGTCGGTGGGGAGGAAGGTGCTTGGGCGGTGGTGCTGCGGCCAGTTAAACTCGATTCCGCCCGAAATCCAGGGGCCGGTCAGCCCCACCAGCGCGGGCTTGATAACCTGATTGTAGTAAACAAAATGCCGCTTTTTCACCTTATCGTAGGCCATCTGCACGCGCCCGCCCAGCTCGGGGAGTATCATGATCTTCAGGTACTCGTTTTCGAGAAAGAGGGCTCTGTAGGGCTTATCGACCTTGCGGTCGGATATTTTTTCCACCACCGGATAGGGGTACACCGCGCCGGAGCTGCCCTGGTAGACGCGCTTTTCAAGAAATATCGGATTCTTTTCCTCCTCCCCTATTTCGTACGTGGGCAGCAGGATACGCTCCTCCCACGCCCTAACGGTACCAGCCTCGCTAACGGTAGGCTGAATGAGATATTCGGTAATTTTTTCCATGTTTTTTACTGTGAGTTAATGATGGTTATGGATGTCCTGCCCCTTGCAGGAATGCAAAATGTAGAATGCAGAATGCAGAATGCAGAATGGCGCGTGCCCCACGACTTCCCCTCGTTAGGAAACGAGGGGGAGAAGGTTATGTCTGCCTTGCAGGCAGGGCGGCGCGGTGGTCGCTGCCTGTCCGCAGGTCGCAGACCTGCGGTTATGGATGTCCTGTCTTTCAGGCAGGGCGGCACTAATTCTCAATTCTTAATTCTTAATTCTCAATTGAAATGTCCTGCCTTGCAGGCAGGGCGCCACTAATTCTCAATTCTCAGCGGCTTGCGCCGAAATTCGAGTCCCTGCTCCCCTCTCCTTTGGATAGGGGCTGGGGGTGAGGTCTAATTCTCAATTCTCAATTCTCAATTCTCAATTCCTAATTCCTAATTCCTAATTAAAAAAGTTTTTTTCTATTTCCTCCAGCGATTTTCCTTTTGTTTCCGGCAGGTGGGAGCGTATAAAGAAGAAGCTTGCCAGACAAATTCCGCCGTATATCCAGAATGTTCCGGCGGCTTTCAGGTATTCGTTCAGGATGGGGAAGGTATAGGTCAGCAGGAAGCAGGCGACCCAGAGGAAAAAGGTGGCAACCGCCATAGCCGCGCCGCGTATGCGCGCCGGAAAGATTTCGGCAAGCACCACCCAGACAACGGGGGCGAGCGACATGGCATAGCAGGCAATGGCAAGCACCACGAGCAGGAGCATCGGCAAGCCGGTGAGGTGAAAGAAGTAGCCCAGGCCCATCGCCACGTAAATCAGCGCCAAGCCGATTGAGCCGACGAACATCAGCGCCCGGCGCCCCCACCGGTCAACAGCGTAAATGGCCACAAAGGTGAACACGACGTTCGTTACGCCGGTCACCACAATATTCATCAGCACGTCCGAAACGGTGTATCCGGCGGCAGAAAATATTTCGTGCGCATAATTAAAGATAACGTTAATGCCGCACCACTGCTGGAACACGGCGAGCACAACGCCAATCGCCAGCACCTTGCGCACGTTTGGCTTCAGGAGGGCTTTCCAGTCGCTTTTTTCCCGCGCGGCGGAGAAGGCCTGCATTTCGCGCATTTCTGCGTCGGCAAACGCAGCGCCGCCAACCCGCGCAAAAACGCTACGCGCCGCATCTCTTTTGCCGTTGATGGCCAGCCAGCGGGGGCTTTCGGGGATGACAAAAGAAAGGATAAAGAACAGCGCGGCGGGGATTAGCTCCGCCCAAAACATCCAGCGCCACGCCAGCGCTACGCTCTGGGCAGAGAGCAGGCCATCGTCGGGCATAAAGTAGCGCCCTATTTGCCGGTTTACCAGCTGGGCAGCCAGAATCCCCAGCACAATGGTCAGCTGGTTGAGCGAAACAAAGCGCCCCCGCACCGAAGCGGGCGAAACCTCTGCGATGTACACCGGCGACACGTTGGAGGCAATGCCAATGCCAAACCCGCCAATGATGCGGTAAACGACAAACAGCGCAAAGCTATCCACCGCGCCGGTGCCGTAGGCCGATATGGAGAACAGCGCCGAGGCGGCAATCAGCATTTTCTTGCGCCCCCAGGCGTCGCTCCAAAGCCCGGACAGCAAGGCGCCGGCCAGACATCCCACGAGGGCGCTGCTCATAGCCCAGCCCCGCATGGCCGCCGAGCCTTCTAACCCAAAGAACGGCTCGTAAAAGATTTTTGCTCCCCCTATCACCACCCAGTCGTACCCAAAGAGCAAGCCGCCCATGGCCGATACAACCGTGATGAGCAGCAAGTAGTAGCTGTTGTGCCTATACATTTTTTGCATGATTTTTTTGCGTGATTTACGGCAGCAAAGATAGCGCCTCTTGAGCGCAAAAAAATGTAGGATATTTCGGAAAACATGTAAAAAGGAGCTGGGTTTTCGTTTTTCGTCACGTTTTTGCCTGCCGGTAAAAGAAACAAAGAACACAAAGGTTTCACTTTTTAATGGTTAACGGTTAATGGTTAACGGTTAATGGCGCGAGGCGCTTTTTAATGGTTAACGGTTAATGGTTAACGGTTAATGGTTAACGGTTAATGGTTAACGGTTAATGGCGCGAGGCGCGTAGGGGCGACCCTTGCGGTCGCCCAACGACGAAATCGCGACGAAATGGGCGCAATGCGCTGTAGAGACGCACGGCGTGCGTCTCGGCGACGAAAATGGCGGCATTGATGCGCAATGCGCGGTGAGACGCACGCCGTGCGTCTCTACAACGCATCGCGCCATTAACCATTAACCGTTAACCATTAACCATTAACCATTAACCATTAACCGTTAACCATTAACCGTTAACCATTAACCATTAACCATTAAAACTCTCGCTCTTGCCAGCTCCAGACCGTCTTCGCAGCGTGTAATGCTGTAGGTGCGGCATTCTT
>JAIROF010000037.1 GCA_031257655.1 Prevotellaceae bacterium | reverse complement strand
AGAGTTTAGAGTTTAGAGTTTAGAGTTTAGAGTTTAGAGTTTAGAGTTTAGAGTTTAGAGTTTAGAGTTTAGAGTTTAGAGTTTAGAGTTTAGAGTTTAGAGTTTAGAGTTTAGAGTTCACTACTCACTACTCACTACTCACTACTCACTACTCTAACTACTTCCCCCATCATCAATTTTCCAACATCTTCAGCACTTCGTCGAGCTTGGGGGCGAGGATGACCTCGATGCGGCGGTTTGCCTGCCGTGCTTCGGGTGTTTTTCCGGATTGCAGGGGGACGAACTCGGCCCTGCCTGCCGCCGTTACGCGCGACTGCTCAATGGTCGAAGCGTTGAGCATAATGCGCACCACAGAGGTGGCGCGCTTCACGCTCAAATCCCAGTTATCCACCAGCTGGCCGGCGCCCTTGTAGGGCACGTCGTCGGTATGCCCCTCAATGGTTACGTTGATGTCGGGGTTTTGCTCCAGCACCTTCGACAGGCTGCCGATAGCCTCCGCGCCGCGCTTGTCCACGGTAGCGCTGCCCGAGGCAAAGAGCAGCTTTTCGTCGAGCGAAACGTACACCTTTCCGTCGCGCATGGTAACGGTGAGGCCTTTTCCCTCAAAGCCAAGCAGCGCATCGGCCACCTTCTTGCGCAGCGCCTTGGCGATGGAATCCTTCTGGAAGAGGGCATCCTGCAGGGCTATGAGCTTTTTGTTGCGCTCGTTGAGCTCCTCCTCCAGCTGCTGCACGGCCAGCGTCCGCTCGTTGAGCGCCTGCTCAGCGCTGAAGAGCTGGTTCTCCTTGTGCAGCAGCGCTTCCTGATTTTGCTGAATTTGCTCGAGCAGCTTCCGGATTTCCTGCCGGCTGCCCGTTTGCAGCGCCTCCTGCGCCTTCATCAGGTCGGCGTAGCGGCTGTTGAGCATGCGCCGCTCGTCCGCCAGCTGGGCAATGGTGTCCTGAAGGTGCAGCAGGTGGGTATTTTGGGTTTCGCCGAGGGCTTCGAGCTGCTTATTTTGCGCTCGCAGGCCTTCATTTTCCGATTCGAGCTGCGCATTTTTGTCATCGCAAACGGCCTTTTGCGCCTGCAAGTCCTGAAACTTCTTTGGCGCAATGCACGACGAAACGGCGCAAAGCGCTGCAATGGTCAGCAAGCAAAATGGGGTGTGCCTCATACAGTCTAATGGGGGTAAAGAATTTTTAAGAACAAAAGTAGCGAGTAAACCCCCAAAGTTTACTACCTTTGCGGCTCTATTTTGTTAAACTTTGCAAGTATGCCTCAAGGTAAGTACCCGTTGCTGGATACGGTAAAATTTCCATCGGATTTGAAGCGGCTGGACAAGCATCAGCTCGGGGAGGTGTGCCGCGAGGTGCGCGACTTCATCATCGACGAGGTGTCGGAAAATCCCGGACACTTTGGCGCCAGCCTTGGCGTGGTGGAGCTCACGGTGGCGCTCCACTACGTGTACAGCGCCCCCTACGACAAGCTGGTGTGGGACGTAGGGCACCAGGCCTACGCGCACAAAATCCTCACGGGGCGGCGCGAGCTCTTTGCCAACAACCGCCGCTACCGGGGGCTGAGCGGATTTCCCAAAATGGCCGAAAGCGAGTACGACGCCTTCGGCGCCGGGCACTCCTCTACCTCCATCTCGGCGGCGCTGGGCCTGGCCGTTGCCGCCAAAATGAAGGGCGAGCAGCGGCAGGTGGTCGCCATCATCGGCGACGGCTCCATGACCGGCGGGCTGGCCTTTGAGGGGCTGAACAACGCCGGCATCGAAAAGTCAAACCTGCTGGTGATCCTCAACGACAACAAAATGGCGATAGACCCCAGCGTGGGTGCGCTCAACGAATACCTCACGCGCATAACCACCTCGCCCGCGTACAACAAGGTGAAATACGAGGTCTGGCAGCGAACAGCCCGGCTAAAGGCCATCCGCCTCTTTTTCCAAAAAACCATCATTGCCATCAAGTCCTCCATCCTGCGCCGGAGCAACCTGTTTGAGGCGCTCAACTTTCGCTACTTTGGCCCCATCGACGGGCACGACATCCTCCAGCTGGTGAGCACGCTGGAGATGCTGAAGAACATCCCCGGCCCCAAGCTCCTGCACGTGCTCACGGTGAAGGGAAAGGGGTACAAGCCCGCGGAGGAAAACCAAACGCTGTGGCACGCGCCCGGAACGTTTAACCGGGAAACCGGCGAGCGCGCCGGCGCACACCGGAAAGAGCAGCCGCCGCTCTACCAGCACGTGTTTGGCGAAACGGTGGTGGAGCTGGCCGAGCAAAACGAAAAAATCGTCGGCATCACCCCCGCCATGCCCACCGGCTCGTCGCTGAACATCATGATGGAAAAAATGCCCGACCGCGCGTTCGACGTGGGCATCGCCGAGCAGCACGCCGTAACGTTTTCGGCGGGGCTGGCCGCCGCCGGCAAAATCCCCTTTTGCAACATCTACTCCAGCTTCATGCAGCGCGGCTACGACTCCATCATCCACGACGTGGCGCTGCAAAACCTCCACGTGGTGTTTTGCCTCGACCGCAGCGGGCTGGTGGGCGAAGACGGCGCCACCCACCACGGCGCCTACGACGTAGCCTACCTGCGCTGCATCCCCAACATGGTGGTGGCCGCCCCCATGAACGAGGTGGAGCTGCGCAACATGATGTACACGGCGCAGCTGCCGCACTGCCGCGCGTTCTCCATACGCTACCCGCGCGGAAACGGCGTCTCGACGCGCTGGCGCAGGCCCTTTGAGGAAATCCCCGTAGGAAAAGCCCGCCGCCTCCGCAGCGGACGCCACATCGCCGTGCTGAGCCTTGGCCACGCCGGCAACTTTGTGGAGCAAGCCGCAGCACGGCTCGAGCAGGAGGGCATTTTCGTTGCGCACTACGACATGCGCTTTGCCAAGCCCCTCGACGAGCAGGTGCTGCACGAGGTGGGAGCAAGCTTTGCGCGCGTGCTTACGGTAGAAGATGGCGCCATTGTTGGCGGAATAGGGAGCGCCGCCGCCGAATTTTTTGCCGAAAACGCCTACCACGTAAAGGTTACGCGGCTCGGCATCCCCGACCGGTTTGTGGAGCACGGCGCCATGCCGCAGCTGCAGGCCGAGTGCGGCTTCGATGCCGACGGCATCTACCGCACGGTGAAAAGAGCGCTACACCCTGCTTGAGCAAACAAAATCGCTACAACAATGGATAAAAGAGAAGATATTATTAGCAAAGTAAGGGCTTACCGGGACTTGGTGCTGCAAGATTTTCCGATGGAGGTAGAGGCGGTATATCTTTTTGGCTCTTACGCCAAGGGAACGCCCCACCGGATAGCGATATTGATGTCGCCTTTGTAGTTAGCCGATTTGAAGGTGATTTTTTCCAGATTGTTCCTCCGATGTGGAAGCTAAAGCGCGAGGTTGACATGCGCATTGAGCCGCACGTAATTGCCCGTGACGCCGACTATGCCGGTTTTCTTGACGAAATTCGGCGAACAGGCATAGAAATTCGCTAAGAGATTTTGGTAGCGGCATAAATTATGGGGGAGGGAAAAACCTCATTTTCACCTTATTTTCTCACTCTTGCTTATTTTTTAGGTGTTCGTGAGCTCGCCACGCTCGGTTTAACAACAAAACAACCTCAGTAGCAATAAGTTAACTAACTGCCATTCAACCTTATCACCTCATTTTCCGTTTGCGCGTCTCCCAATTGTCGATATTCGCTCCAAAATTTTCATTAACAATAAGGTAATAAGGTTGTTACATGTTGTTGTTCACTCGGCTACTGAGGTTGTTTTGTCAGGAAAATTAGGTGAAAATAAGGTTTCAACCCCTAACTTTTCTTGAAAATACGGATGGTGTCTATGTTTGATTGATGTAAAAACGCATTTTGTTGATTGTTAAGCATTTGCAATCTTTTGGTAAAATTGATACCTGTTTTATCATTTGCCAATTAAAGTTCATATCAATAGATCGCGGACACTACCAAAAAAAGAATTAGCCGACAAAATTCGTAGCAAAGGCGTACCCCGTGTACGAGGCCTCGTGCGCCCGGGTCAGCGCCTACTTATTGCCACGTGGAGCGACGCTGGGAATTTTCCACTGCTCGCGCTTGTAAAGTTCAAATTTTTCATGTAAGTTTGCACCTTGCGGCGGCTGGAGTAAAGGGGGCGTTTTTTTACTTGCGCCTTCACCAAAATGTCGGCTGCCGGGGCAGGCTGCCGGATGGGTTTACAGCATATTTCGTCAGGCATGGGGCATACGTTTACACTATCATCACGCTATTTATTTTACAGATGTACACAGCACAAGATTTTAAGAGCGATCAGGAGGTGCGCTGGTGCCCGGGCTGCGGCGACCACGCCATACTTGCCTCGGTGCAGCGGGCGCTACCCGACGTGGCGGAAGCGCTGGGCAAGCCGAAAGAAAATTTCGTATTCATCTCCGGGATAGGCTGCTCGTCGCGCTTTCCCTACTACATGCATACCTTTGGGATGCACACCATTCACGGCCGCGCCACCGCCATTTCGACCGGCGTAAAGATTGCCAACCCCAGCCTCAGCGTATGGCAAATCACCGGCGACGGCGACGCGCTGGCCATCGGCGGAAACCACTTTATCCACGCCATCCGCCGCAACGTTGACCTCAACATTTTGCTGTTCAACAACGAAATATACGGGCTTACCAAGGGGCAGTATTCGCCCACCTCCAAGCTGGGGCTGGTCACCAAGACGTCGCCGTTTGGCACGGTGGAGCACCCCTTCAACCCGGGCGAGCTGGTAATCGGCGCCGGCGGGACGTTTTTTGCCCGTTCGCTCGACGTGGAGCTCAACCTTAGCGCCGAATGCATGAAAGCCGCCGCGCTACACGAAGGCTGCGCGGTGGTCGAGGTGCTGCAAAACTGCGTAATATTCAACGACGCTACGCACAGCGAATTTGCCGCAAAAGAGGTGCGCAACGACAAAACCATTGCCCTGCGCCACGGCGAGCCGATGATCTTTGGCAAAAACAGGGACAAAGGCATTGTGCTCGACGGCATGAAGCTAAAGGCGGTGACGCTGGGCGAAAACGGCATCACCGAAAAGGACCTGCTCGTGCACGACGCCTCCGAAAGCGACCCGGGCATACATACCCTGCTGGCCGCCATGAAAGCCCCCAACCTCCCCGTAGCGCTCGGCGTCATCCGAGCCGCCAAAAGCGACGCATACGACAGGCTGGTGCACGAGCAAGTAGACCGCGTGACGGCAACGCGAACCATCACCTGCGTGGACGACCTGCTCAACAGCGGAGAAACGTGGATAGTTGAAAATTGAAAGTTGAAAGTTGAAAGTTGAAAGTTGAAAATGTACGGCTACGACGTACACAAACCGCCGAACAGCGCACCAAACGATGATGAATAACGCCAACCTTTTGCTCATAAGCAACTCCACCAACGCAGGCGAGGGATACCTCGAATACTGCCGGCAGGCCATTGCCGACTTCCTGAAAAGCTACGGCGTGAGCAAGGCGCTGTTTTTTCCCTTTGCCGCCGTCACGTTCTCCTACGACGAGTACGAGCGCAAGGTGCAGGAAAAGCTGCTGCCGCTGGGGGTAGCAATCGAAAGCATACACCGCGCGCACGACGCGCAGCAAGCCGTGCGCAGCGCGCAGGCCGTTGTGGTGGGCGGCGGCAACACCTTTCACCTGCTCAAGAGCATTCAGGACTTGGCGCTGACGGAAGCCGTTCGCGACCGGGTGCAGCGCGGAGCGCCCTACGTGGGCTGGAGCGCCGGAAGCAACCTGGCCTGCCCCACCATCTGCACCACCAACGATATGCCCATTGTAGCGCCAAAGAGCCTGTCGGCGTTCGACCTCATCCCCTTCCAGCTTAACCCGCACTACCTCGACGCCCACCCCGCGGGGCACGCGGGCGAAACGCGCGAGCAGCGCCTGCTGGAGTACATCGCCGCCAACCCCAACCGCTACGTGGTGGGGCTGCGCGAAGCCTCCATCCTCCGCCTCGCAGGCGGAGCGCTAACGCTGCTCGGAAAGCGCCCCATGCGCGTGTTCAAGGCGGGACAGCCCCCGCTGGAGCTGCACCCATCGGATGACCTGCAACTCCTGCTGCGCTAATTTCCCCTCCCACCTCAGCCGTTTTTCTGACAAAAAAACCTCCCCCCAAAAGCATTCATGCGTCATTTTGGCAGCATTTACCCCTTGGCATACATCTTGCTTGCCTACGCACGGTAACAGATTAGTAAAAACAGATTAGTAAAAAACCCTCTAAACAAATTCTAAGCAGCAATGAACGGTAAAATAGGCGTTACGACGGAAAACATTTTTCCCGTCATCAAAAAATTCCTCTACTCCGACCACGAAATATTCCTGCGGGAAATCGTGTCGAACGCAGTAGATGCCACCAAGAAGCTGGTGGCGCTATCCTCGCTGGGCGAGGTGAAAGGCGACGTGGGCGAGCCGGCGATACGGATTTCGCTGGACAAAAAAAACGGTACGCTCACCATATCCGACAACGGAGTGGGCATGACGGAGGAGGAAATAGAAAAGTACATCAACCAGATTGCCTTCTCGGGCGCCGAGGAGTTTCTCGAAAAGTACAAGGACAAGACCAACATCATCGGCCACTTTGGGCTGGGGTTCTACTCCTCCTTCATGGTTTCGGACAAGGTAGAAATCGACACCAAGTCGTACAAGGACGCTCCCGCCGTGCGCTGGGAGTGCGACGGCTCGCCCGAATACTCCACGCGGGAATCCACCCGCACCGAGCGCGGCACCGACGTCATCCTCCACATTGCAAAGGATAGCGAAGAGTTCCTGTCGGAGCAGAAAATAAAGGAGCTGCTGGGCAAGTACTGCAAGTTTTTGCCCATCCCCATCATCTTCGGCAAGGAGCAGGAGTGGAAGGACGGCAAGTACGTGGATACCGACAAGGATTTGGTGGTGAACAACACCACCCCGCTCTGGACGCGCGCGCCGGCCGACCTCAAGGAGGAGGATTACGTGGACTTCTACGCCGAGCTGTACCCGACCGCCGAGCCGCCGCTGTTCCACATCCACCTCAACGTAGACTACCCCTTCCACCTCACGGGCGTGCTCTACTTCCCCAAAATAAAAAGCAACATCGACCTCCATCGAAACAGGATACAGCTGTACTCCAACCAAGTCTACGTAACCGATTCGGTGGAGGGCATCGTGCCCGACTTCCTCACCCTGCTGCACGGGGTGCTCGATTCGCCGGACATTCCGCTCAACGTGTCGCGCAGCTACCTGCAGAGCGACGCCAACGTGAAGAAAATATCGGGGCACATCAGCAAAAAGGTGTCCGACCGCCTCGCCGAGCTCTTCGCCACCGACCGCCCCAAGCTCGAAAGCAAGTGGGACGACCTCAAGCTCTTCATCGAGTACGGCATGATAACGGACGAAAAGTTCTACGAAAGGGCGGAGAAGTTTTACCTCTTTAAGAACACCGCCGGCAAGTACTTCACCTTTGAGGAGTACAAGAAGCTCATTGAGCCGAGCCAAAAGGACAGGCACAAAAACCTCGTGTACCTCTACGCCTCCGACGCGCAGGCGCAGTACCCGTTTATCGACGCCGCCAGAAGCAAGGGCTACGACGTGCTGCTGATGGACGGCCACCTGAACGCCCACTTCATCAACAAGCTCGAAAGCACGTGGAAGGAGACGCGCTTTGCGCGCGTAGATGCCGACGTGATAGACAAGCTGATAGAAAAGGACGTTGAGCGGCAATCCAAGCTGCCGGAGAGCCGGGCGGAGCTGGTGCGCGCCGTCTTTGAGGCGAACATCCCCGAGGGCGACGCCCGCTACTACGTAACGTCCGAAAGCATGGACGAAAACGATGCGCCGGTGGTAATCACCCAAAACGAGTTCATGCGCCGCATGAAGGACATGTCGGCGGTAGGCGGCGGCGGAAATCCCTTCTACGGGCAGGCCGGCGAAATGCTGAACGTGGTGGTAAACGCCAACCACCCGCTGGTGCTGGCCATCGACAGCCGCATAGAGCAGGAGCTCGCCGCCTCGCTCACGCCCCTGCAGGACGACATCGCCAAAGCCCAAGCGCGCATCGACGAGCTGAACGCGCAAGCAAAAGGCAAAAAAGACGACGACATCCCGCAGGCGCAGAAAGACGAGCTCGCGGAGGCCGAAAAGCAGCTGGACGAGCTCAAGCGCCGCAAAAAAGACCTGCTCACCCAGCACGGCAAGCAAAGCCAGCCAGCAAAGCAGCTGCTCGACCTCGCCCTGCTCGCCAACAACCGGCTGACAGGCGAAGCGCTCGACCGGTTTGTAAAGCGCAGCGTGACGCTAATGGTTAACGGTTAACGGTTAATGGTTAATGGCGCGTAGCGGTGTAGGGATGCGCAAGGGCGCATATCTCCGCAGGTGCGGGTTTGCAGCCCGTGCGCATCTCCTTCGTCATCACTTGTTGCAGTAACGTTTTTTCACTTACTCATGTTACGCAGAAAGTGCGTCGTCTACGACGAAAAGGCGATGAGGCGCGATGCACGTAGAGATGCACTGTGTGCGTCTCTACGTGCTATGCATCGCACCGGACGATAAAAGCAGCATCAATGCCGTTCCGCCTTTAAGGGTATATTCCAATTCCGATTCCGACAAACCCTCCATGTAGAATAAGCGCCCTGACGACTTTCTCTACCAGAATTTTATCCGCCTTGACAGATTTAGCTGTCCGTTCAATCCATTCTTTCGATGCGCTATTTGTTGTTATCATACGTTCAAATTTACGGCAATAAAGATAGATTATTGCCGATTTATAGAATTGATAATATTCTCTATTTCCGCCTTTTTATGCTTTCTTGAAGCATAGCGAATTAAAGTACTCCTGTTGATGGCGTATTTTTCAAACGCCGTACCAAAAATCGTATATATTTCGCTCCCCTGAAAAGAAGCAAGCTCCTTGTCGGTCGCCATATCTACAAGTATTTTTTCGAGCGTAGCCATAGGTAGACCATCCGCTTTCCGAACCGGGGATTCTGTTACCAGCGGACGCACAAAAACAGCCTTGTCAAAATCCGAAAGATGCCCGTAAAGGCTATGTATGGACATGGCTTTCGGAAAATTTTCTTTCAGCGCATAGTAAACCGAATCGACAGCATCGCGCTCTACATCAACAAGCTGCACGTTGAAGTTAATCAGATGCCGGCTGAAATAGTTGACGCATGACAAATCCCAGAGGCAATAGCTGATAAACGGAAACCGCCTGCTGACAAGCCGTCCGATTTTTTCCATCCGGACATCTGCTTTTGGAGCAAAAGGCTGTTTTTCGCCTAACTGGTATAATCCTTTTCCTGTCCGATGCAGTACGCCGGATTGAACAAGGGAATGAGCCCGCCAATTCACGGTAGTACTCGGAACGGACGGCTCGGTCTCTCGGTAAAAGGAAGCAATCTCTTTCAGCGTGATTATGCCTTGAGCGCCAAAACGCTCCTGAAAATTATGTTTATCTGTTCTTTCTGCCATATTTAAGCTGAATTTTACGGATGTAAAGGTAGTCAAATTTACGGCAATAAGTAAATATTACTGCCGTAAATTTGCAAAAAACAGGCTAATTCCTTTTTTGAGTTGCTATGAAAATTAAGTAGTGTCCAGGATCTATTGATATGAACTTTAATTGGCAAATGATCAAACAGGTATCAATTTTACCAAAATATTGCAAACACTTGACAATCAACAAAATGTGTTTTTGTGTTAATAGAATAAGGAGATCATCGATTTTTGGGATTGGAATGATTTTTGGGATTAGCGGCGCCCCGTCCCGTAGGGACGAAATGTCGGTAGAAAACGGAATATCTACGCTATCGCCCCGTCCCGCAGGGACGAAATGTCGGTAGAAAACGGAATATCTACGATTTCGCCCCGTCCCGTAGGGACGGAATGAAAAATATGTTTTTAAACAGGTGCATTAACAATCACATTCCGTCCCTAACGGGACGGGGCGGATGGGGAACATTTCGTTTTCTACCGACATTTCGTCCCTGCGGGACTTGCAGAAGCGGGTATGCTACCAATGGCGGAGCGAGACTACCTCACTATTAACGAAGATTTGCGGACGGGGGTCGAAAATTGGGTGGTGTCCATGTTTGATTGATATAATTCATAAATGGATAAAAATCAGCACAATAGAATATTTTTGGGCGCAAGCAAAATCTGCGAAAATTTGGCTAATTCTTTTTTGGGATGATGTCCTTATTCTATTAACACAAAAACATATTTTGTTGATTATTAAGTATTTGCAATATTTTGGTAAAATTGATACCTGTTTGATCATTTGCCAATTAAAGTTCATATCAATAGATCATGGACACTACCAAAAAAAACGGCCACCGGAAAATTCTGGTAGCCGTTTTTCTTTCTAACGCCGCTGCTGCGGAGAGCGATACAGCCTCTAAGGAAGTAGCTGCTTTAAGAAGTAGAGGCTTCAAGAAGTGGCCGCTTCAAGAACAAGAAGTAGCTGTTGTAAGAGATAGAGGCTTCAAGAAGTGGCCGCTTCAAGAAGTGGCTGATACGGCATTCCATCACGCCTTGTCCCCCAATTCCTAATTCCTAATTCTTAATTCCTAATTCCTACTGCGCCATTCTCTTGTACTGGTTGTACCGCCACTTGGCGTTTTCCTCTGTAGCCTTAAAGAGCTCTTCGGCTTCTGCGGGGAAAGATTTCAGGAGCGACGAGTAGCGCACTTCGCTCTTGAGGAAGTCCTGAAACTTTGACCAGTCCGGCTCCTTGCTGTCCAGCGTGAAGGGGTTTTTTCCTTCGGCTTCCAGCGCGGGGTTGTAGCGGTAGTTGTGCCAGTAGCCGCACTCCACGGCCAGCTTTTCTTCGCGCTGGGTGTTGAGCATTCCGCTTTTTAGCCCGTGGTTGATGCAGGGCGAGTAGGCTATGATGAGCGATGGCCCGTTGTGGGCTTCGGCCTCCTTGAGCACGCTAAAGTACTGGTTGTTGCTTGCGCCCATCGCCACCTGCGCCACGTAAACGTAGCCGTAGCTGATGGCCATCATGCCGAGGTCTTTTTTGCGGACGCGCTTTCCGGAGGTGGCAAACTTTGCCACCGCTCCTGCGGGCGTCGATTTGGAGGACTGGCCGCCGGTGTTGGAGTACACCTCCGTGTCGAGCACGAGCACGTTGACGTTGTCGCCGCTGGCGAGCACGTGGTCGAGGCCGCCGTACCCGATGTCGTAGGCCCAGCCGTCGCCGCCGATAATCCACTGCGAGCGCTTCACGAGGTAGTCGCTCAGCCCGGCCAGCTGCTGCCCGGCCTCGCACTGCGGGTTGGCGGCTGCATACTCCTTGAGAGCGGGCGCGAGCTTATCGGCCACTTCGCGGGTTTTTGCGGAATCGTTGCGGTTGGCAATCCACTCCTCAAAAAGATTTTTCACCGCTTCGGGCAGGCTGTTTTTGTCGCCATCGCCGGTTGCGGCAAGGGTTTCCTTCATTATGCGCTCAATGCGGTCGCGCAGCTTTTCCGCGCCCATCATCATGCCCAGCCCAAATTCGGCGTTATCCTCAAACAGGGAGTTTGCCCAAGCGGGGCCGCAGCCCTTGTGGTTGGTGGTGTAGGGCGATGCGGGGTAGGAGCCGCCGTAGATGGACGAGCAGCCGGTGGCGTTGGCAATCATCATGTGGTCGCCAAAGAGCTGCGTGGCGGCTTTTACGTAGGGCGTTTCGCCGCAGCCCATGCAGGCACCGGAGAACTCAAAGAGCGGCTGCGCGAACTGGCTGTTCTTCATGTTCTGGAGCTTGCTGCCCACGGTATCCTTGTAGCCCACCTTGCTGTGCAGGTAGCTGTAGCGCTCCTGCTCCGGCAGCTGGCTTTCGAGCGGCTTCATCACCAGCGCCTTGTTGCCCTTCAAGCCGGGGCACACTTCGGTGCAGTTGGAGCAGCCCGTGCAGTCGAGCGGCGAGAGCTGGATGCGGAAGCCGTACTCCTTAAACGCCCCGTTGCCCCGTATCGTCTTGATGTCGCCGCCGGGCGCGGCGGCCTGCTCTGCGCCGGTGAGCAGGAAGGGGCGGATGGCGGCGTGGGGGCAAACGTAGGCGCACTGGTTGCACTGGATGCAATTTTCGGACGCCCACTCCGGCACGTTCACCGCGATGCCCCGCTTTTCGTAGGCGGCGGTGCCGCAGGGGATGGCGCCGTCCTCCTGCCCGATGAAGGCGCTCACGGGGAGGTCGTCGCCAATTTGCGCGTTCACCACGTCGGCAACTTGCTTCACAAAGTCGGGCGCGGGGCGGCTGGCCGTTTCCGGCTCAAACTTTCCGGTCAGCGTTGCCCACTCGGCGGGCACCTCCACCTTGGTAACCTCTCCGCCGCGGTCAACGGCGGCGTAGTTCTTGTTCACCACGTCTTCGCCCTTTTTGCCGTAGCTCTTTACGATGGCCTTTTTCATTTCGTCCACCGCCTTTTCGTAGGGGATTACGCCGGCAATCTTGAAGAATGCCGATTGCAGGATGGTGTTGGTGCGGTTGCCCAGCCCGATTTCCTCCGCAATTTTTGTGGCGTTCATGATGTAGAAGGCGATTTTTTTCTCCGCCAGCGTTTTCTTGATAAAGTCGGGCAGCCGCTTTTTGGTCTCCTCGGCGTCCCACAGGCTGTTGAGCAGGAACGTTCCGCCCGGCTTGACGCCGCGCAAAACGTCGTACTTGGCGAGGTACGAGGGCACGTGGCAGGCCACAAAGTCGGGCGTGTTGACCAAGTAGGGCGAGTTGATGGGCGTGTCGCCAAAGCGCAGGTGGGAGCAGGTAAAGCCGCCGGACTTCTTGGAGTCGTAGGCAAAGTAGGCCTGGCAGTACTTGGGCGTTGTTTCGCCGATAATCTTTATGGTATTTTTGTTGGCGCCCACCGTTCCGTCGGAGCCAAGCCCGTAGAACTTGGCCTCCACGGTGCCGGCTTTGCCGAGGCTGATTTCCTCCTTTTGCGGGAGCGAAAGGAAGGTTACGTCGTCCACGATGCCGAGCGTGAAGCGGTCTTTAGGCTCGCTGAGCTCCAGGTTTTCGTACACCGAGATGATCATCGCCGGCGTGGTGTCCTTAGAGGAAAGGCCGTAGCGTCCGCCCACCACCAGCGGCTTTTCGGGCAGCGCGTAGAGGGCGTCCTTTACGTCGAGGAGGAGGGGTTCGCCGCCTGCGCCCGGCTCCTTGGTGCGGTCGAGCACCGCTATGCGGCGAACGCTGCCGGGCAGCGCCTCGAGGAGGTGCTTGGCCGAAAAGGGGCGGTAGAGGTGAACGAAGATAGCGCCGTACTTTTTGCCGTTGGCGTTGAGGTAGTCGATGGTTTCCTTTATCGTGTCGCACACCGACCCCATGGCAATCACCACGTGCTCGGCGTCGGCCGCGCCGTAGTAGTTGAACGGCCGGTATTCGCGCCCGGTGATGCGGCTGATTTCCTTCATGTAGCCCGCCACGAGGTCGGGCACGGCGCTGTAGTAGCGGTTGCTCGATTCGCGGGCCTGGAAGTACACGTCGCCGTTTTGGGCTGTTCCGCGCGTCACGGGGGCGTTGGGGTTGAGCGCGCGGCGGCGGAAGTCGGCAAGCGCCTCCTGGTCAATCAGGCTGCGGAGGTTTTCGCCGTCGATGGCCTCAATCTTTTGGATTTCGTGCGAGGTGCGGAAGCCGTCGAAAAAGCTCACAAAGGGCACGCGCCCCTTTATGGCCGCGAGGTGCGCCACCGCCGCCAGGTCCATCACCTCCTGCACGCTGCCCGAGGCGAGCATGGCAAAGCCGGTTTGCCGGGTGGACATCACGTCGCTGTGGTCGCCAAAGATGGAGAGGGCGTTCATGGCGAGCGAGCGGGCCGATACGTGGAACACGCAGGGGAGCAGCTCGCCGGCAATCTTGTACATGTTGGGAATCATGAGCAGCAGCCCCTGCGAGGCGGTGAAGGTGGTGGTAAGCGCGCCGGCCTGCAGCGAGCCGTGAACAGCGCCCGCCGCGCCGGCTTCGCTCTGCATTTCGGCCACCTTCACGATTTCGCCAAAGAGGTTTTTCTTCCCAAAGGCTGCCCACTCGTCTACGTACTCCGCCATTGTGGACGACGGGGTGATGGGGTAGATAGCCGCCAATTCGCTAAACATATACGCCACATGCGCTGCGGCGTAGTTACCGTCGCAGGTAACAAACTTTTTTTCTTGCGCCATTTTTGATATAATTTAAAGTTAGGTAAAATTGAGATCATCCAATATGCCTGAAAAACCGGGGGCAAAAATCATCAGGCCTTGCCAGCGCTGCTGCACAAGCGGTGGCGCCTGTAAAAATGCTCCCCCTGGCCGGCTGCGACCGCGCTATGAGCGGGGCGCTGCCGGTTGGCAGCGCTGCTTTACCGCTTACTTTCGGAGGTGTGCTTTTCCGTAAGCTCAAGCGAAGCGCAAAAGTAACTATTTTTTGTTGATTTTCAAATTGGGCGTGCACGTCCACAGGGAATAGCTGCGCGAATTGCGCAACAAGGGGTGAAAAATTATCGGGGCTGATAAAAAGGGTTAGCATACTTCTTTTTTAGGTAGCGTCCATGATGGATTGATATGAAAATCCATACGGTTGATAATCAGCACAGTATTTTGTCTTGAAGTATGCAGCGTAATTCTGATTTTCAATTGTTTACGAATTATATCAATCAAACATGGACATCACCTACATTTGCCGTGCGGGAAAATAATGCTAACTTTGTAAGCGAAAATGTAAACCGTTATGAACCGGCAGATTTTTGAAAATATCCGTGCGCTCAAGCGGCAGCTGCTGCCCAACGACCGCGTCATACTCTTCGGCTCGCAGGCGCGGGGCGACGCCCAGCCCGATTCGGATTGGGATTTGCTGGTGCTGCTCAACAGGGATGGCAAAATTACCTATGCAGATGAAAATAAGTATGCCTACCCGTTTGCCGAAATGGGTTGGGATTACGGGGCTTACATCAGCGTGAAAATGTACACGGCAAAGGAATGGGAACAGCGTAGCTTTACCCCTTTTTACCATAACGTAGAAAACGACGGAATATTGATTTCTTGAAAATACCGGAAAATGGGACTGTCGGACGAAGAAAAAACCGCTCTTGTAAGGATCAAGATTGAGCGGGCTAACGAAACTATCAGGGAAATACCCTATCTTGTGGAGCAAGGATTTTACCGAAATGCAGCCAACAGGCTATACTATTCGTGTTACTATATAGTGAGCGCTTTGTTGCTGCAAAAAGGCTTTGTGGCACATACGCATAGCGGCATTATTACGCTGTTCTCGCTGAGATTTGTTAAAACCGGCATTGTAAGCGCAGAAAATGGCAAACTGTACAGAAGTTTATTTGAACTTAGGCAAACAGGCGATTATGATGAGTTGAAAATTATAGGGAACCTCTAAAAACCCCAAACTCTGCGTTACGCTCCCTCGGCAAAATGCTCATTTACTTTAGTAAACTCCGCTTTTGCCTCAGTCGCAAGCCTTGATTTTGGGGTTTTTAGAGGT
>JAIROF010000016.1 GCA_031257655.1 Prevotellaceae bacterium | reverse complement strand
TGTGTGTGTGTGTGTGTGTGTGTGTGTGTGTGTGTGTGTGTGTGTGTGTGTGTGTGTGTGTGTGTGTGTGTGTGTGTGTGTGTGTGTGTGTGTGTGTGTGTGTGTGTGTGTGTGTGTGCCATAGCTATGCCCTGCCGCATTATTTCGGGCGTAGCCACATTGCTATTTATGGAAAAAAAGAGGGGCATTTCAGCACACATAAATACGATTGCGAGGAAACGTTTATTAAAATTTAGGCAAAGGTGAGAAATGATATTGGACAATCCAAATCGACCAACCGAATTTTAGTAAAGTTTACGTTAATTGCCATCTTTTCCCTTCATATTATTCACTATTTAGCTCGAATCGGGCAAAAAAGCGGAATGAGTTGAGAGTTGAGAATTGAAAATTGAAAATTGAGAGGGTGTCTTCGCATTTGGGCACGCAGATGAGGCAGATTTACACGGATTGTTTTATTCAGTTTTCGCAAGTTTTTTAATTTGTTGAAGAAACCGTTTTGCAATGGCTCTTATTTTCAGGCTAATTCTTTACCGCCAACCTCATCGCCGAAATCCTGAACGGAACGCTGGACGGTGGCGTGCTGGCAGGCCCCCTCAACCACCCCCGCCTGTCCGAATTTCCGGTGTACTACGAAAAATTCTACGCCTACGTCTCGCCCTGCGATAAGGCGCACCAAGAAAAGGAAGTTGACCTCGACAAAATCGACGTCAACGCCCTCTGGCTGCTGGAAAATGAGCACTGCCTCCGAGGACAAATCGAGCGCCTGTGCAAGCTGAAGCAAAGCGCCCTCGAAACCTCCCCCATCAAGTACGAATCGGGAAGCATCGAAACGCTGATCCACGTCGTGGACTCCAACCCCGGCATCACCATTATCCCGGAAATGCACGCCATGGGGCTAAGCGAGGAGAAGCAGGAGAACTTGCGCCCATTCAAAAATATCACGATGGTTAATGGTTAATGGTTAATGGTTAACGGTTAATGGGCTTACGCGCTCAGGTACCGGACTTGCCCTACCCTGCCCTGACCTGCCCTGACCTGACCTACCCTGACCTGACCTTACCTTACCTTACCTTACCTTACCTTACCTTACCTTACCTTACCTTACCTTACCTTACCTTACCTTACCTTACCTTACCTTACCTGCGGCGTTCTGATTTCGGCGTAAGCCCGCTGTGCTCCTCTGTGAAACCGCTGTGCTCCGCTGCGCTGCGCAATACCAGCGCAATAACCTCCTTTGGCAGCCGTACTGTGCTTTTAGAGGTTTCCCCTACCGGGTGATGTCCATTTTTGATTGATATAATTCGCAAACAAGTGAAAATCAGCATTGTGCATAAATCGTGTATGGGGCGAAAAACCTCATTCTCAACCTCATTTCCCTAACAAAACAACCTCAGTAGCAGCGCAAACAACAACATGTAATAACCTCATTACCTTATTATTAATAAAAATTGGAGACGAGCAAACGGAAAATGGGTAATAAAGTTGGATGGATGTCGGTTAACTCATTGCTACTAAGGTTGTTTTGTTAGGAAAATTAGGTGTAACCGAGCGTAGTGAGCTCACGAACACCAAAAATAAGCACGAGTGAGTAAATGAGGTTTTTTGGGCGCAAGCAAAATCTGCGAAAATTTTGGCTAATTCTTTTTTGGGATGATGTCCTTATTTACTGATGCAAAAACGTATTTTGTTGATTGTTAAGCATTTGCAATCATTCGGTAAAATTGATACCTGTTTGATCATTTGCCAATTGAAGTTCATATCAATAGATCGCGGACGCTACCCCCTACCGAAAAAAAGCTGAAAAATCGAATGGGGCCTTGCCGAAAAATGCTTACATTTGCGGTGCAATTAGCTGAAAATACTTTGCCATAAAAAACTTCTAAAAACCTGAAAAACAAGGCTCTCGGATGAGGTGAAAGCGGAGCTTCCTGAAATGAGCTTTTTGGCGAAGGTGCATCACGTAGCGTTTTGGTTTTTGGAAATTCCCCAAAGTATTGCAAAAAAACAAACAGATTCAAGCACATATAAAAACATTAGCAGCATGACAAAGCACATTTTACCCGCACTTTTAGGAGTATCTTTACTGATGATGACAGGATGTAATTCAACACCGCAAACGGTTTTTAAAACCATGACCGACAGCGAGCTGGCCAGCCTGAAAACCGACCTCGCCAAGGAGTTTGAGCGCCTTACGCCGCAGTCTATCCGTCCGGCCGAGGGGTATCTGCAATATCCCTACCTTATCCCCGCAGGGTTTTACAAGCAAATGTGGGACTGGGACGGCTTCTTTATCGCCAACCACTTGGCAAGCGTCGGCAAGCCCGAATATCTGAAATACTGGGCGCTCAACCTCATTGCAGGCATCGACGCCAGCGGATACACCGCCGGCTGCGCCACCACAGAAGGCCCGCGCAAGGTTTTCGGCGATTTCGCCATGAAGCCCTTCCTCTCGCAAGGCGTTTACCTCTACGCCCGGCAAACCGGCGACATCGCCTGGATTGAGCCGCACTACGATGCGCTGATGCGGGCGCTGGAGTACCGCGACAAAACGCAGCTCGACACCGCCTACGGCTGCTACTTCTGGGAAAACGCGGGGCAAAGCGGCGCGGACAACAATCCGGCGATGAACTATTTCGGCTGCGACGCGCGCTCATTCCTCGCGCCTGACGCCTCAACTTTCCAGCTGCGCGAAATTATAGCGCAAGCGCTGATAGCCAAGGCGCTGGGAAAAACCGGCGATTACGAAGCGCTGACCGCCAAAGCAACTCGGCTCGAAAACGCAATTGGCAACGTGCTGTGGTGCGACGAAGACCAAATCTACTACACTGTAGACCGCGAAACAGGCGAGTTTTACCGCCGCGTGAGCTATGCAAGCTTTATCCCGCTGATACAAAAGCTCGCGCCACAAGCCAAAGGCAGGGAAATGATTAAGCGCTACCTGGTTAACCCCGAACACATGAAGGCGAAATTCGGCTACCGGTCGCTCTCGCTGCAAGACCCCGACTACAACAACAAAAACATCATCATTCCATTCTCGAACTGGCAAGGGCCCGTTTGGCCTATTGCCAACTACCTCTACTCCATCGGGCTCAAAAACTATGCGTTCGACAACGAGCTGCGCTGGCAGGCGGGCGCCCTCGGCGCCCTGCTGCTGGGCGACATAAAAGCCTGCGGCAGCATGCACGAAAATTACCACGCCGACACCGGTGCACCCCTCGCTCCGGCTGACGACTACGTGGATGCTAACGGAAAATTTGTGGGATTTATCGGCTGGAACCTCTGCACGCAAAACATTATCGAAGGCGTAACAGAAAATAAGTGGATGTTGCTGGAGCTGAATGCCGAAAATTGAAAAAGCTGAAAATTGAAAAGCCGAAAATTGGGCTAATTCTTTTGGGGAGGCGCTATGAAAACCTGGGGGAGGCTCCTCGCTACGCTCGAAATGTCGAGCTTATGTTTCTGACGACAAAAAAAAATGACCTGAAGTCCCGCTCTACCTCGTCATTTTTTTTGTTTGGCATCAGAAATATCAACTCCGAATGGCGGTCGAGGAGAGGAGGAGGAATTATCCGGGACGGTATCCGGGATAGCCGCCCCAGCCTCCGGTGCATAAATCCAAGAAAAGTTCGTATATTTGCAGCTGCTCAACGCATGCGCTATGAATCCTTACACCCTGTCCGTAACTTACGTAAAAAGCAGCGAGTACCCCTCGCAATGCCCCACCGACGGTTTGCCCGAATACGCCTTTATAGGCCGCTCCAACGTTGGCAAATCATCGCTCATCAACATGCTTGCCGGCAACGAAAAGCTCTCAAAGGTGTCGGGTACGCCCGGCAAAACAAGGCTGATAAGCCACTTCCTGGTCAACAAGCGCTGGTACATGGTCGATTTGCCGGGCTACGGATTTGCCAAAACATCAAAAAGCAATCGGAAGCAATTTTCGTCCATCATCACGCGCTACATCGGCGAACGCCAAAGCCTCACGCTGCTCTTTGTGCTCATCGACGTGCGGCACGAGCCGCAGCGCATAGACCTGGAATTTATCCGGCAGCTGGGCGAGCGCGGCGTCCCCTTTGCGCTGGTGTTTACCAAGGCCGACAAGGCGTCGGGCCGAGATCAGCGCAACAACATGGAGCGCTTTCGCCGTACCCTGCTCGAAACCTGGGAGGAGCTGCCGCCCATCTTTCTCACCTCTTCCGAAAAGAAAACCGGCGGCGAAGAAATCCTGCAATACATTGAGCACGTTAACAGCTGCTTGCAAAAGCCGTAAAAAAATTTTTTTTATATTCGTTTTTCAGCTACTTTTGTGCCGATTTTGTTACCAACGTACCACCCAATTTACAACCGCCTTTGCCACTATGCTACCAACCCACGAAATTAAATTTTTCTGTGGTCGCGCGTCCCGCTACCTTGCCGAAAAAATTGCCGCCAGCTTTGGCTCCGAGCTCGGGCAATGCTCCGTGCTCGACTTTAGCGACGGGGAGTTTCAGCCTGCCTTCGACGAAAGCGTTCGCGGCAGCACCGTATTCATCATCCAATCTACCTTTCCCCCCACCGACAACCTCTTTGAGCTGCTGCTCATGATAGACGCCGCCAAGCGGGCCTCGGCCTACAAGGTCGTGGCGGTTATTCCCTACTTTGGCTGGGCAAGGCAGGACCGCAAAGATCGCTCGCGCGTCTCCATCGGCGCAAAGCTGGTAGCCAACCTCCTCAGCGCCGCAGGGGTAGACCGCGTAATGACGATGGACCTGCACGCCGACCAGATACAGGGCTTTTTTGACGTCCCGGTAGATTTGCTATACGCCAGCCGGGTGTTCGTTCCCTACATCCGCAGCCTGAACCTCGACAACCTCTCCGTAGCGGCGCCCGACATGGGCGGCGCCAAGCGCGCCAACACCTACGCCAAAATCCTCGCCGCGCCCATGATTATTTGCCATAAAAACCGCGAAAAACCAAACGTGGTGGGCGAAATGACGGCTATAGGAGACGTGGAGGGCCGAAACGTAATCATCCTCGACGACATGATAGATACGGCAGGAACCATCACCAAGGCCGCCGACATGCTGAAAGAAAAAGGCGCTACCAGCGTACGCGCCATTGCTACGCACCCTGTCCTGTCGGGTCCCGCCCACGAGCGCATCCAAAATTCGGCGCTCTTGGAGGTGGTATTTACCGATTCAATCCCCATTAAGCGCGACAAGGAAATGGGCAAAATCAAAATCATTTCGGTGGCCGATATGCTCGCCGATATTATCAACAAGGTGTACCAGTGCCAATCCATCAGCTCCCACTTCATTTCGTAAGCTCTGCGGCTTGAGCGCGCAGGCGGGCTTGCCTTCCGGCCATCCCTGCCCGCTTTTACGCTCCGCGCGGCCAAAAGCTGCGCCCGTGTTGTGCGCTATTTTCGTACAAAACCATGCCGAGAGCGCACCGGGCAAATCGCCCGTAAGCCCCCACTCGCCTACTTGTGCGCAGGATAGTATGTAAATCCATTCAACACCCTACCCGAAGTATCTTTCCGCTTGACGGACATCTCTATGGGGGTTACGCTGACTTCGAGCGAAGTATTGGCGGCGTTAATCAGGATGGGAAAGTCGTGCAGGGCGGCGTTAGGCTCAACGTACTCATAGCGATGCGTATCTCCGCAGAACATCACGGTAATGCCGGTGTTGGTCAGCAGGGGGAGGAATTTCTTTTGCACCTCGAACGTGCCGTGCCAGCCCGAAGCTACCGGCGGTATGTGCATGACTACCACTTTGTAGGGCGCCGTGCGAAAGGATTCGCTTTGCAGCTCGCTGCGCAGCCACTCCTGCTGCTCGGAGCGGTAGGCGTCAAATTGCGCCAGCCCGTAGTACTCGATGTCGGAATCCGGCTTGTCTTCGCCGGAATCCAGCACGATGAAGTGAACAGGCCCGTGCCGAAAAGCGTAGTACGGCTTGCCGCTGTTTGTGGGAAAGTAATCGGAAAAACGCCGGCTCAAAAGCCCCCGTGTTTCGTGATTACCTCGGGCGTAAAACACCGGAATTTCGGCGGCAAACCGCCTTACGGATTCGTCCATGAACGCGGAGAAAAGCTGCTGCTCATCCTGCATGTAATCGGCCATATCGCCGTTGAAAATCATCAAATCGGTTTCGCCGTACTTTACGCTGCCGCTCAAGGCGGTCAGGTCGTCAACTCTGCCGTGTATATCGTTGAGCACAACCAGCGATATCGCAGGCTTGCCGGCATCCAAAGTGGTGAAGCGCAAGGGCGCCCGGCGATATACGTTGGATGAGGCAACATGGCCGTACATCAGCTGCTCAAGCATCACCGCTCTCGAAAATATCCGGTAGCGGTACTCCGTTCCACGCTCAAGGCCCGGAATGGTGACGGCGTGCAGCTTGCCCACTACGCGGTTGCCGTCTTTCGTCTGGTAGTACTGCGGACGCTCTCGGGCGTAAAAGCTTTCGCCACCTGCCGGAGCGAGCTCTACCCACGACACCGCATCGCTGTCGGTAGTCCAAACAATGGTAACCTCGTGTTCGCCGACTTTCTGCAAATACGGGCCATGCGTAATCTTAACATCCTGCCCAACGGCATAGCAGGATAGCAAACAGAAAAGGGATGCAAAACATGCTTTCATAACGCTAATTTTTAATTCTTAATTCTTAATTCTTAATTCTTAATTCTCAATTCTCAATTCCTCTAAATAAACTCCAGCGTTTCCATCAGCCGCCGGATATCT
This sequence comes from Prevotellaceae bacterium, assembly GCA_031257655.1. Taxonomy (GTDB): domain Bacteria; phylum Bacteroidota; class Bacteroidia; order Bacteroidales; family UBA932; genus JAITMY01. The sequence goes on along the minus strand of JAIROF010000016.1, from coordinate 19,008 downwards.
TCGGTGATAAATTCGATGACCGGGGCCAGCGAATCGCGGTTGGGGTGCACGTTGAAGTAAAGCGAGCCGCGCAGGAAGTTTTTTGTGCTGTCGGTCATGTAGAACTGCACGTTGGTGGCGGCGTTGCCTCCAATTTCGTAGAGGTAGCCAAACGTTTTCCCGCTGCCGCTTTCAAATCGCTGCTCGCTAATGGCGTCGGCCTTTATGGTATGGCGGTAAACCAGCGTATGCGCGTCCTCCACCAGCTGCGCGTAGGCGTTCATCGTTTCAATGCTTTTGTAGCTCAGGTAGATGATGGCGTTGTAGTCGGCGTAGTAAACGTCGAGCCAGTAGGGTTCGCTGCCTCGGCTGGTGTTGGGCGTAGCGGTGGCGTGCGTCGATACGTCGAAGGTGTAAGGGTAGCCTTTGAGGGAGAGCGGCGCGTAGGTATGCTCCTCCGGCAGCGCTATCCGGTAGTATCCTCGGGGTTTGGGCGTACCCTGCCTGCCGCCGCCGCACGAAAACATCACGCAGCCCGCCGCGCAGACCATCTGCAGCACAAAAAAAACACGGCTACATGCCGCAAAACGCTCATTTTTTCTATCCATGTTCCTAACTCCAAGCATTCCTTACCACATAAATAAAATACAATTCGGCCATTTTCTGCTATTTATTTTTTTACGTTCGGCGCTACGCAATGGGGGATTAATTCGTAAATTGGGCGGGCAAACCCCGCCCCTACACGCCAATTCGTAATTCCTAATTCCTAATTCTCATCAAACGTCACGCGCACCTTTTGGATCCTCCGTCCCTGAAAGGCGACCGCAGCAAAGAGCGTTTTTCGGTATCGCATTTCTTCGTTTTGGGCAGGAAAGTCGCCCTTAAGCTCCAGCAGGGCGCCTGCGAGCGTTTCGGAGTCTCCCTTTACGTCGTCAAAGTAATCGTGCGGCAGGCTCATCAGCTTGCAGAAATCGTTGAGCAGCGTTTTTCCTTCAAAGAGGTAGGTTCCGTCGCTCTGCTTTCTGTAGGGCAGCTCCTCCGTGTCCGATTCGTCCGAAATTTCGCCAACAATTTCCTCGAGGATATCCTCCAGGGTGGCGATGCCCAGCGCGCCGCCGTACTCATCGACCACCACGGCGAGGTGGTTTTTGTGCGTTTGAAACTCCTCGAGCAGGTCGTTAATTTTTTTATTTTCCGGCACAAAGTAGGCAGGCCGCACCAGCGTTTGCCAGGCAAAATCGGGCTCGCTCAGGTGCCTGAGCAAATCCTTTATGTAGAGCACGCCCTTTACGTTGTCGAGGTTTTCTTCGTACACCGGCAGCCGAGAGTACTCCCACTTTACGATGAGCGCGCGCAGCTCGGCAAAGGTGAGGCCTGCCTCAACGGCAACCACGTCGATGCGGGGCGTCATCACTTCGCGCACGTCGGTGCTGCCGAGCTTGACGATGCCCTTCAGGATTTTTCTGTCCTCGGCGTTATTGGTGCGCATCACGTCTATCACGCCCGACAGGTCGTCCATCGAGATGCCGCCCACGTGTCCGGACTTGAGCCGCCGGTTGACGCTTTGCGTAGCCCTGGCCAGCAGCAAGCTGAGGGGCCGCGTAGCGGTGGTGAGCGCATACAGCGGCAGCGCCATGAAAATGGCCAGCGAAAGCGCACCGCTGCGGGCGTAAATTTTGGGCAGCACCTCCCCGCACAGCAGCAGGATAAAGGAAATAAGCAGCACCTCGAGCGCAAGCCCAAGCAGCGCCGGCGTAAACGCCAGCGTATGCTGCACGAGCAGCGCCGAAAGCATGATAATGGCTACGTTGGCCACGTTGCCTACGAGCAGGGTGCAGCCCAGCAGGCAGTCGGGGCGCTCGAGCAGCAGCACCGCCGCCCCGGACGACCTGCCGGCGCGGGCCTTGAGCGCGCTGACGTCGCTACGTGAAAGCGAAAAGTAGGCTGCGGCAGCGCCCGAAATGAGGGCGGAAAACACCAGCAGCACCGCCAGCAGCGCCGCGCTGACAGCTACAAAGGGGGGAGAAAAATCCGGGCGGACTGTAATTGCGCTAAGCAGTAGAGGGACACCGTCTTCCAAAGCATAAAAAAATTAGTGAAACATGCAGAAGCCGCGCGCGGCAAAAAGTGCTGACAGCAGCAGCACGCCAACGTTTTACCGTACTCGTCAGGCGCAAAGGTACAAAAAAATGGTTAATGTACACCAAAAGCAAAAAAAAATCGCTAATTCTTTTTTTGAGGCGCCATGAATAGCATTAGATGAGGTTAACTCATGCTACGCATATAGCGGTCTGAACTCGGATTTTTTTGATTTGAATATTGCTATGATTAATGGCGCATGCGCTGTAGAGACGCACGGCGTGCGTCTCGCGACAAAATGGCGCTGATGCGCAATGCGCGGCGAGACGCACGCCGTGCGTCTCTACAGCGCCATTTTGCCGCTATTTCTTCGCAGAGCCGCTTTTTCTGCGTAACCCGAATTAGCCAAATTCTCCTTATCTTTACGGCGCAAAACCTGACGAAAAACGCGGCCTGCCGCCGAAGCAATAAAACACATAACCGCGCAAGCTTGCCTTACGCGGTTATGCTGCATGGTGATGATTGCGAGTAGCCCTGAATTAGCATCTGTCTGTATAAATTCCAAAGCCTACGGTTTTTTTATGGTCAAATTCAGGAGCTACTCGTTTTCGTGGTCGTCGTCGTCGTGGTCGTCGTGGTCGTCGTGGTCATCGTCCGGCTCGGCCAAGTAGAAGGTGATGTACTGCGACGATTCGTTTCCGTGTACGTCGGTAGCCAAAATGCCGAGGTGGTATTCGCCCAGCGTAGCGTTGGCCGGGATGGAGTCGCTGTGCACATGAACACGGTGGTTTTTCAGCCCTTGCTCAACCGTATCCATCTTTACCATCTTCTGGTAGCTCCAATCATTAGCCACCGCTTTTAGCAGGCTGGTGCTGTGGCTGTGCCCTGCTCCGCTGTGGATGTCTATCTTATACGTGTTAAGCTCCGATTCATCTTTAAGGTCAAACTCTATGTGCAGGCCATGCGCCTCGCCGGCGTGGGCAGTGTCGCCATTCACAGGCTCGTCTACGGTAATCACGGGGCCTGTGGTGTCCTTATCGTCGTTGCTACATGCGGTAGCAAAAAGCGCCCATCCGGCCAGGGGAAAGGCGGCATAGAAACAAAGTGTTTTTAGCGTTTTTAGCGTTTTCATTGTCATTTCAATTTTAAAAAATTAAACTTTAAGAATTTATTGGAATTTGTACAGAGAGCAAGAAATTTCGCCCGGCTTCGGGCAGGTTGAGGCGGCGGTAGAAGCTGAGGTGCTTGTAGTACTTCGTGTTCAGGAGGTTTTGCACCTGTAGCCAAATTCGCACATGCGGTATCTCCACGCCGAGGGAGGCGTCGAAGAGGAGGTAGCCGGACGTTGGGAGCTCGTTGCGCGCCGTGCGGCGCTGGTCGGCAGCGTAGCGGCAGGTTAGCGCCGCGCGGTTGTTGGCAAAGCACAGCAGCCGGCGCCACCGCGCGATGGCCTCGCCGGTGAGGGTGAGCGGCGGCGTGAAGGCAATGGGAAAGCCGCTTTCCAGATCGGCGGCGTACACGTACTCCGCCGCGGCGGTGAGCGTGAGGACTTGGCCAACGTCTGCCGCGGCGTACAGCTCTCCGCCCCAGCGGGCAGCGCGCGACTGCACGTAGCGGTAAATTTGCCCCGCCTCGGGCAGCAGCGAGTATTCGCCGGTGGGGTTCAGGAAAATGAAGCCGGGAAAGTAGCTGCCAAACGCGCTTGCCGACGCCGTCAGGCTGCCGACCAGGCTTTCGCTCCAGCGCCGCCTGAAATCGGCGTGAACGTCCAGCTGGTACGACGTTTCGGGCTGGAGCGCGCTATCGCCCAGCTCGTAGCGCATCAGGTGGTGCGAAACGCCGTTGGAGGCGTACTCGCTTACGCTGGGGAGGCGGAAGCTCTTACCGGCGTTTACCTTTAGGCTCCAGCTCGGGGTCGGCTCGTAAGCCATCCCCGCCATGAAGCTCGCGCTCCCGCCGGGCTTCCTCAGCTCCGGCACAGAAAAGTAGCCGTTGACGCCCTCGTAGCGGTGGATGCGCATGTCGCCGCCGTCGTAGCGCGCGCCAACGGTAGCCGCCAGCGCATCGGAAAATCGGAAGCGGTTGACGGCAAACACCCCCAGCGTGAGCTGCTCAAACTCGGGCAGCAGGAACATGTACCCGCCCACGCGGTTGCGCTGGTACTCGGCGTTGACGCCCGCGCGCAGCGCGCTGCCGGCAAGATTTCGGCGTTCCCATGCCGCGTTCAGGCTGAGGGTTTGCAGCCGCATCTCCAGCTCGAGGTTGCCCTGCGGCAAGGGGCCAAAGCCGTGCGTGTGCGGCGGCGAATACTCCTGCCGCAGGTTGCGCTGGTAGCCCAGGTCGAGGTTGAGCCGGTTCCGGTCGTCGAGGCGGAAGCTTTGGTTGAGCACCGCCTTGAGGTGGGTTACGTCGTGGTAGGGCAGGTCTACGCTCCGGTATTTGCCGTTGTCGTCCATGTTGATGAGGTGCGGCAGGCCGCTTGCGCCGGCAAAGAAGCCCGCCTTGGAGTGCACGCCGCTCAGCAGCAGGGAGGCGTCGCAGGCGCGGGTGCGCAGGCCGGCCTGCAGCGAGGCGTCGGCTTCCCGCCCCGCCGTGTTCTTGAGCACCCGGTTGTGGATGGGGTACTTGTAGGTGAGGTAGGTAAACGAATCTGCCGGGATGCGGTAGCTCTCAAAGCTCCGGTAGCTGGCCCGCGCCGCCACAAAGCGGTTGCGCTGTTGGTAGCGCACATCGCCCGTCCCGCCCAGCAGGCGGTTGTTGCTGTCGCCGTTGAGCATCACCTCGCCGGAAAGCCCGTCGCGCTCGCGCCACGCATGGGAGCTGATGGCGATAACGCCGGCAATGGCCTCGGAGCCGTACTGCAGCGACGCCGGCCCCTTTACAACCTCCACCTGCTCCACGCCGTACTGGTCTATCTCCAGCCCGTGGTCAGCGCCCCACTGCTGCCCCTGCTGCTTAATGCCATTTTCGGCCACCACCAGCCGGCTGAAGCCCAAGCCCCGAATAACCGGCTTGGAGATGCCCTGCCCTACCTGAAAAGCGCCAAGGCCCGGCAGCTTCTCCAGCGCGTTCATCAGGGTGCCGCCTCGGTTTTCGAGCACGTACTCCCTTCCGGCGTGGAGGAGCTCAAGCGGCTGTAGCCGTTGCCGCGCCGCCGCCGCGCTGCCCACCACCGCCACCGGATCGAGGTGGTGAACCCGCAGCGCGCTGTCGCGCTCCTGCGCCGGCGCGGACAAGGCCGCCGCCGCAGAAACGCCGCCGCATAAGGCGAAAGGCAAAAGTAGCTTCCTCGTCCTCATGCTACACCGCCCTACAGCTGGGACAATAGCCGGAGATAAACCACGACGCTTCTGCGGCAATATACCCCTGCGGCAGCTGGGGGAATTGCCCCACCGCCTCGATGCACGAAACCGTTTTGCAGCTCATGCAGTAAAAGTGGGCGTGGTCGTCGGCGTGCTGCCCGGCGGAGCAATCATGGCACAGGGCGTAGTAGGTTTTCCCGTTTTCGGCCGATATTTTGTGCACTACCCCCTCATCAAAAAAGCGTTGCAGGATGCGGTACACGGTCACGCGGTCTACCTTTCCCGCCAGCCGCTGCACAAGGTCGGCGTGGCAAAGCGCCCCCGCCTCGTGCCGGAAAACGTCCATTACCAGCTTCTTGGTCTTCGTATTTCGTCGTTGCTTCTCCATAAAAACATTTCGTTAACGCCACAAAGTTACAATAATAATTCGATATTGCAATAGCGTTGCAATAATATGCTGCGCGCGGACGAGAATAATGCAAATATTGGCTAATCCTTTTTTTGAGGTGCTACGAAAAGTTGGTACAGAGAACCTCCCCCCCCAAAATCAAAGCTTGCGGCTGAGGCAAAAGCGGAGTTTGCTGAAGTAAATGAGCGCAGGAAATGAGCACTTCGCCGATGGAGCGTAGCGCAGAGCTTGGGGGGGGGTATAGGTTCCTCCAGCATTAACCCTGCACGGGTTGCCCTACAGCCCTTTGCTGGGAGGCGGCAAGGTGAAATCCGAAAAAAAATTCTGCATTGTGCCATTTTTTTTCGTTTCTTGCGACTAATAAAGAAAAAGCGGTAGATATCATGAACAGGCAGGACAGCGCCATACGGGAAGAAAATTTTATACGGATGATTCGGGAGAACGAGCGCATAATTTACAAAGTTTGCTCGCTCTACGTATCCGACGAGTCGCCTGTGGAGGACCTGTACCAGGATGTTGTGCTCAACTTGTGGAAAGCGTTTCCGAGCTTCAGGAGCGAGAGCTCCTGCTCGACGTACATTTACCGGGTGGCGCTGAATACCTGCATATCGGGCATCCGCAGCAAGAGGCGCCGGGGGCAGCGGATGCCACTCCATTTGCTCGACGAGCAGGCTTTGGAGCCGGTAAACGAGGAGGAAAACGTTCGCGAGCTCTACCGCCTTATCCGACAGCTAGGAAGGCTGGAGCGCTCGCTCATCCTGCTCTGGCTGGAGGAGAAACCCTACCAGGAGATTGCTGAAATCACAGGATTGTCGGTGAGCAACGTTGCCACGAAGCTCAAGCGCATTAAAGAGAAGCTGATTAAAATGTCAAACCTATAAAAATGTTGAAACAATGGAACCGGAAGAATTAAAAAATGTATGGAAGTCGATTGACGAACATCTTAAAAAACAGGAAGTGTTGAAGGAAAACATTATCCGTAAAATGATTTACGACAGGGCGAACAGGTCGCTGAGCAAGCTGATGCGCTACGAAATGCTGGGCATCGCTGTCATCCTTTTTGCGATTCCCACGTTAGCCTTTCTTGCCAATTTCAAGCCGTTTCGCGAACAAATGCAAGGAGCAGGGGGTATATTCGTCTGGGGTATGCTCGCCATTTGCGCCGCCTATCTTGCCTGGTCGCTAATCAAAATCGTGGCGCTAACGAAGGTGGATTTCACGAAAAACATCAAGGAGACGTCCTTGCTGGTAGCCGGCTATAACATCTGGATACAGAAGGAAAAAATCGTCAGCGCCGCGTTGTCGATCGCCATTGCGCTCGGAGCAATATGGATGTATATGGTGGGACATGCAACCATCTTTCAATGGACATCGCTTGCCTGCGCACTTACAGGGGGCATATTCCTGACATGCTACATGTTCAGAGTGTACGACAGAAACATCTCCGCTATTCGGCAAAGCCTCGAAGAGCTGAAAGAGCCGGAAGAGGAAATTTAAGATGCTGTTGGGGGGGATAAGCCAAATCAAGCAGAAGGGAACCTCTAAAAACCTCACAAAAAGAGGTTCCCCCAACCTCACAATCCCCCAAAGCTCTCTTTCTGCAAAAATTCGGCAGTATGCAAATGCTGTATGCCGGCGGCTAATTCTTTTTTTTGAGGTGCTATGAATGGCATGGCGCATAGCGCTGTAGAGACGCACGCCGTGCGTCTCGCTGCGCATTGCGCATCAGCACCATTTCGCCGCGAGACGCACGCCGTGCGTCTCGTCTCTACAGCGCCATTTCGTCGCTATTTCGGCGCTGAAAGTTTTTTCTGCGCACGAGCTATATCAATCAAGCATGGACACTTCCGAAAAATCCAAACCAAAAAAACGCCTTTTTCCCGAAAAATCCAAACCAAACTTCAATCCTCACAGCATATCGTAAAAAGCGAGCGGCGTGGAGCTTTTTCCTCCATGCCGCCCGCTTTTACGCCAAGCAACGCTGTGCAGCGTTGCTTACTACTTACTACTTGTACCTTCGGGAGGTCAGGCTTCCGTAGGCGTAGCTTTCTTCTCCTTTTTGGTCGAAATTTTCTGCATTTCCTCCATTGAGCCGACTATGAGGCGGTCAAATTCGCGCAGCCCGGTGCCGGCGGGTATCAGGTGGCCGCAGATAACGTTTTCCTTCAGGCCCTCCAGCGTATCCACCTTGCCGTTGATGGCAGCTTCGTTGAGCACCTTGGTGGTTTCCTGGAAGGATGCCGCCGACATAAAGCTGCGAATTTGCAGCGCCGCGCGGGTAATTCCCTGTAGCACCTGCGATGAGGTTGCGGGCATGGCGTCTCGCGCCTCCACCAGCTTCTGGTCTTTGCGCTTGAGCATGGAGTTTTCGTCGCGCAGCCTGCGGGCGGTTACGATTTGCCCTACCTTCAGGTCGGGGGAGCTGCCGGAGTTGACCACCACCTTTTTGTCGTAAATCCAATCGTTTTCCTGCATGAACTCCCAGCGGTCTACGATTTCCTTTTCGAGGAAGCGGGTGTCGCCGGCGTCGGCAATTTCCACCTTGCGCATCATTTGCCGCACGATTACCTCAAAGTGCTTATCGTTGATTTTCACGCCTTGCAGGCGGTACACCTCCTGCACTTCGTTCACAATGTACTCCTGCACCTTTGTTGGCCCCAGAATTTTGAGGATGTCGTCTGGGGTTATGGCGCCGTCGGAGAGGGGGGTACCTGCGCGCACAAAGTCGTTTTCCTGCACCAGTATTTGCTTGGAGAGGGGCACGAGGTAGCGCTTTTCTTCGCCGGTTTTGGAGGTGATAACGATTTCGCGGTTGCCGCGCTTGATTTTTCCCAGCAGCACTTCGCCGTCAATTTCCGACACCACGGCGGGGTTGCTCGGGTTGCGCGCCTCAAAGAGCTCCGTTACGCGGGGCAACCCGCCGGTAATATCGCCGGCCTTGCCCACGGCGCGGGGTATTTTTACCAGCACCTCGCCTATCTTCACCGCCTGCTCTGCATCCACCACAATGTGCGCGCCTACGGGCAGGTTGTAGCTCTTGATTTCCTCGCCGCTTTTGTTGATGATTTTCACCAGCGGGTTTTTGGTTTTGTCGCGCGATTCCACAATCACCTTTTCGCTGTATCCCGTTTGGTCGTCGGTTTCCTCCTTGTAGGTAACGTCCTTGACCAAGCTTTCAAACTCCACCTTTCCGGCGTACTCCGAAATGATAACGGCGTTGTAGGGGTCCCATTCGCAGACGAGGTCGCCCTTTTTGACCTCCACCCCGCTCTTGAAGTAGAGCGTGGCGCCGTAGGGCACGCCGTGCGTGTAGAGCGTGGCGCCGGTATTTTTGTCGATAATGTAGAGCTCGGCCAGCCGCCCGATGGCAACATCCACCTTGCGGTTGTCGCTTTGCTTTTCGACGGTGCGCAGCTCGTCAATTCGCAGGATGCCGTCGTAGCGGGCTACGACCTTTGAGTCGCTCATCACGTTGGAGGCCGTACCGCCCACGTGGAATGTGCGCAGGGTAAGCTGCGTTCCCGGCTCGCCGATGGACTGGGCGGCAATCACGCCCACCGCCTCGCCCTTCTGCACCATGCGACCGGTGGCAAGGTTGCGGCCGTAGCACTTGGCGCAAACGCCTTTCTTGGATTCGCAGGTGAGCACCGACCGTATTTCGACCTGCTCAATGGGCGATTCCTCTATAGCCCGGGCAATATCTTCGGTGATTTCTTCGCCGGCCTTCACCAGCACCTTGTTCGTCAGCGGGTTTACCACGTCGTGCACGGAGGTGCGGCCAAGGATGCGCTCGCTGAGCGAAACCACCACGTCTTCGTTGTTCTTGATGGCCGACGCCAGCAGGCCGCGCAGCGTACCGCAGTCGCCTTCGTTGATGATTACATCGTGCGAAACGTCCACCAGCCGGCGGGTGAGGTATCCGGCGTCGGCCGTTTTGAGCGCCGTATCCGCCAGACCCTTGCGGGCGCCGTGCGTGGAGATGAAGTACTCCAGCACCGACAGCCCCTCCTTAAAGTTCGACAGGATGGGGTTTTCGATAATCTGCGCCGTTTCCGCCCCCGATTTCTGGGGCTTAGCCATCAGCCCGCGCATCCCCGACAGCTGCCGGATTTGCTCCTTAGAGCCGCGCGCGCCGGAGTCGAGCATCATGTAGACCGAGTTAAACCCGTGGTTGTCCGACGTAAGCTGCTTGATCAGGATTTGCGTCAGCTTGGCGTTGGTGTGCGTCCATACGTCAATCACCTGGTTGTAGCGCTCGTTGTTGGTGATAAAGCCCATGCTGTAGTTGTTTTCCACCTCTTCTACCTGATTGTAGCCCTCCTGCACGAGTTCCTGCTTTTCTTTGGGGATGATAACGTCCTCCAAGTTGAACGACAGGCCGCCGCGGAACGCCATTTGGTAGCCCAAGTCCTTAATATCGTCGAGGAACTTTGCGGTGGTCGCAATGTTTGTTTTTTTGATGATAAGCCCGATAATGTCGCGCAGGGATCTCCGGGTCAGCAGCTCGTTGAGGTATCCCACCTCTTTGGGCACGAACTGGTTGAAGATGATGCGCCCCACCGTTGTTTCGATTATCTCGTGCTTGTAGGTGTTGGTCGCCTCCTGCCAGATTGGGTAGCGCACTTTCACGATGGCGTGCAGGTCGACCGCCTTTTCGTTGTAGGCAATGAGCACCTCCTCCGTTCCGTAGAAGGTAAGCCCCCCACCCTTTGCGCCCTTGAGGGGCTTGGTAATGTAGTAGAGGCCCAGCACCATGTCCTGCGATGGCACGGTAATGGGGGCGCCGTTGGCCGGGTTGAGGATGTTGTGCGACCCCAGCATGAGCAGCTGCGCCTCGAGGATGGCCGCGTTGCCCAGCGGGAGGTGCACCGCCATTTGGTCGCCGTCGAAGTCGGCGTTGAAGGCGGTGCACGACAGCGGGTGCAGCTGGATGGCCTTGCCCTCTATCAGCCGCGGCTGAAAGGCCTGAATACCCAGCCGGTGCAGCGTTGGCGCGCGGTTGAGCAGCACCGGGTGCCCCTTCATCACGTTTTCCAGAATATCGAATATCACGGGGTCTTTGCGGTCAACGATTTTCTTTGCCGACTTTACGGTTTTCACGATGCCGCGCTCAATGAGCTTTCGGATGACGAATGGCTTGTAGAGTTCGGCGGCCATTTCCTTGGGCAGCCCGCACTCGTGCATTTTGAGCTCGGGGCCTACCACAATTACCGAGCGCGCGGAGTAGTCTACGCGCTTGCCCAGCAGGTTTTGGCGGAAGCGCCCCTGCTTACCCTTCAGGCTATCGCTCAAGGATTTTAGGGCTCGGTTGGATTCCGTTTTCACGGCGTTGGACTTTCGCGAGTTGTCGAACAGCGAATCCACCGCCTCCTGCAGCATGCGCTTTTCGTTGCGCAGAATCACCTCGGGCGCTTTGATTTCGATGAGCCTTTTCAGGCGGTTGTTGCGGATGATGACGCGGCGGTAGAGGTCGTTCAAGTCCGATGTGGCAAAGCGGCCGCCGTCGAGGGGGACTAAGGGGCGCAGCTCGGGCGGAATGACGGGGAGCACCTTCATGACCATCCACTCGGGCTTGTTCACCTCGCGCGATTCGCGAAACGACTCCACCTCGCGCAGGCGCTTGAGGGCGTCCGTTTTGCGCTGCTGGGAGGTTTCGTGGCTGGCGCGGTCGCGCAGCTCAAACGAGAGCGCGTTGAGGTCTAAGCGCTGTAGCAGCATGTAGATGGCTTCGGCGCCCATGCCGGCGATAAACTTGTTGGGGTCGCTATCCTCCAGCTGAGCGTTATTTTTGGGCAGCTGGTCTACCAATTGCAGGTACTCCTCCTCCGTCAGCAGGTCGTTGGTGTTGACGTTGTGCGAAGCCATAGCGCCGGGCTGTATCACCACGTATCGCTCGTAGTAGATTACGGCGTCCAGCTTTTTGGTAGGGATACCGAGCAGGTAGCCAATTTTGTTGGGCAGCGAGCGGAAGTACCAGATGTGCGCCACCGGCACCACCAGGGTGATGTGCCCCATTCGCTCGCGGCGCACCTTTTTTTCCGTCACCTCCACCCCGCAGCGGTCGCACACAATGCCCTTGTAGCGAACGCGCTTGTACTTTCCGCAGTGGCATTCGTAGTCTTTCACCGGGCCAAAGATGCGCTCGCAGAAAAGCCCGTCGCGCTCCGGCTTGTAGGTGCGGTAGTTGATGGTTTCGGGCTTAAGCACTTCGCCGCTCGACAGCGACAGTATTTGCTCGGGCGAGGCAAGGCTTATGCTTATTTGGCTAAAGTTGCTTTTGAGCTTCGTGTCTTTCTTCATTATAATCGACTAATTATCAGATTGCAAAATGTAAACTTCAGGTTCTAAAACCCAAACAGGATTGCGCGACGGCAATTTTTTTTTCTACTGCGCTACCCCCCTGCGGGGAATACGGAAAATGGAGCGCAGATTTTTTTTCTATTGATAGTAATTCAGCTATCGCAAGCTGCGCAACTTGCGCAACTTGATGATTGCCACCATTTTACAACAAGCGTATTTTTATAAATCGATAAAAATCAGCGCTTTGCGTTGCGTCATTTAGACCTCACCCCCGGCCCCTCTCCAAAGGAGAGGGGTGGCTGGCGCCGAATGTCGAGTCCCTGCACCCCTCTCCTTTGGAGAGGGGATGGGGGTGAGGTCTGTTGAGGACATCAGCAAGACAGGCTACATTGGGCGGGCGAACCCCGCCCCTACACGTAATTCCTAATTCTCAATTCTCAATTCCTAATTCTCAATTCTCAATTCTCAATTCTCAGTCCAGCCCAATGTTGAGTCCCAGTCCTCGCAGCTCGTGCAGGAGTACGTTGAGCGATTCGGGGAGGCCTGGGGTTGGCATGGGGTCTCCTTTTACGATGGTTTCGTAGGTTTTGGCTCTACCCGACACGTCGTCGGATTTCACGGTAAGGATTTCCTGAAGGATGTTTGCTGCGCCAAAGGCTTCGAGCGCCCAGACCTCCATTTCGCCGAAGCGCTGCCCGCCAAACTGCGCCTTACCGCCCAGGGGCTGCTGGGTGATAAGCGAGTATGGGCCAATGGAGCGCGCGTGCATTTTGTCGTCCACCATGTGCCCCAGCTTAATCATGTAGATAACGCCCACGGTAGCCGGCTGGTCAAACATTTCGCCGGTGCCGCCGTCGCGCAGGTAGGTTTTGCCAAAGCGCGGGATTCCCGCCTTTTCGGTGTATTCGGTCAGGTGCTCCAGCTGAGCGCCGTCGAAAATAGGCGTTGCAAATTTCACGCCCATTTGCTTGCCGGCCCATCCCAGCACGGTTTCGTATATTTGGCCAAGGTTCATGCGCGAGGGCACGCCCAGGGGGTTGAGCACGATATCCACAATCGTGCCGTCTTCGAGGAATGGCATATCTTCGTCGCGCACCACGCGGGCTACGATACCCTTGTTGCCGTGGCGGCCGGCCATCTTGTCGCCCACCGTAATTTTGCGCTTTTTGGCGATGTAAACCTTGGCCATTTGCACAATGCCGCTGGGCAGCTCGTCGCCGATGGTAAGGTTATACTTTTTGCGCTTAATGGCGGCGTCGAGCTCCTTGTACTTAATCATGTAGTTGTTGACCAGCTTACGTATCAGGAGGTTTTTCTCCCTATCCGTAGTCCACCTGGCGGCGTTGATGTTGGTGTAGTCCAGCTCCATGAGCAGGCGCTGCGTAAACTTCACGCCTTTGCCCACCACCTCTACGCCAAAGTAGTCCTGCACGCCCTGCGAAACCTTTCCGTTGACCAGCGTAAAGAGCTTTTCCACCAGCGCGGTTTTCAGCTCGAGGGCTTTTTCCTCCATTTCGTTGTCAAACTTTTGCAGCTGCTGCTTTTCGTTAGCCTTAGCCTTTTTATCCTCCTTTATAACGCGCGAAAAGAGCTTTTTATCCACCACCGTACCGTAAAGCGAAGGCGAAGCCTTAAGGGAAGCGTCTTTCACGTCGCCGGCCTTGTCGCCGAATATGGCGCGCAGCAGCTTTTCTTCGGGCGAAGGGTCGCTCTCCCCCTTCGGGGTAATTTTGCCGATGAGGATATCGCCGGGCACCACCGTAGCGCCGATGCGGATAAGCCCGTTTTCGTCGAGGTTGCGCGTAGCGTCTTCGCTCACGTTGGGAATATCGGAGGTAAGCTCCTCCATACCCCGCTTGGTATCGCGCACCTCCATGATGTGCTCGTCGATGTGTATGGAGGTAAATACATCCTCGCGCACCAGCCGCTCCGAAAGCACGATGGCGTCCTCAAAGTTGTAGCCTTTCCAGGGCATGAAGGCGACCTTCAGGTTGCGCCCCAGCGCCAGCTCGCCGCCCTGCGTGGAGTACCCCTCGGTCATCAGCTCACCTTTGGCTACCCGCTGCCCCTTTACCACCACCGGGCGCAGGTTGATGCAGGTGTTTTGGTTTGTCTTTTGGTACTTGGTAATTTTGTAGACCACGAGGTCGGGGTCGAAGGATACGAAGCGCTCCTCGTCGGAGTATTCGTAGCGCACGTGGATTTCGCGGGAGTCCACGTACTCCACCACGCCGTTTCGTTCGGCCATCAGCTGCGTTCGGCTGTCGCGCACCACCTCCCCCTCGAGGCCTGTGCCCACGATGGGCGCTTCGGGGCGGACAAGCGGCACGGCCTGCCGCATCATGTTTGCGCCCATGAGGGCGCGGTTGGCGTCGTCATTCTCCAGAAAGGGAATGAGCGATGCGGCAATGGAGGCAATCTGGTTGGGGGCGACGTCCATCAGCTCAATCTTATCCGGCTCCGCCACGGGGTAGTCGGCCTCCAAGCGGCACTTGATGCGGGTCTCCAAAAACCGTCCATCGTCGTCGACGGCAGAGTTTGCCTGCGCAATAATCTTATTCTCCTCCTCCTCGGCGCTCATGTACACCACTTCGCTGTTGACGGTGTTCACCTGCCCGTCGGCCACCTTTCGGTAGGGCGTTTCGATAAAGCCGAGCTTGTTGATTCTGGCGTAAACGCAGAGCGACGATATCAGCCCGATGTTTGGGCCTTCGGGCGTTTCGATGGGGCACAAGCGGCCGTAGTGGGTGTAGTGCACGTCGCGCACCTCGAAGCCTGCGCGCTCGCGGCTCAACCCGCCGGGGCCCAGCGCCGAGAGGCGGCGCTTGTGCGTAACCTCCGTCAGCAGGTTGGTTTGGTCCATGAACTGCGAAAGCTGGTTGGTGCCAAAGAATGAGTTGATGACCGACGACAAGGTTTTTGCGTTAATCAGGTCGATGGGCGTAAACACCTCGTTGTCGCGAACGTTCATGCGCTCGCGGATGGTGCGCGACATGCGCGAGAGGCCTACGCTAAACTGGTTGGCGAGCTGCTCGCCCACCGTGCGCACGCGCCGGTTGCTCAGGTGGTCAATATCGTCAACGTCGGCCTTGGAGTTGATGAGCTGGATGAGGTGCCGGATAATGGCAATCATGTCGTCCTTTGTCAGCACGCGCACATCGGTGGGGATGGTGAGGCTGAGCTTGGTGTTGATGCGGTAGCGCCCCACGTCGCCGAGGTCGTAGCGCTTGTCGGAGAAAAAGAGCTTGTCTATCACGTCGCGCGCCGTAGCTTCGTCGGGCGGCTCGGAGTTGCGCAGCTGGCGGTAGATGTAGACCACCGCCTCCTTCTCCGAGTTGCAGGGGTCTTTTTGCATCGTATTTAGGATGATGGAGTACTCCGCCGCGTTTTGGCCTTCCTTGTGGAGCAGAATAGACTTGGCGTCCGACTCAAAGATAGGCTCAAGGTGCTCCTTTCCGAGCACCACCTCGCGGTCTATCACCACCTCGTTTCGCTCAATGGAGACGACTTCGCCCGTATCTTCGTCCACAAAGTCCTCTATCCACGACTTGAGGACGCGGGCCGCCAAGCGGCGGCCAATGTACCTGTTGAGCGTAGCCTTTGATACCTTCACCTCGTCGGCCAGACCGAATATTTCCAGAATATCCTTGTCCGATTCGTAGCCAATGGCGCGGAGCAGGGTGGTTACGGGCAGCTTTTTTTTGCGGTCGATGTAGGCGTACATGACGTTGTTGATGTCGGTGGCAAACTCGATCCACGAGCCTTTGAAGGGGATAATCCGCGCCGAGTAGAGCTTGGTGCCGTTGGCGTGGGTGCTTTGGCCAAAGAAAACGCCCGGCGAGCGGTGCAGCTGCGACACCACCACGCGCTCGGCGCCGTTGATGACGAAGGTGCCTCGGGGCGTCATGTAGGGCACGGTGCCAAGGTAAACATCCTGTATTACGGTATCAAAATCTTCGTGCTCGGGGTCGGTGCAGTAGAGGCGGAGCTTTGCTTTGAGTGGAACGCTGTAGGTAAGCCCGCGCTCAAGGCACTCGTCGATGCTGTAGCGCGGCGGGTCGATGAAGTAGTCAACGAACTCCAGCACGAAGTTGTTGCGCGTGTCGGTAATGGGAAAATTTTCTTGAAAGACCCGGAACAGGCCTTCGCTTTTTCGGTTTTCAGGAGTTGTTTCAAGCTGAAAAAAATCTTGAAACGATTTCAGCTGCACCTCCAAGAAATCGGGATGTTCAAATTTATTTTTTATGGTGGCGAAGCTGATGCGCTCGTTGGCCTTAGATAGAGAGTGCATGTTTATATTTGTTTGTAAGATAAGATGATGAACGCTAAAAACTACTCATGTAAACAGCAATAGGCTTAGAGCTTCATCTACGTGAAGCCCTAAACCTAATGATTTGAAGGTGAACGAAGTTGCTATTTTATCTCTACTTCTGCGCCAACCTCTTCGAGCTGCTTTTTAATATTTTCTGCGTCGGCCTTCGAGACTTTTTCCTGCACTGCTTTCGGGGCAGCGTCAACCAGGTCTTTTGCCTCCTTCAGGCCAAGCGAGGTTATTTCCTTTACCACCTTCACCACTTGGAGCTTGCTACCGCCTGCGCTCTTGAGGATTACGTCAAATTCGGTTTGCTCCACTTCTGCTGCGGCGGCGGCGCCGGCGGCAGGGGCGGCCACGGCCACAGCGGCGGCAGCGGGTTCAATGCCATATTCTTCTTTCAAAACTTTTGCCAGCTCGCTTACTTCTTTCACGGTAAGGCTTACCAGCTCTTCTGCTATTTTTTTTACGTCAGCCATTTTTTATATTTTTTAAGTGTTGGTTTTACTAAAAATACTGCCACCCTATTTACGTTGTATGCCGGGCGACGGTGGCGTGTTACAGCTTGCGGCAGCTGCTTAGCCGAGGCTATGATGCTGCGCGTGTACGGGGCGTGTTACATTTTTACAGCTTGCAGCAGCTTAGCCGAGGCTACGCTGCGCGCGCTTCGAGCGTTTTTACCAAACCGGACAGGGTATGGCCACCCGATTGCAGGGCGGCGATTACGCTCTGGGCGGGCGATTGCAGCAGCGCCACAATGTCGCCAATAAGCTCTGTTCGGCTTTTGATGTTCACCAGCTCATCGAGCATGCCGTCGCCCACGTAGAGCGATTCCTGCACGTAGGCGGCTTTGAGCACGGGCTTGTCGCCGGTGGCGCGAAATTCCTTAATCAGCTTGGCCGGAACGCTTGCCTCGTCGGCAAACATCACAGACGTGGAGCCGGTGAGCACGCTAAAGATATCGGCTTCGGCGAAGCCGATTTTTTCCAGCGCTTTTCGCAGCAAGGTGTTTTTTACGACCACCAGCTTGACCTGCTTTTCAAAGCACTTTCTCCTCAGGCCGGTTGTTTTTTCGGCGTTGAGCGTCGAAATATCCGTAAGGTAAAAGTGGGGTGTTTCCTTGAGCTGCTCGGCTAACCTATCAATAATAACGAGCTTTTCTTCTTTTTTCATAAATGGATTTTTGCTATTACGATTTAAGGTCTTCAATCGACTTGGGGTCAACAGGCAAGCCGGGGCTCATGGTCGACGAAATGGAGATGCCTCTCAGGTAGGTACCCTTGGCCGTAGAAGGCTTGAGCTTCACGATGGTGTGGATAAGCTCTTTTGCGTTTTCGGCTATTTTTTCGGCCTCGAACGAAACCTTTCCGATGGCGGCGTGAACGATGCCGGTTTTGTCGACCTTAAAGTCAATTTTGCCGGCTTTTACTTCTTTCACAGCCTTACCCAGCTCCATGGTTACGGTACCGGTTTTAGGGTTTGGCATCAGGCCGCGCGGCCCGAGTATCTTGCCCAAAGCGCCTATCTTTCCCATTACGCTGGGCATGGTAATTATCACGTCAACAGCAGTCCACCCACCTTTGATTTTTTCGATGTAGTCGTCCAATCCAACGTGGTCTGCGCCGGCTTCTTTTGCCTCGGCTTCCTTGTCGGGCGTGCAGAGCACCAGCACGCGCACGTTTTTACCCGTGCCGTGCGGCAGCGCCACTACGCCGCGAACCATCTGGTTGGATTTTTTGGGGTCTACGCCCAAGCGAACAGCAATGTCGACCGATGCGTCAAACTTGGTAAAGGATATATCCTTTAGGTGCTTGGCGGCTTCGGTGAGCTTGTACTGCTTGCCCGGTTCAACCTTGGCTAAAACAACCTTTCTATTTTTTGTAGGCTTCATTTCTTAAAGAGAAATTTTTGTTTGGTTTACACATTAGCAGGAAATTCGCCCTTCACCTCAATGCCCATGCTCCGCGCCGTGCCGGCCACCATGCTCATAGCCGACTTCGTCGTGAAAGCGTTTAAGTCCGGCATTTTGCTTTCGGCAATTGTCCGCACCTGCTCCCAGGTAACGCTGGCTACTTTTTTACGGTTCGGCTCGGCAGAGCCGCCTTTTTTCAGGTCGAGCTTGGTAACCTCCTTGAGCTGAATCGCCACGGGGGGCTGCTTGACGATGAAGTCAAACGACTTGTCCTTGTAAACAGTGATAACCACCGGAAGCACCTTTCCGGCGCGATCCTGCGTTTTGGCGTTAAACTGCTTACAAAACTCCATGATGTTCACGCCCTTGGAGCCCAGCGCAGGGCCTACGGGAGGCGAGGGGTTGGCTGCCCCACCTTTAATCTGTAGCTTAATAAAACCCGCTACTTCTTTTGCCATTTTTGTTCTGTTTTTAAAGTTTTGTTTGTGTGTCCCGCCGCCCCTATTGGAAGCTGAGGCTGCGGGCTATTTAAAATGTGCGTAACATGCTGTTGAACACGTGGGGTAAAACCCCCACGCTATGGCGATTATGTTGGTTCACGCTGCCCACGTGGGGTTTTACCCCACGCTATGGCGATTGTGTTGGCTCACGCTGCCCACGTGGGGTTTTACCCCACGCTATGGCGATTGTGTTGGCTCACGCTGCCCACGTGGGG
>JAIROF010000004.1 GCA_031257655.1 Prevotellaceae bacterium | reverse complement strand
AAAAATAGTAAGATTCGAGCATGAAACAGCAGCCTGTTTCATACTCGAATCCTATGATAATGTTTTAAACAGTTTTGTTTACTGCGTAGCGCCACAAGGCCGCCGTCAGCTATTTTCCGGTCTTAGCTTTCTTACGGCAACGCCGGCTTGCCACATTTCGCTTTCGCGCAGCTGCGACAGCTCGGCGTTGAGCTTTTCGCGGTAGTCGGGTTGGCTGCATGTTTCGATGGTGCGCTTAGCTTCGGCGCCGGAGGCTACGCTTTTGTACAGCTCCTCAAATACCGGAAGGGTTGCGTCGTAGAACTTGTGCCGCCAATCCAGCGCTCCGCGCTGTGCGGTGGTGGAGCAGTTGGCGTACATCCAGTCCATACCGTTTTCGGCGACTAACGGCATTAAGCTTTGCGTGAGCTCCTCCACCGTTTCGTTGAACGCTTCGCTGGGCGAATGTCCGTTCTTGCGGAGCACGTCGTACTGCGCCTGAAAAATGCCCTGTATGCAGCCCATGAGCGACCCGCGCTCTCCGGTAAGGTCGGAGTACACTTCCTTTTTGAAGTCGGTCTCAAACAGGTAGCCGGAGCCAACGCCAATGCCCAGCGCCAAGCATCTTTCGCGGGCTCTGCCGGTGGCGTCCTGATAAACGGCGTAGCTGGAGTTTAGCCCTTTGCCGGCCACGAATAAGCGGCGCAACGACGTCCCGGAGCCTTTGGGGGCAACCAGAATAACGTCGATGTCTGCGGGCGGAATAATGTGCGTCTGCTCGCTGAACGTGATGCCAAAGCCATGCGAAAAGTATAGCGCTTTGCCGGCCGTAAGGTGCGGCTTCAGCTTAGGCCACGTTTCAATTTGTCCTGCGTCGGAAAGCAGGTACTGCACGATGGTTGCTCGCTGCGCGGCTTCCTCTATGTCGAACAGGGTTTTGCCGGGTACCCACCCGTCGGCTACCGCCTTGTCCCAAGTTTTGCCGCCCTTGCGCTGCCCCACAATTACGCTGAGGCCGTTGTCGCGCAGGTTGAGCGCCTGCCCGGGTCCCTGCACGCCATAGCCAATAATGCCTATCGCTTCGTTTTTAAGCACCTCGCGCGCTTTCTCCAGGGGAAATTCGTCGCGCGTTGTTACCTCTTCTATCACGCCACCAAAGTTGATTTTTGCCATAATATTTTTACAGTTTTAAATTTTTTTTAACAACATTTTCCAAGTTAAATCCAATCAATTTTTTCTATTCGGTATTTCATAGCCCGATAAATTCTTCTTCCGTTATTTTACCATCTCCTACCACGCTGAATTTTACTTTTCCCTCTAGAAATCCAAGCTCCCGCTTACGCTTTTCGCTTGTTGCAGGCAGCGGTAGCGATTTTGATTTTTTCAAAAGCTCCCATATTTGAGCAAGCAATACATCGTCTGTTGAGTTAAGTATCGCACGGGCAATAGCTGCTTTTTGGGCGTCAAATTGTACTGTATTCATACTATTTCTTAAATATTAATAAGCGCTACTGTCAAAGCGCTACGGCTACCTTGCGGACGTTTGCGAGACGTTTGCTCCACGATTTACTTTGCCGGATGGTTTGTAAATTGTAGTCCGCCTGCATCTTGATAAGCATTTCTGATTCGATATCCAACGCCTCTTCAAAGAGCAAAGCGTATTCGGTTAAAACGGGGCGTTTGGCATTTAGTATTTCATTAAGGACGGAATAAGCCACCTCCATTTGTGCAGCAAGCTGATGTTGAGAGATACCGCGGTATTCAATTTCGTTTTTCAGCAATTCGCCCGGATGTGTTGGCTCATACGGGGTAAGATTGTTTGCTATCATGCGGGGGGCAACACCTTTTATTGTAATCATAATATATTTACGTATAATGGTTTGACAGTTCTAAAATGTTGCATATAGTGCCAATAGGTTCAATGCCGCTATCCGATACGGTAAATTCAACTCGATATTGCAGATTAACACGAATGGGACAAAGGTAGTACAAGCTTTTCGTATTTGCAAAAACATCGCTAAGCTAAGCCTCCAGCATTTTCCTGACTTCGTTTTTCACGAATTGGGCAAATTCCGCAACCTTCATCGCGCCCTTGTCGCCCTCGCCCTGCCGCCGCACAGCGACAGCGCCCTCTGCGGCCTCTTTTTCGCCCACGATGAGCAGGTAGGGGATATGCTGCAGCTCGTTGTCGCGTATTTTTTTTCCTATTTTTTCGTTACGGTTGTCAACGTGGGTGCGCACGTCGGCGTCGTTGAGCTGCGCGGCGACCTCGCTTGCGTACTCGTTGTACTTGTCGCTGATGGAGAGCACCACGGCCTGCTCCGGCGTGAGCCAGAGCGGGAATTTGCCGGCGGTATGCTCGATGAGCACCGCCAGAAAGCGCTCCATGGAGCCAAAGGGCGCACGGTGAATCATTACCGGACGGTGGCGCTTGTCGTCCATGCCAACGTACTCCAGCTCAAATCGGTCAGGCATGTTGTAGTCCACCTGAATGGTTCCCAGCTGCCACTTGCGTCCAATGGCGTCGCGCACCATAAAGTCGAGCTTGGGGCCGTAGAAGGCCGCTTCGCCGTACTCCACAATCGTTTTCAGGCCTTTTTCGGCGGCGGCTTCGATGATGGCGCTTTCGGCCTTGTCCCAATTTTCGTCGCTCCCGATGTACTTTTCGCGGTTTACCTTGTCGCGCAGCGATATTTGCGCCGTATACTCCTGAAAGTCGAACAGCCTAAAGATGTACAGAATGATGTCGATGACCTTTTTGAACTCCTCCTTAATTTGGTCTTGGGTGCAAAAGAGGTGGGCGTCGTCTTGCGTGAAGCCGCGCACGCGCGTCAGCCCGTGCAGCTCGCCGCTTTGCTCGTAGCGGTACACCGTTCCAAACTCCGCGAGGCGAACCGGCAAATCCTTGTACGAGCGGGGCTTGCTGCGGTATATTTCGCAGTGGTGGGGGCAGTTCATGGGCTTGAGCAGGAACTCCTCGTTTTCGTCCGGTGTTTTGATGGGCTTAAACGAATCGGCGCCGTACTTGGCGTAGTGCCCCGAGGTGATGTAGAGCTGCTTGTGCCCAATGTGCGGCGTGATGACCTGCTGGTAGCCGTGCTTTTTCTGTATGTTTTTCAAGAAATCTTCGAGCCTGAATCGCAGCGCAGCGCCCTTTGGCAGCCATATCGGCAGCCCTTGCCCCACCTTTTCGGAGAAGGTGAACAGCTCCATTTCTTTGCCTATCTTGCGGTGGTCGCGGCGCCTGGCTTCCTCCAGCAGCTTGAGATGCTCGTCGAGCAGGCTTTGCTTGGGAAAGGTTATGCCGTAAATGCGGGTAAGCATCCGGTTTTTTTCGCTGCCGCGCCAGTACGCGCCGGCAATGGAGGTGAGCTTTACCGCCTTGATGGCGGACGAATCTACGATGTGGGGTCCCTTGCACAGGTCGGTGAACGTGCCGCAGGTGTAAAAGCTGATGGCGCCGTCCTGCAGCTCGCCGATAAGCTCTACCTTATAGGCTTCGCCCTTGTCGCCAAAGGTTTTGAGCGCCTCTGCCTTGCTGACTTCGCGGCGTACAAAAGCTTGCTTTTCGCGCGCCAGCTCCAGCATTTTCTTCTCAATCTTCTCCAAGTCGGCTTCTACAATGGGCTGCGGAGGCTCCACGTCGTAGTAAAATCCGTGCTCAATGGCCGGCCCAATGCCAAACTTGACGCCCGGGTAGAGCTGCTCCAGCGCTTCCGCCATCAGGTGCGAGGAGGAGTGCCAAAAGGCGTGCTTGCCCTCGGCGTCGTCAAACTTGTGGAGCTTGAGCGTGGCGTCGCTCGCAATGGGAAACCGCAGGTCTTGCAGCGCACCGTTTACGGTAGCGCTCAGCGCTTCGGCGGCAAGCCTTGGGCTGATGCTTTCGGCAACCTGCAAGGGCGTTACGCCGCTTTCGTACTCGCGCGCGCTGCCGTCGGGAAAAGAAATTTTTACCATAATTTAAAATGCTGAATTTCCCTCCTGATTTGCCTTTAAGTCGTCGTAGAACTTGGCAAAGGCGGTTTGCATATAGGGCAACAGCCACAGATATCCGATAAATCCCAGCATAGTGCTGCAAGTCACCGTAGTCCATCCAACGCCATGAGGTAGCAAAGCTACCGCTATACCGCCCACTATGCCCACCAGAATGGCGCAAAGTAAAATCCAGCCCATGAAGCGCAGGCCGAGGCAAAAATACTTCCACTTGTAGCCGTACATCATTTTTTTGCTTCTGTTGATGGCCTCCATTGCCCCCAGCTCCGGATTATCGGCAAGGATGTAGAGTGTTTGCGAGTACGAAATGGAGGCAATTATGCCCGGTACGATGAGCAGCAGCATCCACAAAAGGGTGAAAACAGCTACCAGAAGGTAGGCAGCCAGCGCTGTGCCGAAGTAGCGGAATCCTTTGAAGATGTCCTCAATCTTAACCTCCTCACCCCTCGACAGGGCGAGAAAAAACATGATGAATCCCAAAGAAAGCGGGCCACCGATTATTAGCACTACCACATTTCCGAAAACGGGAAAAAGAATAGCGCCGGGGATGGCAGGGGTGGCCAATATCAACATGAACACCAGCGTGGTACACACTGCTATGCCCCATTTACCCGAGAGGGAGGCGCGAGCTTGCGCCATCAAATCTTTATTTTCTGTAAGCATGATTTTGTTGATTTAAAGGATGTTTGTATTTAAGGGTTACTTGTTTACAAAGTGAAAGTGTGTACCAAATCGCTCAAAGGCAGCCTTGTCCAGCTCCTCGCGGTGGCTGGGGTGGGCAACGCTGATGATGAGCTTGGCTCGCTCCTGCAGGCTGCGCCCGTAGAGGTTTACCGCGCCGTGCTCGGTGACCAGCCAGTGGATGTGATTGCGCGTGGTGACCACGCCCGCGCCGGGGGCAAGCACCGGCGCCAGCTTGCTCACGCCCTTGTTGGTTACGGAGGGCATGGCAATGATGGCTTTTCCGCCCGGCGAAAGCGAGGCGCCGTAGATAAAGTCCACCTGTCCGCCTACGCCGGAGTAGAACTTGACGCCCAGCGAATCGGCGCAAACTTGCCCCGTAATGTCCACCTGCAGGGCCGAGTTGATGGCGGTTACCTTGGGGTTTTTTGCGATGGTAAACGGGTCGTTGGTATACCGCACATCCTGCATGAGCACCATCGGGTTGTCGTCTATGAAGTCGTAGCAGGCCTGCGACCCCATGAGGAACGTCGAAACCATTTTGCCCCGGTCGATCGCCTTGTTTGCCCCGTTAATGACGCCTTTTTCTACGAGGGCGAGCACGCCGTCGGCGAACATTTCGGTGTGGATGCCGAGGTTTTTGTGCCCCCCCAGCTGCGACAGGACTGCGTTGGGGATAGCGCCGATGCCCATTTGGAGCGTTGCGCCGTCTTCAATCAGCGCGGCGCAGCTTGCGCCGATAGCCTTTTCTATATCGTCCGGCTCGGTGAAGTGCGCCGGCTCCAGCGGGGTGTTGTCTTCCACGAACACGTCGATCATGCTCATGGGTATCATGGCGTCGCCCCACGCGCGGGGCACGTGCGGGTTGACCACCGCCACCACCGTTTTGGCCGTTTCGATGGCGGCCAGCGTAGCGTCCACCGAAGTGCCCAGCGATACGAAGCCGTGCTTGTCCGGCGGGCAAACCTGTATCAGCGCCACGTCGCAGGGCAGCGCGCCGCAGCGGTAGAGCTTTTGCGTTTCGCTCAGGAAAACGGGGATGTAGTCGGCGTAGCCTGCCTGCACGGCCTTTCGCACGTTGCCCCCAACAAAAAAGGCGTTGTGCTGAAAAATGCCCTCGTAGCGCGCCTCCGTGTAGGGCGCGGGGCCTTCGGTGTGCAGGTGGTGAATGTACACGCCGCGCAGCTCGCCTACGTCGCCGCGAGCGCACAGCGCCTTGATGAGCGTTTGCGGCGCGCTGGCCACGCTGCTCAGG
This sequence comes from Prevotellaceae bacterium, assembly GCA_031257655.1. GTDB lineage: Bacteria > Bacteroidota > Bacteroidia > Bacteroidales > UBA932 > JAITMY01. Next base: position 4,884 of record JAIROF010000004.1, on the reverse strand, counting down.
TGCACGTGGTCGCCGGATTTTACTACTTTTACGGCTTCTTCGGCCGATACGGGCTTATAGGTTTTTGTCATGAAACTTTTAATGGTTGGTAATTCTTTTTTGTTTGCGCCCCCAGCGGGCGCGTGTTGATGCTAATTTTTTTTCTGCTTTCGCAAGCTGTATATCTTGCTGATTTACTCAACAGACCTCACCCCCGGCCCCTCTCCAAAGGAGAGTCGAGTGCCTGCTCCCCTCTCCTTTGGAGAGGGTCCGGGGGTGAGCTCTAACGCAAAAACGCTGCTGAGGCAGCTGTCGTCGGGCTTTGGTCAGCTGCCGATTTTTCCGCAAACGTCCTTCAAGCTGCACCCTCCGCACGACACGCCGTCCGCCGGCTGCCGCTGCTCGTTGCGCCGACGGTCGAGCTCATCCTCACGCGCGCAGGTAATGCCCCGCTTGCGCATCTCCTCGTTGCGCCCAAGCTCGGTTTCGGGAAACTTTCCTCCTTTGGAAAATAAGACCTTCACCTCTAAGCACAAAACGCAGAACGCAATTACCAGTGCAAAGATAAAAAAGGTTTGCATATTCTCCTACTTCACCGCCACCGTTTCTATTTCAACCTGCGCGCCCAGCGGCAGCTTTGCCACCTGAAACGTAGAGCGGGCGGGCTGCTGCGCGGTGAAAAAGCGGGCATACACTTCGTTCATGGCTGCAAAATCGTTGAGGTCTTGCATCAGCACGGTGGTTTTGACCACGTTTGCGAGCGTATACCCTGCCTCGCTCAGCACGGCTTCGATGTTGCGAAAAACCTGCTCGGTTTGCGCCGCAATGCCGCCCTCCACCACTGCGCCGGTGGCGGGGTTGATGGGGATTTGCCCGGAGGTGTAGAGCGTTCCGTTGATCTCTATGGCCTGGCTGTAGGGGCCTACGGCCTTGGGAGCCTTGTCGGTCTGGATTGTTTTTTTCATGCTAAATCGTTATTTTACTTGTACCCTGAGCGGGAAAATTGTGCAAAAGTACATGAAAAACTCGGGTTTCCCAAGCGCCTGCAATGAAAAAAGTTTTTTTACGCGAGGAAAGGTGCATTTTGGGGGAGGATGGATTTTTTTTTGAGGTGCGATGAAAAGGTTGGCTACGCCGAGCTTCGCTTCGGCTCCTCGACTGCGCTACCCATGGCGGAGCGAGGCTACCTCGTCATTTTTTTTCGCTTGTCGTCAGAAATATCAACTCGGAACGACGCTCGATGAGGGGGGAGAAGAAAGGGCGCGAAGCGCAAATACTCTTCTGCTATGCCAACTTTTCATGGCGCCTCAAAAAAAAGAATTAGCCTATTTTTTCCGCTAAAAAAAATATTTTTTACCTTTACACGCCGGAAAAATGAGGCTTACTACGGCACGAAGAACGATTGAAATCCAACATCCGACAATGAAAGAGCAGCTGTTAGAGATACTTGCACGCATAGTGCACCCCGAAAACGATAAAAATATTGTTGCGCTCAACATGGTGGAGCTGCGCGAGGTTACCCCGGAGCGCATAGCGCTTTTGCTGCGCTTTGGCCGGCCGCGCGACCCGTTTGCCGCCACCCTCCGGCAGCAGTGCGAGCAGCTGTTGCGGCAAGCTTTTCCGAGCCATGCCGTGGAGGTGGGGCTGATTTTTGCCGAAGCAAAGCCTGCGCGGCCGTCCGCCGGGAAGCCGAAGCCGGAGGCAAAGGCTCCCGCTGCCATTGGGAGCGTGCGCTACGCCGTGGCCGTCATGTCGGGCAAGGGTGGGGTAGGGAAGTCCACCGTTGCCGTCAACCTGTCCGTTGCGCTTGCGCAGCAGGGCTACAGGGTTGGGCTGATGGACGCCGATATCTACGGGCCGTCTATCCCGAAAATGCTTGGCCTGGAAGACGCCAAGCCGCAGCTGGGCGATAAGGAGCAAATTATTCCGGTGGAAAAGTACGGCGTTAAGGCGCTGTCCATCGGCTTCTTTGTCAAGCCCGACGACCCGCTCATCTGGCGCGCGCCAATGGCGACAAACGCCCTCAAGCAGCTGCTGCTGCAGGCCGAATGGGGGGCGCTCGATTTTTTGGTCATCGACATGCCGCCCGGCACCGGCGACATCCACCTCACCCTGCTGCAGGAGGTGAAGCTGAGCGGCGCCGTGGTGGTGAGCACCCCACAGCAGGTGGCGCTGGCTGACGCCATCAAGGGAATCAACATGCTGGACAACGACAATGTGAAAACGCGCATCCTTGGACTGGTGGAGAACATGTCGTGGTTTACGCCTGCCGAGCTGCCGCAAAACCGATACTACATCTTCGGACGAAATGGCGTGAAGCAGCTGGCGCATGACATGAACCTCCCCCTGCTGGGCGAAGTGCCGGTGGTGCAAAGCATCTGCGATAGCGGCGACTGCGGGGCGCCGGTGGCGCTGAATGACGGAATCCCCAAAATGGCTTTCGCGGAAATGGCAAAAAATTTGGTGGCAGAGTTGGAATTGAGAATTGAGAATTGAGAATTGAGAATGATGTAGCTAATGTAGGGGAACTCTAAAAAACACCGAATTTTCCGGTGATGTCATAAATTGCATGATTCAGCAAGTATTATGCTGATTACAAACTATTTACATTAATTAGGTGGTAAGGTTGTTGTTTGTACTATATCTTCCTGCTACTGAGGTTGTTTTGTTGTTAAAATTAGGTGTAAATTAGGTTTTTCGCTCCCCACAATTTATGACACTACCCATTTCGCACAAGGCAAATCAACCCAACGCCGGCAGAAGGGCAGGATGCAATGGAGCGGCTTTTTACGCACCTCACCACGGTGATGGCTGACAAGGCCACAAAAAAGCGAGATTTTGATATGGCGCGCGCTATACGGCTGCACTGGATAAAGTACCATATTGAAGAACACAAAACGAGCGACATGCTGGTGTTTTCGGCCGTAGAGCCTGACGGAACTCGCACCTACATATACGACAAAGCAGAAGAATATGTTATTGTCTTAGAGCCGATGCGCAGAAAAGACGAGTACTACTTGCTTACGGCATACTACCTCGAAGGCAAAGACAGGGCGCGGAACAAGATGATGAAGAAATACAAAAGGAGGCTGGCAAAGGTGGCATAAAAAGCAAAAAACGCAGAACTTCGAGGTTTTGCGTTTTTCGATTTCCTTCTCTACTGAGAGATGAACTTAACTTGGCAACAAATGTACAACTTTTTTTTGAATCTGCAATCAAAATTGCCGAAAAATAAAAGAAACACACTACTGATTTTTCCAACTTGGTGATTTTGAGGAGTTAATGCGTTTTGTTGGTAATTCGCATATTATTAATGTGTTGCATGTTTAATGGTTTTATAATTATTTGTCATTCTGACTTTTGTAAAATGTTGAAAACGTGAATTAGGTACGCTAACTGCGAGGGCAGGGCAAGCCCTGCCCCTACATCATACATCATACATCATACATAAAAAACCCCAATCGTGTTAAACAAATTTTTCAAGCTAAAGGAGCATCAAACGACGGTAAAGCGGGAGCTTGTAGGCGGGATGGTAACCTTCCTTACGATGTCGTACATTCTGGTTGTGAACCCGAGCATACTTGGCGAGACCGGAATGGACAGGGGTGCGCTGTTTACAGCCACCGCGCTGGCCACCATTGTGGGCACGCTGCTCATGGCGTTTTTGGCCAACCTGCCCGTTGCGCAGGCGCCGGGCATGGGGCTGAACGCTTTTTTTGCCTATACGGTTGTCCTGTCTATGGGCTACTCGTGGCAATTTGCGCTCACGGCGGTGTTTATCGAGGGGCTGGCCTTCATCCTGCTGACGGTGCTCAACGTTCGGGAGCTGATTGTGAAGAGCATTCCGCCCACCATAAAGTACGCCATCCCCGTTGGCATAGGGCTTTTTATAGCGTTCCTGGGCCTGCAGCAGGCGGGCATGGTGGTGAAAAACGACGCCACCATCGTGGGGATAGGCGATTTGTCCGCCCCCAGCGTGTGGATTGCGGCAGTTGGGCTGGTGCTGACCGGCGTTCTGTTTGCGCGTAAGGCGCCGGGCGCCATCCTGATGGGCATACTGGGCGCCACCGCGTGCGGCGTTTTTTTCGGGCAAGTCCGCCTGCCCGACGCGAGCCTGATTGCCCTTCCGCCCGACATTCGTCCGGTCTTTTGGCAGCTGGAGTGGGGCAATATCTTTACGCTCGACATGCTCATCATCGTTTTTACGCTGCTTTTTGTCAACCTTTTCGACACGATAGGCACCCTGATAGGCGTTGCGCTGAAGGCCGGGCTGGTTGACCGGGACGGGAATTTTCCGCAAATTCGCCGCGCCCTGCTCTCCGACGCGCTGGCTACCACCGTTGGCGCCGTGCTGGGGACAAGCACGCTGACCTCATACATCGAAAGCGCCTCGGGCGTGGCCTCCGGCGGACGAACGGGGCTGACCGCCGTGAGCGTGGGGCTGATGTTTGCCGTTGCCCTGTTTTTTGCCCCGCTCTTTCTGATGATTCCCGCCGCTGCAACGGCGCCGGCGCTCATCATTGTGGGGCTGTTTATGATTGCCGCCGTGACCAAAATCGCCTTCGACGACCTCACGGAGGCCCTCCCCGCCTTTCTCACCGTGGTGATGATGCCCTTTACCGCCAGCATTGCCCAGGGTATCGTTTTCGGCATGCTGAGCTTTGTCGCCCTGAAAGCCCTCAGCGGTAAGCACAGGCAAATATCCCCGCAAATGTACGTTATCGCAGCCCTCCTCCTCATCAAGGTGGCCTTGGATAGCCTTATGTACGGGTAGCAATTTGCCTATGGCAGAATGCAGAATGCAGAATGCAGAATGCAGAATGCAGAATGCAGAATGCAGAATGCAGAATGCAGAATGCAGAATGCAGAATGCAGAATGCAGAATGCAGAATGCAGAATGCAGAA
>JAIROF010000151.1 GCA_031257655.1 Prevotellaceae bacterium | reverse complement strand
ACATCAGGGAACCTCTAAAAACCCCAAAATCAAGGCTTGCGGCTGAGGCAAAAGCCTATTTTTGCACAACTCCCCACCGCTTTCCCCGCTTCGTTCATATCAGCATGTTGCAGCCTCGCGGCATGGCGCGCTCCATGCGCCCCAGCACCTCAAAGGTGCCGTCGGCGTTTACTCTCCCCAGGTCTTGAGTTTCGATAAACGCGCAGGAGTTTTGGTTTGCGAGGTCGATGACGTTAATTCCGCCGGAGGCGCTGGGCGCTGCTTTGGCAAAAGGGTTGTGCAGGTCGCGCAGCGCCACGCGCATCCAGGGGGGGGCAACAAATCGCCCGCCGCCGGACGAGTAGGCCTGCGACAGGAGCTCGGTCATGCCGTACTCCGAGTGGACGGCCTCTACGCCAAAGCTGCTGCACAGGATGCGGTGCAGCGCTTCGCGCGGCAGCTCCCGCCGCCGCCCCTTCATGCCGCCGGTTTCCATTACCGTGAGGCGGGGGAGCCGGAAGTGGCGCTGCTCTGCCAAGTCCAGCAGGGCAAAGCTTACCCCAATGAGCAGGGTGGGCTGCTGCTGCCGGTGCAGGAGCGCCAGCCGGGCTGCCAGCGCGTCGTAGCTGCGCAGAAAGAATCCCCCCAGCGGGTGCCCGCTTTGCCGCACCAGCCGCTCTACCATGTACACCAGCGACGAGCCTTGCCGCTCGGCGTAGCCCGGCAGCAGCGCGAGGATGCAGTACTGCTGCGGAGCGCCGTAAAAGCGCTCAAACCCCCGCAGGAACGACGCCTCGTACAGCTGCACGTCGGCCACGTAGTGCCGGCTGGTTTCTGCGCCGGTGGTGCCGCTGCTGGTAAAGGTGGCCTGCGCCGCCGCATCTCCGCAGACAACGCGCTCCGTTTTGAAAAATTCGATGGGCAAAAAGGGTATTTGCGCAGCGCAGCGCACGTCCTCCGCCCGCACGCCTAAGCACGAAAGGTAGCGGCGGTACGGCTCGCACGCCTGCGCCTGCCGGTAAAAGGCGCTAAGGCAGGCCTGCTCAAATTCGGCGTCGGTGGCAATGGAAAAGATGGGGTGCATGGGCTGCTTGCTGTGAATTAGGAATACCTTACCCGGCGGCGGCCAGCTCGCCGCTGATGCGGTTGAGCTGCTCCACGTACTCGCGCGTGTTGTAGAGGCGCGGCACCTTGTTTTGCCCGCCGAGCTTTCCGCGCCGGGTCATCCAGCGGTAAAAGGTGCCGCTGTGGAGGCTGCGCACCGTGGGCAGGTTGAGGGTGGCGCTGTTTTTTCGCTTGGCTTCGTAGTCGGAGTTGGCGGCGCAGAGCGCCTGGTCGAGCAGGGAGGTGAACACGGAGAGGTCGGCGGGCGGATGCTCAAATTCGATGAGCCACTCGTGGCCGCCCTTTTCGTCGGCGCGCATGAACACCGGCGCCACGGTGTACTCCCGGATGCCGGCGTTGGTTGCCTGGCAGGCTATGCGCAGCGCATTTTCGGCGTTATCCACCACCAGCTCCTCTCCAAAGACGTTGATGTAGTGCCGCGTTCGCCCGGTGATTTTTATTTTGTGCGGAAAGAGCGAGGTGAACTCCACCGTGTCGCCAATCACGTAGCGCCACAGCCCGCCGGTGGTGGTAATGACCATGGCGTAGCTAACGCCCGTCTGCACGTCGGCAACGGTGCAGAGCGTGGGGTGGGCGGTATCGAAGGTGGACATGGGGATAAATTCGTAGAAAACGCCGTAGTCGAGCATGAGCAGCATGCTGTCGTCGCTCAGGTCGTCCTGGATGCCGAAAAATCCCTCCGAGGCGTTGTAGGTTTCGAGGTAGCGCATGGTGGGCGAGGGGATGATGGCGCGGAACTGCTCGCGGTAGGGCGCAAAGCTCACCCCGCCGTGCACGAACAGCTCCAGCTGCGGCCAAATTTCGAGCAGGTTGCTCTTGCCCGAGTAGCTGAGCAGGTAGCGCATCAGCACCAAGTTCCACGAGGGCACCCCGACGAACTGCACCACGTTTTCGGTGAGCGTTTCCTCGGCTATGCGCCGCACCTTTTCCTCAAAATCGGCAATGAGCGCCACCTCCTTGCTGGGCGTGCGCACCAGCTCGGTGATCCACGGCGCGTTGTCGATGAGGATGGCCGACAGGTCGCCGCAGCAGGTGTTGGCGCCAACGCTCGTCACCTCGTGGCTTCCGCCAAGCGTGAGGCTTTTGCTGGTAAGGATGTTGCTTTCGGGAAAGCGGCTCAGGTAAAAGGTCAGCACGTCTTTTCCGCCGCGGTAGTGGCACTCGTCCAGCGAGCGCTGCGGCACGGGGATGAACTTGCTCTTTTCGGTGGTGGTGCCCGACGACTTCGCAAACCACTTCACCTCTTCGCTGCACAGCACGTTGGCGCTGCCCCGCATCATGCGCTCAACGTAGGGGCGAAGATCCCCGTACTGGTGAAGGGGAACCCGCTGAAGGTACGCCCCAACGCTCTTTATCGTCCTGAAATCGTAGCGGCGACCAAACTCCGAATCCTTTGCGCTCTCTATGTTTTGCATCAGCTGGCGCTCCTGCACCGCCATCGGGTTATTGCGAAAAAATTCTATCTCCGTCAGGCGGCTTTTGAACATCAGGTTGAAGATGGAGTTTATGATGGGCATCTTGTTTAATTAGGAATTACGAACTACGAATTAAAAATTAGGGGTTTTGGAGTAGGCCTGATTGCGTAAGCCATGTAAACTGCTGATTACTACCCAAAATTCTGCATTTTTGTTTTTACAAATCGCTGACAACCAGCAAATTTACGCGCAAACAGACCAAAATGCTACAGCACAAAAGTACAACAATTATTTTAGAACTTGGAAATAATTTTAGCACCGCCAAAAAATCAATGGCATCTATACGCTAAAGGGAGCCTAAAAAAACTCGTGCAATTCGTGGACAAAATGCATAGCAAAGGTGCGCAGCACGTGGACGAGGCCTCGTGCGCCCGGGGCAGCGCTTACGCGGCGTTTCGCTCTTCACCGCCTTCGGCGCTTTTGTTTTGCCGTCTTTCTCCAGCCGGAGGAAGCATATTCCTGTCGGCAGGCGCTCCAGCGACAGCTTGCGAAGGCTGAGCGAAGTATAATTGCCGGTGGAAAAATTTTTTGCGGAGGCAGCCCCCGGTGAAGTAACGCGCTCCCGGCCGTTACGCCTCGAGGGTTAGCAGCAGCGGGTCGCTCTTGAGCTCGTTGCCCACGGCAAAGCACATCTGCACGCCGGGGATGCTGCGGATGGCTGCGCCGAGCGCAGCCAGCTCGTCGTCCTGCAGCGCGTCCGAAATTTTTAGCAGGTAGTCAACCTGCGCCAGCTTTTTGAGGAGCACTTCGCTGCTTTGCCGGTTGGTGATGAGAATGTACAGGCGGTGAAGAGCGCTGTCGGCGGCGCGAAAAACGGCAAACTGCCGGCGCTCTTCGGGCTTGACTTCGCCAAATATGGTCGGCTGCGACGCATTGTCCGGCTCCCGACCGTACAGGTCGAGGTAGTGAACAAAGTCGAGGCCCAGCGCACGGTTGAGCAGCCACGCCATGCGCGTATCGGATTCCGTGGAGCGAATGCCCAGCAGCGAAAACGTGCTGACGTCCTCCGTAAAAGTTTTCAGGAAGCTCCCTTTTTTTCCTTTTTTTACCATTTTGATGTTTCGCTATGCTACCCACCGGTAGCTGTTGCGCTGCCCCGCCGCCGCCTCAACGCCCCTACCGGATAACTTCTACCCTTCCGTCCGGATCGAGGCGAATAATGCTCGAGGGCTTGCGCGTAGGATTCCCCTCCCACCTTGCGCCGACCTGTACGCTTACGCTTTTTCGCACGGCGTCGGCAACTTCGGCTAACGTTCGCGGGGCGCTGGCGCCCGAAATATTGGCCGACGTAGAAACAACAGGTCGCCCCAGGCTGCGAATAATTTTTTGGCAAAACCGGTGGTTGGGGATGCGGATGGCAACGCTGCCGTCTGCCGCGCATACGCCGCCGGCAAAGCCCTCGCCGCAGCTGTAGATGATGGTTTGCGGTGAGCTGCTCAGGCGCACAATATCCAGCGCAAGCGCCGATGCCTCGCGCACGTAGCGGCGTAGCATTTTTTCGCCATCCACCAGCACCACCAAGCTTTTGGCGTCGATGCGCTGCTTAATGGCAAAGATTTTTGCCACGGCAGCCTCGCTGGTAGCGTCGCAGCCCAAGCCCCACAGCGTATCCGTGGGGTAAAGCATGACGCCCCCACGGCGCAGCACTTCGGCAATCTGTTCTATTTCTTCGGATTCTTCCATAACGGGCGCGCAACGCGTAAATCGTTCGCACGTAAAATACCAAATGTTCGTTCTTTTTTTCTAATGGAAACCTCTAAAAAACCCCAAAAACAAGGCTTGCGACTAAGGCAAAAGCGGAGCTTACTAAAGTAAATGAGCACTTTGCCGAGGGAGCATAGCGCAGCGTTTGGGGTTTTTAGAGGTTCCCTAATGGCAAGCAAAAGTAGCCGGTTTTGCTCTAATACGCAAATATTCCCGAAGCCGACCAAGACTTTTTTTGAGGTGAACGCTTGCAATGCCCTAAAAAGAACAAATTTTCGACGGCGCCATAAATGGTAAAAACCTCTAAAAACCCCCCAAAAAAAAGGCTTGCGGCCGAGGCAAAAGCGGAGCTTACTAAAGTAAATGAGCGCAGTAAATGAGCACTTTGCCGAGGGAGCGTAGCGCAGAGTTTGGAGTTTTTAGAGGTTCCCTTCAAAATTTCATACCCGTGGCATGAAAAATCCGAAAGATTCATGTAACTTTGTCATACCAAAACCGTTTAAACACACACCGCTATGGCAAAAAAACCGAGAGCGCTCATCTCCTTCGACTACGAGATAAAGCGCCTGCTGCGCAACAAGACCGACTTCGAGGT
>JAIROF010000053.1 GCA_031257655.1 Prevotellaceae bacterium | reverse complement strand
TTCAAGTTAGCCGACATGAAGAGCAGGTTGCAGGAAATGGATGAATGGTATCGTCGTCGCCTTCGGATGTGCATATGGAAAAGCTGGAAGAAAGTGAAGACACGTTTTAAGAATCTATGTAAATGCGGTATAGAGAAGTATAAAGCATGGGAATGGGCAAATACTCGCAAGGGATATTGGCGCATATCCTTAAGCCCGATACTTACACGCGCTTTGAATAATGATAACTTAAGACGGGCAAACTACCCGTTTCTTATGGATTGCTATCGTAAAATTGTATCGTAAGTAAGGAACCGCCCCGGTACCGAACGGTATGCCGGGTGGTGTGAGAGGACGAAACGGGAAATAATCCCGTTTCTCCTACTCGATTAGATGGTATACAAGGGCAAAAATATAGGACATTCACCGAACGCGCCGGGAATGTCCTATCTGTTTTATGCTATAGCGAAACCCGTTTACGAAAGAGCGGCAATGGCGGAGCCTATCAGGTTGGCATTTTCCATTTTGTCGATGTCGACGCCGACGTCTTTAAGTTCGAAGCTATCTAAAAGGCTGCGGAGGGTTTGCGCTACAATATCCTTGTAATTACTCCCCTTAAGGTCTTCGCTCCAGAAAAGGCTTCCCTCGGCAACCAGGCGGATACGCTTGATAGACGCATTGTACGACACTAAGACTAAGGTAAGACCGGCAAGCGAAGCGGCCACCAGCCTGGCCGAGCGTTCATAAATCCAGCGGGCTACCTGCACATGTTTTTCTTTATGTATGTCGGGATAGCTTATGATAGTTGTCAGCTTCCGGGCGTCGAACTTCTTTTCAAACTCGTCGAACGGGAAAGCCGCTTTGAGAATTTCGCCCAGATACATGCCCGACACGGCTTTTTCAAAACGTTGTGCGCCTTTACTATCCGAAAGGGCGTCTACTATGCCGTCTACATTGGTCAGGTAAGGCGGGCGGAAGTTGCCCGATTCCAGATTGATGGGCAGCAAGCCTTCCGTTTTGGCATCCTTAGCGGATTTGGTCACTTTATCGGCCGGGATGAAGGTTGCCATGTTCGTCCCTGTTCCTACGATAAGGCCGATATAGCCGTCGTAGTCGCTCCGGGTCAGTCCGGCAAAGAGGCTGGCTACGGTATCGTTGATCACTTTAATGCCGGTAAATTTAGGTTCGCCGTGCGCATTCAGATAATCAACCAAAGGCTTTCCGATAGGCTTGCCTACCATCGTTGGGATATCTACGCCTTTGGTCCAGCGCAACAGTTTGGCGTCTCCGTCGGATAAAGATTCGGCCGGGTAAGAGAAACAATAGCCGATAGGCGATTCTTTTTCGCGTTTGATAGCTTTTATCAGGTCTGCTTGTTTCTCAAACAATTGTTCTTCGGAAAAGCCGGGCGTTTTCATGACGGACAAGTCTTCTTTAAAACCGTTTTCGGGATGGATGCTTGCTTTTCCGCCGGCGAAGTCCACAGAGGCTACCCTGTAATTGGTTCCTCCCAGATCCAGCACCAGCGCCTGTCCGTCGATATCCGTAGTTTTCGGGTTGATAAAAGTAGGGATGCATTGCACTTCCTGATTGTCTTTGCTAAGCCCTTCTTCCACTCTGCTTTGCAGAGCCTGTGCAATCTCTTTCAATTGTTCGAGGTTAAGTTCAAAGATATTTTTTTTCATATTTTTGAGAATTGTAAATTATGATATTAGAATTTAATCGCATAAAAGTAATAAAAAAAATCAACTATCCGGCAAAAAGGTGCCAATTTTTTTTTCCAGGCCGGGAAATTGAACATAGAACAATTACGAAGGCGCGTATGTGTAGAGACTCGATATGCCGCCTCTCCAGCCGGAATCGGACAGGAAGGAATCTATATTTTGTAGGGTCGTCGCGTGCGGCGACCATTTACGGCGACCATGCAAGGTAATCCGGAAATGCAATATTTATTTATTTATTGACACCTCCTAAAGCATACGGTTAATCAAGTGCCGTCCCATGCGGGACGGCCTGCGGAGAGAACGCGGGGGATGTCGTAGCGTATTTGCAAGGCTGGCGCCTTGCTTTTAACCCGATGTAGCGTGGACGCTACGCCGAGCGGAGATGTTATTCGCAATTGGGCGGGCAAACCCCGCCCCTACGCGTAATTCGCAATTTTCTCGTTTGCAGCGATTTGAAATTTAAAGTTCAAAATTTCGGAAAAAATTTCTGAGCTTTTTTCGGGAAAATTTTGTTTGTTGAAAGCTTTTTTCATACCTTATATGCCCTTATTTTGTATTACCAAATACCTGTAGCAGTAAAGTCGTGCTAACGAATTGCAATAATATTAATGCGGGTGCAAATTTTTCCATATTTTGCGCAGCCTGCAACGCCGACAAGCTTTCAAACCCTGTTGGGCGTAGCTGTGCCGACCGCTCCGAAGCGCTGCCTTTTGCTGCTGCAAATAGCGGGGCGGAGGTGTGCCCGGCGCTTTTCCCTGCAAATAGCGCAGCCGATGCGCACACGGCGACCTTCTCGGCTGCAAATAATAGCGCAGCCGGTGCGCACACGGCAACCTTCTCAACTGCAAACAGCGTAGCCAATGCGCACACGGCGACTTTCCGGCGTCAGCAACTCTTAGTTCTAAGTTCTTAACTCTCTTACACACACACACACCCTGCGGGAATGCAAAATGTAAAATGCAAAATGCAGCACGCGCCATTTTGCATTCCCGCAGGGTACGCGTGCGCCATTCTGCATTTTGCATTCCCGCAGGGCGCACGCCATTCTGCATTTTACATTTTACATTCCCGCAGGGTGCACACACAGTAATCAAGTAGTTACGCGCTTCGCGCCATTCTGCATTTTACATTTTGCATTTCCGCAGGGTGTGCGCACACAGTAATCAAGTAGTTACGCGCTTCGCGCCATTCTGCATTTTACATTTTACATTTTGCATTCCCGCAGGGTGTGCACACACACAGTGCTCAGCGAGTTACGTATCGTGCGCACATTCTCATAGCAAATATTTCCCCAAAATTATACACCTCCGCAGCATGTTTTTTTGCATGCCTGCGGTTTTTTTTTTAATGGTTAATGGTTAATGGTTAATGGTTAATGGCGCGAGGCGCCGCGATATAGTTGAAAATTGAAAATTGAAAACGGCGTACCATTCGGCGCTTCGCGCTGAGCCCTGAACGGGCGACCTGCTGAAAATTGAGAATTGAGAATTGAAAATTGAGAATGGCGTACCATTCGGCGCTTTGCGCTAAGCCCTGAAGGGGCGACCTGCGGTACCAGCATAGGGTAAAACCCTATGCTGAAAAATGGGAATTGAAAAATGAAAAATGAAAAATGAAAAATGAAAAATTGAGAATTGAGAATTGAAAATTGAAAATTTGAACTCCGCCTACCATTCGGCGCTTCGCGCTGATCCCTGAACGGGCGACCTGCGGTACCGTATATGGTAAAACCCTATGCGGTCTTACGGCGCTTCGCGCCATTAACCATTAACCATTAACCATTAAAATTGACCATTAAACAAAAAAACATCATGAAAAGTATCAACGAGCAGCTCAACGAGCTGTATGCCTCAAAGTGGGAAGCGCTTAGCGAGGCCTTGCTGGAAAGCGTGGAGGGAGGAGCCCCCAAAAAGCCCCAAAACCCCATGCTGCTTTACGTCGGCGACGAAAAAGCGTGGCAAAACGCAGACCTGCGCGTAATGATTTTCGGGCAGGAAACAAACGACTGGGAGGGCTACTTCTCCACCGACAAGCCCATAGCGCACCTGTGCGATGTGTACGACCGATTCTTCAACAAGGAAGGCTACAGGAAGCACGGCGGGTGCTTCTGGAACGGCGTGGCGCGGCTGAAAAAAATGATTGGCGAAAAATTTCCCCAAAGGCAAATCAGCTACCTGTGGAACAACATCGTTAAGGTGGGGAAAGCCTACGAAAAGGGGCGCCCGCCGAAGTACATGTACGACATAGAGCGCACCCTTTTTCGCGTTATACCGGACGAGGTGAGCATCCTGAAGCCAAACCTGGCCATTTTCCTCACGGGGAACAGCTACGACAACCTTATCCGCGAAAACTTTGGCCAGGTGGGCTACGCCGCCATTCCCCCTTTTGGAGAGAAGCAGCTGGCAAGGCTATCCATTCCGGCGGCGGAAACGCTTGGCTCCGCCTTTAGAACCTACCACCCGGGGTACTTGTTTCGGCACGGCATCAACGCCTACTTTAGCGCCATTATCGGCGAAATTACGCTTTAGCAGCAGCAGCGTGGCGGCTGTGGCTTGCCGCAGCCGCCACGCCCTAAAAAAATGGCAAAAAAACGGACAAAAACAGCGCGCAGCATTTTTCGCACTTTCATTTTTTAACGCACTACCAACATGAAAACACAGCAACTCTTTAGAGCGCTTGCAGCGGTGGCGCTGCTGCAGGTCAACACAGCGGCAATGGCAGAAACAATCTCCGGCATCACCGGCGACTGCACGTGGGAGATTACCAGCGACACTTCCGACGGCTATACGCTCACCCTCAGCGGGACGGGAGCTATGGGCAACTATTTGTCGGCGTCTGATGCTCCTTGGCACACGTATCGGAAAAATATTAAAACCTTACTCATAGAGGCGGGGGTAACGTCCATCGGCGGCTATACGTTTTACCATTGCTACGGGCTGACCGGCGCGTTGACCATCCCCAGCGCGGTAACCTCCATTGGCAGCGATGCGTTTTCCGGTTGCAGCGGGCTTACCTCCGTCACTATCCCCAGCTCGGTAACGTATATCGGTGAGTCTGCGTTTTCCTATTGTAGCGGGCTGACCTCCGTCACTATCCCCAACTCGGTAACGGGTATCGGCATGTTTGCGTTTTCCGGTTGCAGCGGGCTGACCTCCGTCACTATCCCCAATTTGGTAGGTTACATTGATGAGCTGACGTTTTCCGGTTGCAGCAAATTGCGCAAAATTACCTGCCTAAGTCCTACTCCACCAGGTCTTGGCTACTACCCTTTTTACAACGTTCCCCAAGACTCTTGCGCCCTGGTGGTGCCGGACAGCTCAGTCAGCCTGTATAAGCAGGCTGATTTCTGGAGAGATTTTTCGTCCATTACGGGTATCTACACCGGCTGGCGGCTCTACTTTAACGCCAACGCCAACGGCGAAAGCCTCAACGTACGCCCCGTCATCTACCTTAAGCCGGGCGACGCGGTAAAACCTTTGCCTGTGCCCACCCGCGGCGGCTATGCCTTTACGGGTTGGAACACGGAGCCGGACGGCAGCGGCACAACCTACACCGAGGCTACCATATACGGCACGGCGGGCGAAACCACCCTGTACGCGCAGTGGACAAGCTCTTTTACGCTGAGCTTCGACGCCAACGGCGGCACGGCAAGCTTCTACAGCAAGCAGGTAGCCTACTACGACACGGTGGGCGAGCTGCCTGCTCCCTATCGCGGCGAGGAGCATACCGCCGAGTACAGCTTTGTGGGCTGGAGCACATCGCCAACGCCGTATGAGGGCACGTTTTTTACCGAAGCGAGCGTATATCGGACAACGAGGAACACCACCCTGTACGCCCAGTGGACTAACCAGTACAAGCTGCACTTCGACGCTAACGGCGGTTGGAGCAATAACTCCTATCGGCTGGTAACCTACGGCACGGCGGTAGGCGCGCTGTCTAATGCCACCCGCAACGGCTACACCTTTACCAGCTGGAACACCGCGCCGGACGGCAGCGGAGCTACCTACACCGCCGAAACGGTGTATAGTACAATAGGCGAAACGACCCTGTACGCGCAGTGGACAGCCAACACCTACACGCTAAGCTTCAACGCCAACGGCGGTGAGGTAAGCCCAGCAAGCAAGCCGGTAACCTACGGGCAAGCGGTAGGCGAGCTGCCCACGCCCACCCACACCGGCAGCTATACCTTTATGGGCTGGAACACCTCGCAATACGGCAGCGGAAAGACCTACACCGATACAACAGCGTACCAAGCGTCGCAGAATACCGATTTGTACGCGCGATGGGCAAGCAACGATGCTACGCTATACAGACTGTCGGTAGGCTGGAACAACAGCTTGTCCCCCTCCTTCAACAGCGCCACCACCAGCTACACGGTGAACGTTGCCAACGACGTGAGCAGCATTTATATTGGCGCCTCCGCCAACCACTCAGGTGCAGCGGTGAGCGGCGCGGAGAACAAAGAGCTGAGCGTAGGCGCAAACACGCTTAGCGTAGTCGTAACCGCACAAGACGGCATAACCACCCAAACCTACACGGTAGCGGTAACCCGCGCGGCGGCCGGGAGTACCCCCGTGCCGAGCGCGCTGGTAGCGTCCGACGGCGTTTTAACGCCCGCCTTTAGCCCCGCCATAGACAGCTACACCGTAGAGGTTCCCAACAGCGTCAGCGCCATCACCCTGGTCGCCCTTGCGCCGTCCGGCGCACGCGTCATCGGCGCCGGGGAAAAGCCGCTGTCGGTAGGCCCCAACACGCTCAACATTACGGTGACGGACGAGATCAGCGCCAAGACGTACACCGTAATCGTTACGCGGCTATCGCCAAGCACGTGGGTAGCGGGTGCGCTTCAGGCGGAGACGTCGCTGCACCCCAACCCGTTTGCCGGCCATCTGCACCTCAGCGGTGCGGAAGGCTGCACGCTGACGGTCGCCACGAGCAGCGGCGCCATCGTCCACACCCAAAAGCTGCAAAGCGTATCGGAAACCATTTCGCTGGAGCGCCTGCCGGCAGGCATATACTTCATCCGGCTGGAGAAAGCCGGCAAAACAAAAACGCTGAAGGCGGTGAAGCGCTAAGGGAGCCCCGCTCGGCGTAGCGTCCGCGCTACGCCGAGCGAGGTCATGCCGCCTTGCGCATCTTTTAGTTTTTAGTTTTTAGTTTTTAGTTAGTTTTTATCGCCTTCACGGGGTTTGCGGTAGCAGCGCGTAGCGACTGTACGCTCACGGTGAGCAGGGCGATGAGCGCCACGAGCAGCAGCGTAGCGGCGAAGACGCTCCATCCGAGCGTTACCTTGTATTCGTATCCTTGGAGCCATGCGGAGGCGACGTACCAGGCTACCGGCATCCCGATGGCAACGGCCATCAGGATGAGCGTCATGAAGTGCTTTCCCAGCAGGATAAGGATGTCGGCGACAGAGGCGCCCAGCACCTTACGGATGCCGATTTCCTTAGTACGCCGTTCGGCGGCGAATGCGCTCAGGCCAAACAGCCCGAGGCAGGAGATGAAAACGGCCAGCGCGGCAAACATTCCGGCCATGCGCCCTGCAAACCGTTCGCTCTCGAACATTTGGTCGAACGTGTCGTCCATAAACGCGGCGTCGAACGCCGTGTTGGGGCTGAACGTTTGCAGGACATTTTTTATGGCCATTTGCGCATTCGTCGCCCCCGCGCCCTCCTTAAGCTTTACGAGCAGGTAGTTGCTGGCGTAGCTGGGGTAGTTGGCTATTATCAGCGGCTCCGGCTTTTTGCCGTAGATGTTGTTGAACACAAAATCCGCTGCGATGCCGGCTATTTCCGAATGGTACTTGCTGTCGCCGCCCTGCCCGATAAGCGCCCCCACGTGCCCCGCTTCGCCCATCATGTTGGCGAGCGTGCGGTTGATGATGACCTTCATTGGCGCCTCCGCTCCTGCGGCGGCTTTTGCTTCGGTAAATGTTTCGCCCTCCGTGATGGCAATGCCCAGCGTTTCCAGCACTCCGGGCGTGACAAACAGCGTCGTTATCAGCGGATTTGCGTCGGGCATTTTGCCTTGCCATTCGTATCCGCCGCCGTTGTACCAAATTTGCATCACGTTGCTGCTTGCGAAGCCGGAATTTTCTACCACTCCCGTATTGAGCAGCCTTTGTCGCACCACCTCCGAGTGCCGCTGCAGCTCGTCGGTAATAGGGAATAGCAGCACGTTTTCCTTTACAAAGCCCAGGGGTCGGCTTTGCGCATGGCGCACCTGTAGGTACACGACGATGGTGGCGCAAATCAGCACAAAGGAGACGGTGAGCTGTAGCACCACCAGCCCCTTTCGTATCCAGGCCGCGCTGCCGCCGGGCTTTTTGAGCTTTTTGAGCACCGTGAGCGGGGCAAACGACGAGAGGTAGAAGGCCGGGTAGCTCCCCGCCAGCAAGGTGCACAGCGCGCCTGTTGCCAGCGCGCCGCCCAGGTGGTAGGGGTTGGTAAAATCGAAGGAGAGGTGGTACGAAAAAAGGCGGTTGAAGGCCGGCAGGCAGCCGTACGCCATGGCCAGCGCCGCCAGCAGGGCGATGCCCGTAATCAAGCCCGCTTCGCCCATAAACTGCCGCACCAGGTGCGCGCGCCGGCTGCCGAACGTTTTCCGCACGCCCACCTCCAGCGCCCGCTTTTCGGAGCGCGCGGTGGAGAGGTTCACAAAGTTGATGCAGGCAATGAGCAGGATGATGCAGCCAATCCAGAAGAACATCCGCACGGTGCGGACGTAGCCGGTTCCGGTTTCCAGGCCGTCCTTAAACTCGCCGTACAGCCGGAGGCGGTCTATGGGGTAAACAAAGTATTTGTGGTTTACCATGCCGTTGGTTTTTGCCGCCGCCAGCCCGGCCAGCCTTTCGTTGAGCCGCGCTACGTCTGCGCCGGGATGCAGCTCCACATACGTAGAGTGCCAGTTATTCCCCCAGTGGGCAACATCGGTATACCCTTTTTCGTCGTATATCTTTTCCAGGAGCCGGAACGGTATCATCCAGTCGTGCTGAAAGCGGTTTCCCTTGCTGAAGTTTTTGAACACGCCGGTAACTTCGTACGTAGCGCCGTCCTCATCCTTCAGCACTTCGCCCACCGGCGGCTGCCGTCCGAAAAGCGCCGCCGCCAGTTTTTCGCTAATCACCACCGGGCTTGCCGGATCGAAAGCCCTGTGCGCAGCGCCTGCTACAAACTCCATGTCCAGCATCCCGAAAATGCAGGAGTCGGCATACAGGCCCTGCATGGAGACCGGCGCAAGCTCGCCCGCTCTCGAAAAATCCTTTTTTCCGTCAGCGTAGCGCGCGTTGCGCTTAACGTCGGGGAACTCGCTGTTGAGCGTTTCAAACAGCGGCCCCGGCGACACAAAAAACGTGCGCGTATCGTCGCCGTACTGCTGGTGCTGCGCCACTACGTACAGCTGCCTGTGCTTCGGGATATTTTTGTTGTAGCTAAGCTGGTACTCCACCCAGAGCAGAATGAGCGTGGCGGCGGCTATTCCTATGGCCAGCCCGGCGATGTTGAGGATGCTGTACGTTTTGCTGCGGAATATGATGCGGAGTGATTGTCGGATGTTCATGGCCTACGCCTCCTTTTTTGGCGGGGCGTACAGCAGCTCCCGCATAAAGTTTTCGGTAACGGTGCGCCCGTCGAGCATGTGGATGATGCGGTGGCTGTATCGGGCGTCGTGTTCGCTGTGGGTAACCATCACGATGGTGGCGCCCTGCTCGTTGAGCGCGGAGAGCATGAGCATCACCTCGGCGCCGTTGCGGCTGTCGAGGTTTCCGGTAGGCTCGTCGGCGAGGATGAGGCGCGGGCTGTTCACCACCGCGCGCGCCACCGCCACGCGCTGCTGCTGCCCGCCCGATAGCTGCGACGGGAAGTGGCTGCGGCGGTGCATCATCTCCACGCTGTGGAGCGCCGCCTCCACCCGCCGCCTCCGCTCCGCCGCCTTCACCTTGCTGTACACCAGCGGCAGCTCCACATTCTCGAACACCGTTAGCTCGTCAATCAGGTTAAAGCTCTGAAACACGAAGCCGATGTTGGCCTTTCGCAGGTCGCTGCGCTTGCTTTCGTTGAGCTTTGCCACCTCGATGCCGTTAAAGAGGAAGCTCCCGGAGTTAGGCGCATCGAGCAACCCCAGGATGTGGAGCAGGGTAGACTTGCCGCAGCCCGAAGGCCCCATCACCGCCACAAATTCGTGCTCCTGCACCTCCAGCGAAAGCTTGTTGAGCGCCACGGTCTCCACCTCCTCCGTGCGGTAAATTTTTTCCAAATCTGTAATCTTAATCATAATTGTACTGTTTAAAAGGATTTTGCAGCTATTTGCTCTTGCTTATTCATGCTATGCATACTGCTGTCCGAACTCGGATTTTTTTTGAGACGCACGCCGTGCGTCTCTACAGCGCATCGCGCCTCCGTGCTATTTCGTCGCGGAAAGTTTTTTCTGCGTAACCTGAGCTCTTAATTCTCAATTCTCAATTCTCAATTCTCAATTCCTCCGCGTTTCCGTAGTTTTCGTAGCTGTTGACCACCACCTTTTCGTTTGGCTCCAGGCCTTCGAGCACTTCGTAGTAGTCGGGGTTTTGTCGTCCGATTCGGATTTCCTTGCGATAGGCTCGGCTACCGTCTGCGGAGAGCGCAAAGATCCATTTTCCGCCGGTTTGCTGGTAAAAGCCGCCGCGCGGGATGAGGATAGCATTCGTTTCGTCGCCAAGCGCGATGCGGATTTGCAGCGACTGTCCGCGCCGGATGCCGTCCGGCGCCGCGCCCTTAAAGAGCATGTCCACGGCAAACCGTCCGCCCGACACCTGCGTGTACACCTTTTTGATGGTCAGCGTGTAGAGGCTGTCGCCCTGCCGATATTGTCCTTCGAGGCCGGCGTAGATGCGCGCGATGTAGTGCTCGTCCACGTCCACCCGCACCTTAAATCCGCTCAGCACATCTACCTGTCCTATTCGCTCCCCCTTGTTTTTGCTTTGCCCGATTTCGGCGTCGAGCGACGTCAGCTGCCCGTCCACCGGCGCGCGCACCGTAAGCCCCGAAAACTTCCGGCGCATCAGGCCGAGGCCGTTTTTTGCGCCCTCGTACGACTGCGCCACCTGCTCCATTTGCTGCGCCGAGGCAGTAGAATCCTGCTGCAGCACCTCTGCGGTCAGCTTTTGCTTTTCCACCAAGTAGCGGTAGGTATTTTCCGATTCCAGGTACTCCTGCCTGCCGATGGCGTGCGCGGCCAGCAGCTTTTTGTTCATCTCAAACACCCGCCTGGCTTCCCGCAGCAGGCTTTCCACGTCCACCGCCTGGTTGAGCTTCGAGATGGTATTTTGCCGCGCGTTGTTCTGCGCAATTTGCATTTGCATCAGCAGGTTGTACACCGACGTTTCCTGCGTGATGAGGCTAAGCTCCAGGTCGGTGTTGCTGAGCTTCAAGATCGGCTGATTTTTCTTCAGGAGCGCCCCGTCTTCCACAAAAATTTCCTCCACGCGCCCGCCCTCCTGCAGGTCGAGGTAAATGGTAGATATGGGCTGAATGGCGCCCGTTACGGGCGCCAGCTCGCGGAACTTGCCGCGCTTCACCGTGGCAATCGCCATGCGCTCCCGGCTTACGCTCAGGGTCGACTTCCCCAGCGAGCCGGACGCGAGCCGGCCCAGCAGCAGCGCGCCCAACGCCACAACCGAAAGCAGCGCAATTTTTTTCGCCGTCCACCGCTTTTTTTTGATAATTCTGTCCATGTTTTACGCCAATGTTACGCTAAGAAGGCGGCAACCATTGTGCCAAAAAAATTAAAGCCGTCATTATCAGCCATTTTTTGCGTTTTACCCTGTCGGAGAGCTGTCCATTTTCGGACACCCGTTGTCCGCTTTTGGGACAGCGCAGAACCTTTCCTCCCCCCGTTTCCTAACGAGGGGGAGTCCTTGTTGACGGTAGCTGCGCAGCGTGCTGCGATTTATAGGGCTTTCGGCCCTATAAGATGCTGCAATTTAATAAACTAAAATTCGTTATAAGCGCCATGCTTTGCGCAGTACAAAACAAATGACTACTTTTGTGCGGCTTTCTGCTGCAAGCGCCACGCCGGGCATGGCGGCAGCCAACCCCATTTGCGGCGCGGCACTTGAGCGGGAGATGTAAGGCCGACGGGCTGCCCGCCTGCGTGTCGTCATGCGGCCGAATCGGGAGGCGGCCACCGTAGCCACCGGCCTGCCGCGTATTTTTTGCGGCGCAAGGCCCCACCGGATATCCGGACGACGCTTTCGCCAAACGCCAAGCGCCAAACACTAAACACTAAACGCCAAACACTAAAACCATTATACACGCATGAAAATTGGAATCGTTGGCGCCGGGAACATTGGCGGCGCCATTGCCCGCGGGCTGCTGCAGTCCAAGGCGGTAGCGCCGGGCAACCTGTACGTAACCGACATTTGCCCGGCGCTGCTGCAACCGTTCTCCGCGCTGGGCGTAAGCGCATCTACCCAGAACGCCGACGCCGCCAGGGCGTCGGACGTTGTTATAGTCGCCGTAAAGCCGTGGATTCTTCCGGAGGTGCTGCACAAGCTGCGCCCGGTGCTGCCGCCGCAGGCGCTGGTGGTCTCCGTGGCGGCGGGCGTCACGCTGGAGCGGATACGGGCAGAGCTGCCGGGCTTTCCCGTTTTTAGAGCTACGCCCAACACCGCCATTGCCGCCGGGCAGAGCATGACCTTCATTGCCTCAGACGGCACGAGCGCAGCGCAGGAGGAGGTGGTGAGAGCGCTGTTTGCCGGGCTGGGGAAGGTCTTGTTCATTCCCGAGCACCAAATGGCGGCGGCCACGGCCTTGTCGAGCTGCGGCATCGCCTACGCCATGCGCTACATCAGCGCAAACATGAGGGCTGGCGTAGAGCTGGGGCTGGCCCCAGACGCCGCAAAGAGCATCATGCTGCAAACGCTGCAGGGCGCCGTGAGCCTCCTTGCGCAGTCGGGCGAGCACCCCGAAAAGGAGATAGACAAAGTTACTACGCCAAAGGGGTTGACCATCAAAGGGATTAACCAGCTGGATCATGGCGGCTTTACAAGCGCCATTATCAACGCCGTGAAGGCGTCTGTGTAGTAGGAATTGAGAATTGAGAATTGAGAATTGAGAATTGAGAATTAAGGGGTAGTGCCATAAATTGTAGGGAGCGAAAACCTACTTTACTCACTCGTGCTTATTTTTGGTGTTCGTGAGCTCGCTGCGCTCGGTTTTCACCTAATTTTAATAACAAAACAACCTCAGTAGCAGGGAGATAAAGTAGAAATAACAACCTCATTAACCTCATTAATGCAAACGATTTATAATCAGCATAATGCTTACTGTATCGTACAATTTATGACATTGCCGAATTAAGAATTAGGAATTAGTCCCCCATTAAGCAAAGCTAAATGCAAAATGGCAAATAGCTAAAAATGAGCAAAGTGCATTTTAGTTATATGAAAGGAATTAGCCACCCATTAAGCAAAGCGTAACTACTCAGGTAGCATATTTCATTGCAAATCACAAAAGTAATAAAAATTCTCCTTGTGAAAACCTTGTGTTCTTTGTGTCTTCGTGGTATTTTTCCAACCACAAAGGAACAAAGT
>JAIROF010000198.1 GCA_031257655.1 Prevotellaceae bacterium | reverse complement strand
CACAAAACATTACTGTCGCGAAAATAATGTCGAGAATACAATAATGTTGAATTTTATCTTTAATAATCAACTCGTTACATTATTTGATACCCCAAAATTACGACAATGTAATCTGTGCCTAGTCAGGAGTTCTGACTTTTCAGTACATGAAAAGCATACAGCACAAATGGCTGATATTGCTACTTTTTTCATCTTCCATTAATTGTTAAATTATCGGCTGTCAATGGCTCATCCCGTTCTGCCGAATTGCAAATTCGGCAGAACGGGATTCGTCAGGACGGGGATTCGCCAGGATGGATTTCTGCTATTTCGCGCTATAAACGTCCAGCTCACAGAAGCTGATAAAGGTTCCCGACCTCGAATCAGGGAAATACAGTATCAAATACTTTCCCTGGCTGCCTGGCTTCAAATCTATGGTAACCGGGTCATAACCGCCGGGATAGCTGAAAGTGGCAGCCGGCTCCCACAATTCGTCATTTACAGCATTTATTACATCATCGAATGCAACCTGCAGGTCGCGGAGGTATACTTGAATTGTTTGGTAGTATATCCATCTTTCTGCCACCCCGTTCGGGTGATGCCACAGCACAATATGGTCTATCGGCTTTGAGGTTTGCATATTCACTATAAAGCATTGCGGCAATGGAGCATCCAGCTTGGAGTGCCAACCGGTAGTTCTGTCGCCGTCGAACACGCTTAACGGGTCGCCGCCGCCAGCATCCCCCCATTCATGATTTCCGTTGCGCGCCGTTGCCGTCCATCCGCTGGGGGAGTATTTGTTGACGAACACCTTTATCGACTTCCGAATAGCGCCGGAGGAAACGGTAATCGCAGCTTCTCCCGTAGCCACTCCAACAAGGGCGCCATTTTCCGTTACGGTAGCCACGCCTTCGTTGTCCGATATCCATGCCGTCGAAAAGATTTCGGCCGCTTCGGGCTCCGGCTTTACCCCAAGGTGCAGCGTATCTCCTGCGGCAATGAACAGCGCATTTACGATCTCATTCTCCGAGGTAATCAGGATGTCTTTCAGGAGCGCCGTCGTAACGGATACTTTCACCGCGCTCCAAATGCTTCCGGAGGTAACGGTAACGGTCGTGCTTCCGGCGCCGACTGCTTTGACCACCCCGTTTTCGACGGTAGCCACCGTCGGGTTGCTCGACGTCCAAACCGGGTGGTAGTTGGTAGCATTTGCGGGGCCCTGCGTAGCGGTGAGCGTTTTGATTTCTCCCCGCTCAAGGTATATCACGCTGTCGCCCGGCTCAATGGTGATGGCCTCTAAGGGCACGAGCTTTGAAACCGTTATGTCGCATATCGCTATTTTGTTGTTGGAGGTGGCTACGCTGATAGCGGTAGCGCCGATGGATACGCCCCGCACAACGGCGGTGCGCGCACCGGTAACGCTCACGGTGGCTACCTCATCATTGAAGGAGCTCCACGTCAGGGTGTTGTCGGGGTCGTCTTCGGGCAATAGCGTGGCCGTTAGGGTTACCGTAGAATCAACCTCCAAGTAAAACAGGCCCGGCTCTACCTTTACGGAGCCTACCGCTACCTTGTCGGTGGTATCTTTTTTTTCCTCCTCGCACGACGTGATGGGCAAGGCAAATGCTGCCATCGCCAACATACCTGCCATTAATTTTGATATTTTCTTCATTTTATTCATTTTTTATCGTTTTAAATTAATATATTTCAACTATGTGGGGAAAATCTTTCCATTCATCGGCTGCCCTGTAGGCCGCTACCGATCCTGCCGGTACTTTTACTATGACACGTGACTTATCTACCGGTCCTGAGGTATCGCCAAAAGCATTCGGTATTGCCTGCGGTGGTACCGGATTAAGGCTGATGATTTCCTGCAAGCCGAAACATCTGTGGAAAACATGATTTCCGATGTATTGTAGTGTGCTTGGGAGGGTTATCGTCGTTAGCTGTTCGCACCAGTGAAACGCAAACTGCCCAATGTACTTCAGCGAATTTCCAAGAGTTAACGAAGTTAAGCCTGTGCACTCGTTAAAAGCGGCAACGCCAATAGTATCAACCGAATTTGGAATATTTACAGTAGCTAATTTTCTACAATATCCAAAAGCATAATATCCAATGCTCTTTACCGTATTAGACATGGTAAGGGAGCTCAGCTCTGCTATTTCCTGAAAAGCCCTGTCGCCAACATTGAGCATACCTTCTATAGTTACGCTTTTAATATCCTCCCTGTATTCCACCCATGGGGTTCCATTATGCTGATAATTCGGCATGATTCCATTTACCCCCCTGATGGTAAGCCTGCTGCCGGAGACTTCCCATGCCCAGCTCTCGCCGCCGCTGGTTTCGACAGTTGCCTTGGCGGTGTATGTTTTTGTTGCGGTAGAATCCTCGGAGGTAACCGTGTACTTGACGCCCTCGTCTGCAAAGAAATCCTGCGGGTCGCCGGCTATTGGGTTCACCGTGGCGCCCGGCGAGAGGACGATGGTTGGCGTTAGCTTTCCCGTCCCCCCCGTCGGGTAGAAGTAGGAGATGAGCGTATCTTCGATGCTCCAGGCTACGCCGTCTACGCCGAACGATTCGATGCTACAGCCGGAGTACCTGTTTCTTGCCGAAGCGTGGTATCGCTTTTGCGTTGCTCCGTCCTCCGAGGTAACGGTGTAGGTTACGCCGCCTTCGGCAAAGAAGTTCTGCGCCTGGCTTGCCGGAGGCTCAACCGTTGCGCCCGGCGAGAGGCCGATGGCTGGCGTGAGCAGCGCTTCCTCCGTTTTGGTCGGAAAGACGTAGGTAATGAGCGAATCGCTGATGCTCCACCGCGCATCGCCCACGCCAAAGAAGGTGATGCTGCAGCCGGCGTATGGCGTGCGCGTCGCCCGGGCGGTGTAGGTTTTTTTCGTCACGCCGTCTTCGGCGGTAACGGTGTAGGCTACGCCGGCGTCCGCAAAGAAGTTTTGCGCCTCGCTGGCCGGCGGGTTGACCGTGGCGCCCGGCGACAGGTTGATGGTGGGCACGAGCGGCTCCTCCGGCGTTTCCGGCGGGTAGTGGCGGGTAATGTTCGCTCCATCTATTTCCCACCGCTGCCCGTCGACGCTAAACATCAGGATGTCGCAGGCCGCGCTCTTGGGGATATCTTCGTCCTTGCACGATGGCGCAAGGAGCATAGCGCCGCCCGACAGCGCTAACAGTACGTTTCTAAAACAGGCTCTAAAAATTTTCATCCTTTTCATCTTTTTTTTAAATTAATTAGTTTGTGTTAATTATGGTAAACTTCGAGGTTGTAAATGGCAATCTGGGTCGACGGGGGGGTGCTGTTGTTGGGGAACAGCAGCATCAGGTAGCGCCCCGCGCGCGGCTGCGGCAGCAGGAAGGAGAACGACGTGCCGTTGTCGGCATTGGCGGTCTGCGCTATGGGCGCCCCCCACGACGACAGCGGCAAGCTGCCCGGTATCTTTGCCGCTATCTGCTGCTCCATGTACTCATAGTCAATTTTCCGCCATGCTTCATCATCCCACCAGACGTCCCACGATTCATAGCCGGGAAAGGGCAGGCTGTTTGTCAAGTAGACTTGCACATTTTTGAGGTATAGCCCGCTGCCGAGCACTTTGGCTACGGATTTCGTCGCCTTCATGTCGATGACCAGCAGCTGGGGGAAGTCGGCGGTATTGCTGTTGGGGGAATGCCAGCCGCTGGCCGGGTCGTCGTCTAAGATCAGCATGGGATGTCCTCCGTCCCAGAGGTTCTGCTCGCCCGTTCCGTCGTACCAGCTGTGGCTGCCGTATCGGGGCAAAACCACCCAATCGCGCGTGGGGTATTTTGTCAGCGCGTACCTGGCCGTTGCCTTTGCGGTGTAGGTTTTGGTGGCGACGCTGTCCTCCGCCCTAACGGTGTAGGTAACGCCCTCGCCGGCAAAGAAGTTCTGCGGCTCGCCGGCCGGCGGGCTTACCGTTGCGCCTTCGGACAGCCGGATGGTGGGCGTGAGGAGCGTTTCGGTGGTGGCGTAATCGTAGGTATAGGTAATGTCTGTACCGCTGATGCTCCACGCCGCCCCTTCTAAGACAAACGACAGGATATCGCACGCCGAGGATACCCGTCTGGCCCGCGCGAGGTAGGTTTTGGCGGTAGCCCCGTCCTCTGAGGTAACCGTGTACCGCACGCCCTCGCCGGCAAAGAAGTTTTGCGGCTGGCTTGCCGGCGGGCTTATCGCTGCGCCCGGCGATATGGCTATGGTGGGCGTGAGCGGGCCTTCTGCGGCGTCCGCCGGGTAGACGCAGGTGACGAGCGAATCGCTAATGCTCCACGCCACGCCGCCCGCCGCAAACGACAGGATTTCGCCGCCCGCGTATGGCGCGCGCGTCGCCCTGGCGGTGTAGGTTTTTTTCGTTGCGCCGTCTTCGGCGGTAACGGTGTAGGCAACGCCGTCGGCCGTAAAGAAGTTCTGCGGCTGGCCGGCCGGCGGGTCGACCGTGGCGCCCGGCGACAGGCTGATGGCGGGCGCGAGCGGCTCCGCCGGCGTTTCCGGCGGGTAGTGGCGGGTAATGTTTGCGCCCTCTATTTCCCACGTCAGCGCGTTTACGCTAAACAGCAGGACGTCGCAGGCCGAGCTTTTGGAGCGCTCCTCTTTTTTGCACGAGGCAAAGAGCAGCGCAACGCCCAGCAGCGCTGCCGGTACGCGCTTAAAGTAAGGTGTGTAATTTTTCATTTTTTTAGCTAATCAAAAAATTATTGAGGTGATTTTTTTGTGCCTGCGTGAAAAGCGCTCAGACCGGACAGGCTACAGCGGATAAATTCAGCTTTAGCACGATGGTTGAGCTGTTGGGCATAAATATTTTTCAAAAAGCATGCTTTTTTATTTTCTAAGCGAGGTCTCCTACAAGGCCGGCGCCTTGCCTCTAACCCGGCGTAGCGTGGGCGCTACGCCGGGCGGGGCAGGACGGGAGCGGCTAATCGTCCGACCACTCCCAGATGCGGTCGTCTACCCAGTTGTCGTACCGCTGCCACGACCAGTCGGCGTCTATCAGGTTTACCTGGTCGTACTCCTTAAACTCGTCTATGGTTATGGTCGTAAAGCCTGCGCGGCTCTGTATGATGCGCCATATCTGGTAGCGCTCCATCACCGTATAGTGGTTCACCGGCCCGTACATCACCGAGTTGTTGATGTCCTCGCAGGTGGTAAGCGAGCCAAACTGCAAGCTCCAGAAAGAGGCCGGATACACGCCCACCTGCTCGTAGCCGGGCTGTCCGATAAAGTCGCGCCAGTAAACCTCCTTGGGGTCTGTTTTCCAGTCGAGCTGCAGCCAGTCGCCCGTTTCATGGCCATTGTCGAACACCTTGTAGGTCTCCGACGTTGCCGAATCGCTACCCGTGATGAAGTACATGTCGACCAACCGTCCGAGCGTGTGGCCAACAAATTCGTGCATCATCCAGTAGGGTTTGTTGGGCTCGTTGGCCGAGTAAACGGCTATGCCGCCAATCACGTGTCCGCCAACCATTCCGTTGGCCATGTAGATGATTTCGCGGTTGGTTTTGCCGGCGGCGAGCGTGGCGTTGTGGTGCATCAGGTCCCAGTTAAAATCGGGGTGTCCTGCGCCGTAGGCGTTGTCCGGGCAATGCTCTACGTCCTCCACGCAGTTGCGGGCGCCCCGGTCGCGGGATACGTCCACGCGGGCTATCACGTCGAAGTAGCCCTTATGGTCGCGCACTATGGGCATGGACAGAAAGAGGTCTTTGAGCTTGTAGCAGTTATACTCAAGAACGCCGCCTTTCTTGCAGTCCTCGCGGTCGAACCCGTCGCACAGGATTACCACAACGATGCCCTCGCCCACCGTGTGGCGGTGCATCCTGATAATTTCGCCCGTCCGGTAGTAGTCGTCCTTCAGGTTGCCCCGCTGCAGCACGTCCACCGTTTTGACGATTGAGCCGGCTACAAAGGTGAGCTTGGTGGAGCGGCTGGCGCCCGCGCGCTCGTCGATGTTCACCGTTACGCTCCCGGAGCCCGTGCCCGACGCCGGCGACACCTTTACCCACTCGGCATCCGAGCTCACGTTCCACGACATGCCCGTGCTCACCGAAATCACCGTTACCCCTCCAGACGACAGCGCCTCTATCTCCTGCTGGTCGATGCTAAACGACGAAGAATCGGAAGCGCCGTCTTCCTTGCAGGCGGAAAATAGCGCCATTGCCACAAATACGCTAAATACTCTTAAATAATAGTTTTTCATTCCTTTCTTTACAAACATTTGACTTAAAAACAATAGTAAACATGTAATTTTTTATTTTTTTCAACTCATTCATTTTTTAACCGGCCATTTCAACCAACCATGGCGACTTCTGCTGCAGAAGGGGCGGAGGGGAGCAGGCGGCGAGCAAACGCCGCCCGCGCCTCCCCCACCCCGCCGGACGACAGCGCCTCTACCTCCTTCCGGCCGATGCTAAACAACAAAGCATCCGAAGCATCCGAAGCGCTGTCTTCCTTGCTGGTGGTGAACGTCGCCAAGCACGAAATCTGCACAAGTAAATATAGGCTAATTCCATGCTTCAGGGCGTTGCTTGTTAGTTGTAAACTTTAAGGTCG
>JAIROF010000166.1 GCA_031257655.1 Prevotellaceae bacterium | reverse complement strand
GAACGTAGCGCTCACCGTTCCTACCTCGTCGGTGGCGGCATACCAAAGCGCGGAGGTGTGGAGGAGCTTTAACGTAACGGGCGACGGCGTGCTGCTGAGCGTACGGGTAAACAACGGTGCGCTGGGTAGCGTAGGTGGAACGGCTTCGGGGCTGTACCCCGCCAACACCTCTGTGAGCCTTACCGCCATCCCCGCCGAGGGCTGTAGCCTGCTGCGCTGGGCGTCCGGCGCCGACAGCCTTGGCGCCGGCAGCTCCATCACCTTCACCTTCACCCTTACGCGGGATACCGTTATTACCGCGCACTTCGCCCAGCTCGCCGCCTACACCCTCACGTTCGATGCGCAGGGCGGTACGGTAAGCCCCGCGAGCACGACCGTAACCTCCGGCGTGGCGGTGGGTGCGCTGCCCACGCCCACGCGCGCGGGCTACACCTTTGCCGGCTGGTACACGGGTCAAAACGGCGCGGGAACGCTGTACACCGAAACCACCGTTTACAGCGCGTTGGGCAACACCACGCTCTACGCCAAGTGGACGGCGGCGGGCGCCACCGGCGTAGCGGAAGCGTTGCAGGTGAACGTCAGCCTCTACCCCAACCCGTTCGGGGATGTGCTGCGCCTCACGGGCGCGGAGGGATGCACGCTCACGGTTGTTTCGGCGGCGGGTGCGCCCGTCCACACCCAGCAGGTGGCAAGCGCAGACGAGGCCATTCACCTGGGGCATCTGCCCTCGGGCATATACTTCCTCCGGATAGAGAAAGACGGCAAAACCAAAACGGTGAAAGCGATGAAAGAATAATGGTTAATGGTTAATGGTTAACGGTTAATGGTTAATGGTTAATGGGCTGACGCGCGCTATTGGCGTATTTGCGTCAGCCCATTATTTTTTTACCCCGCATTGTCTGAGCTGGGATTTTTGGGATTTTGATGTTTTTTGGGATTGATGGCGCCCCGTCCCGTAGGAACGGAATAATTGAGAATTGAGAATTGAGAATTTGAAAACGAAATGTGCACGCTATTGCCCCGTGTTCCGTGGGAACGGAATAATTGAGAATTGAGAATTGAGAATTGAGAATTGAGAATTTGAAAACGAAATGTGCACGCTATTGCCCCGTGTCCCGTAGGAACGGAATGTTGGTAGCGTAAACAGATGTAAAATGGCAAATACCTATTTTTTGAAAAATTTCGGCGTGGAATACGATGACAAATATGTTTTTAAACAGGTAGGTGCATTAACAATCACATTCCGTCCCTACGGGACGGGGCGGATGGGGGACATTTCGTTTTCTACCGACATTCCGTCCCTACGGGACGGGGCGGATGGGGGATATTTCGTTTTCTACCGACATTCCGTCCCTACGGGACGGGGCGGATGGGGGACATTCCGTCTTCTACCGACATTCCGTCCCTACAGGACGGGGCGGATGGGGGATATTCCGTTTTCTACCGACATTCCGTCCCTACGGGACGGGACGGGACGGGGCGGGGCGGATTCAATCCCAAAAATCATTCAAATCCCAAAAATCCGAGTTCAGACAATGACGGCGTAGCCAATCTCCTACCCACACCGCCGCCATACGGGGGAGGTGGTAGGAGATTGGCTATGCAATCTTTTCATAGCGCTTCAAAAAAAAAGAATTGGCCGTTTTTCGCTTCTTACAATTTACGACGCTACCCCCGCAGGGAAAGCATTCCGTGAGGATTGCGCTTTGCGCCATTAACCATTAACCATTAACCATTAACCATTAACCATTAACCGTTAACCATTAACCGTTAACCATTAAAAAAACAAGCTGGCTTGTTCGGCGTTTTTGCCCATCAGGTTGAAGGATTTGCGGTGGAAGGGCGTGGCGCCGTGCAGCGCAATGGCCTGGCGGTGCTTGGCGGTGGGGTAGCCTTTGTTTTCGCGCCATGCGTACTGCGGGAAGTGCCTGTCCAGCTCCAGCATAAAGGCGTCGCGGTGGGTTTTGGCGAGGATGGAGGCGGCGGCAATGCTGGCGTACTTGGCGTCTCCCTGCACGATGCAGCGGTGGGGAATGGCGGGGTAGGGCGCAAAGCGGTTGCCGTCTATGAGGAGGAGCGTTGGCGTTTTTTTCAGCTGGGCAATAGCCCGGTGCATGGCCATGAAGGAGGCTTTGAGGATGTTGGCGCTGTCGATTTCGGCGCTGCTCACCTGCGCCACCGCCCAGTCTTCGGCGTTCAGCTCAATGTAGCGGCGCAGCGCGTCGCGGTCTTCCTCCCGCACCTGCTTGGAGTCGTTGAGCAGGGGGTGGTAAAAGCTGCGCGGGAGCATCACGGCGGCGGCAAACACCGGCCCGGCCAGGCATCCCCTGCCGGCCTCGTCGCAGCCGGCTTCGGCGCTGCTCGACGAAAAAAACGGCGCAAGCATGGTCGCTAACGGTGTATCAGCGTGCCGACGGCTTCGCCCAGCACAATTCGTTTCAGGTTGCCCACGCGGTTCATGTTGAACACCAGAATGGGCATGGCGTTGTCCTTGCAGAGGGCAAATGCGGCGAGGTCCATAATCTTTAGGCCTCTGGAGTAGGCCTCGTCGTAGGTAATGCTGTCGAACTTGGTTGCCGCGCTGTCTTTTTCGGGGTCGGCGGTGTACACGCCGTCCACGCGGGTGCCCTTGAGGAGGAGGTTTGCCTCCAGCTCTATGGCGCGGAGGGCGGAGGCGCTGTCGGTGGTGAAGAAGGGGTTGCCCGTTCCGCCGCCGATGATGGCCACGTAGCCGCGCTCCATGCAGCTCAGCGCCTTGTTTTTGGAGAAGCTTTCGCCCACCGGCTCCATGAACACGGAGGTGAACGTTCGCGCCTTGCAGCCCTTGCCCTCGAGCGCGCACTGCAACCCGATGCTGTTGATGACGGTTGCCAGCATGCCCATTTGGTCGCCCTTTACGCGGTCAAACCCTTTGTCGACGCCGCTTAGCCCGCGAAAAATATTCCCGCCGCCAATGACCACCCCAACCTGCACGCCCATCGCTACCACCTCTTTTATTTGCTCGGCGTAGGAGTTGAGCACGTCGGGGCTGATGCCGTAGGCGGCGTCGCCCATGAGGGCTTCGCCGCTCAGCTTGAGGAGTATTCGTTTGTACTTTATCATATTATTCAACTTTCGCAAGTTATTTGATTTATTGAATGCTAATATTTTGCAATAATCCCGCCCCGTCCCTACGGGACGGGGCGATAGCGTGGACATTCCGTTTTCAAATTCTCAATTCTCAATTCTCAATTCTCAATTATTCCGTCCCTACGGGACGGGGCGGGGCGATAGCCCCGAAAAGTCCTGCGCTTTGAGGGTTTCGGGTAGCCGGACTGTGAGGGTTGCCCGCGCCGCTACGCGTCAGGCGAGCAGGTGCGCTTTTCCGCCGTTTACCAGCGTAACGATCAGCTCTCCAAAGAGGGTGTTTGCCCAGGCAAACCATTTTCGGGTAAAGTTGGCGGGGTTGTCCTTGTGGAAGGATTCGTGCATGAACCCCGTTCCGCCGTCGGTGTCGCGCAGCATCCGCACGCAGCGGCGTATTTCGTTTTCGTTGATGCTGGTGAGGGCGCGCATGATGATGCTCATCGGCCAGATGTAGTCGTAGCCGATGTGCGGGCCTCCGATGCCTTCGCCTGCCGCGCCGGCAAAGAAGTAGGGGTTGTCCTTGCTCCATATCAGGCGGCGGGTGTTCTGGTAGATGGGGTCGGCAGGGGCGCAGCAGCCAAGGTAGGGGAGCGAAAGGAGGCTGGGCACGTTGGCGTCGTCCATGCAGAGGTGGTTGCCAAAGCCATCGACCTCGTAGGCGTACACCCGTCCGTATCCGGGGCGCTCCACCACGGCGTAGCGCTTGATTGCCGCCTCCACTTCGCCGGCCAGCGCGGTGCACTTTGCGGCGAACTCCTTATCGCCCGTTACCGCCGTGTGCAGCTCGGCGAGCTGGCGCAGCGAGAGGGCGGCAAAGAGGTTGGAGGGGACGAGGAATCCGAGGGTGGTGGCGTCGTCGGAGGGGCGGAACGAGGAGACGATAAGGCCCACCGGGTTGACGGGGTTTCCCCAGCCATCGTTGGAGAGGGTGTCGAGCTGCCGCTCGGTGCGCCGCTGAAACTTGTAGGGGCCTTTGTCCTTTTTGCGCTGCTGCTCCACAAAGGTTTGGTAGATAAGGTGGGTGGCTTTTGTCCACTGGGCGTCAAAAGCCGACGTGTCGCCGGTAGCCTTCCAGTAGCCGTAGGCCAGGCGGACGGTGTAGCAGAGCGAATCGATCTCCCACTTGCGCTCGTGCAGCTCGGGCTTCATGTCGGTCAAATCTTTTTGCCATTCGCCGCCCGCGGGGCCGTCGTTAAAGGCGTTGGCGTAAGGGTCGATGCACACGCAGGCGGCCTGCCGGCGGATGAGGCCGTTGACCATTGCCTTGAGCGCCTCGTCGCGGTTTACCAGCGGGAGGTAGGGCCACACCTGCGCCGAAGAATCGCGCAGCCACATGGCGTGGATGTCGCCCGTGATGACAAAGGTGTCGGGGTTGCCGTTGAGCAGCCGGTGGGTTACGGTGGTGTTGAGCGTGTTGGGGAAGCACTGCTCAAACATCTGCGCCAGCTTGCGGTCGCTCAGCTTTGACTTTACCTGGGCAATGGTAGCGTCTACCGCCTTTGACCTAAAGCGGCGCGGCGCATTGGCGGCGGGCTGCGCCGGTGCGCCGCCCGCTTTTGCCGCTTCGCCGCCCTGTGCGCCGCTGGCCAGCAAGCTGCTGCCGGCGGCGGCCAAGCCTGCAAGGGTGGCGGCGCCTGTTCTAATAAATTTGCGTCGTGTGATTTCCATAATTTGATGTCCGTGTGATTTAAATTTTCAACCATCATTAGCGTCGGCAAACATACATGAAAAATTTTGGATTTACAAGCAAAGATGTATATTTGCACAAAAAATGTAAAAGAGGAAGCATGGGCATCATTATTCGTCAAAGCATAAAGGGGACGGTTGTAACGTACGTGGGGTCATTTATTGGCTTTTTGACCACCATGTTCGTTGTTACCAGCCTGCTTTCGCCGGAAGACGTAGGGCTAACAAAGGTTGTGCTTGAGGTCGGCTTCCTGTTTGCCGGGCTTGCGCAGCTGGGCGCTTCGTCGTCGATAGTGCGCTTTTTTCCCTACTTTAAGGACGGCGGCGCCAACAACGGCTTTTTTTTCTACATCATGGCGCTGCCCCTTGTGGGGTGCCTCCTGTTTACGCTCGTTTACCTTGTGCTGAAGGAGCCGGTAACCGACTTTTTTATAAAAAAGTCGGCGCTCTTTGTGGACTACTACTACTGGATCATCCCGCTGATTGTTTTTTCTACCTACCTGACGGTGCTCGAAACCTACTCGAACGTCAACATGCGCATCAGCGTGCCGAAGCTCAACCGCGAAATCGGCGTTCGGGTGCTGACGCTGCTGGTGTACCTGCTGTACGGGTACCACGTTACGGGCAAGGACGGGCTGGTGGCGGGAGTTGTGGCGGTGCAGGGGCTGGCCATGCTGTTCATGTTTTTTTACGTGCCGAAAATCGGCAGCACGTCGCTGCGGTACAGCGTTTCGTTCGTCAGCAAGCCGCTGCGCAAGAGTATTTTCAGGTACTCCCTGTTCCTTATTGCAGGCGCTTTGGGCGGGTCAATTTTGGGTAAGCTGGACTTGCTGATGGTTACCTCGCACCTCGGGCTGGAGTCCGCCGGCATATTTACCATCGCCTTTTACATGGCTTCGGTGATAGACATCCCCTCGCGGTCTGTCACCGCCATTGCCTCTCCGCTGGCCGCCGATGCGCTCAAGCAGGGCGATTTTCAGGCCGCCAAAACCCTCTACCAAAAGGTTGCCCTTACCCAGCTGCTCACGGGCGGGTGCGTGTTCGTGCTGATTTGGATAAATATCGACAACATTTTCGACATCATTCCCAACGGCGCTACCTACAGCGCCGGGAAGTGGGTCGTCTTTTTCATCGGAGTGTCGAAGCTGGTATCGGTGACGCACAACTTTGGAGGGGTGCTGATAAGCTTTTCAAAGTACTACCACTGGAGCCTGTACTTTACGTTTTTCATCGTAGCCGTGGGCATTCTGACCAACAACCTGCTGATACCCCGCTGGGGGATATCCGGCGCTGCCGTTGCCACCGTGCTGAGCTGCCTGCTCTCGTACGCCGCGCAGCAGTGGGTGGTGCAGCGAAAGGTGAAGGGAAACCCGTACACGCTTGGCATGGTGCGGCT
The DNA here is from genome assembly GCA_031257655.1 of Prevotellaceae bacterium. Taxonomy (GTDB): domain Bacteria; phylum Bacteroidota; class Bacteroidia; order Bacteroidales; family UBA932; genus JAITMY01. The sequence goes on along the minus strand of JAIROF010000166.1, from coordinate 1,921 downwards.
CATCCTCACTTTCTGCGTCGTGGCCTGCGTCAACCACTTTTTGCCGCGCCTCGACAACCCCTGGATCGACGGCCTGCACCGCACGGCAATAGCATCGGCGCTCGGCGTGGCGCTGCTCTACTTTCTCAACGTGTCCGAAGACCTGAACAGCGCCATACGCATCGCGCTCAAGCGGATTTTTGGACGATAATGCGCTTGGGGGGTAGCGTGCACATGGTTGGGTGATGTGAGCATCCATTTCGTCGCACCTCAAAAAAAAGAATTAGCCGGCATTTGCCAATTCGCCTAAAATGCTTACTTTTGCGCCGGTAAAGTGATGGCAGCTTGTGCTGTTGGCTGCTGTTTTTGCAGGTAATCTCAAAAAATACAAACGCTACGTTACGCTCCATACGAATTTATGCAGCAATCAAAGATTAACCACTACAACTCGTTTTCCAAGAGGGATAAAATTGTGCTGAAGCTGGCGGCGCTCAAGGCGTTCGACTTTTCGGCTTTTGAGGTTTTTAACCTGCTAACATCTTCAAAGCCTCAATCTCAAAAGCAGGTAAAATCAATTTTGGATACAGCCGTCGAGTACGGCCTTTTTGATAGCGAAAAAGGCCGGGAGACAAAATACTCCGCAACGGTCGACTTTATGCTGTACATCTACCCTGATCTGATAGGTTTTGGAGTGTACTGGAATAGCATACAAAATAACAGCGACTTCGGCTCCGGTTACAGCATCGAATCGTCGGACCTGCGGCGGCTCCGAAACTGCCTTTACGCGCTTCTATTCCTGGGCGATGAGTACAAAAAGTATGAGGAAATATGCATGATTGTCCCGACCCCAAAGAAAATAAGCTTCTACACCAGCTTGATTCGGGACGAAACGTACAATCCGTACCTGCACCGCATTGGCGAGCGCGTGCTGCAGCTGGCGCTCGACAACATCTCAAGCGAGGCCATGTACATGCTGGAATCGCTCCCCGAAATCCTCCGCCTGTTTGAGCGGGTGGCGCAGCTTTCAAAGTACGATAGCCTCCTGAGCTTTTCCTACCTTCGCGAAACGATTGGCTTCTTTTCCGGACGCCTTAAGGAGCTGAGCGTGGGCGACTCAACCGACGTGGGGCTGTTTATCAAAGCCTCGTCGGAAGCTATGGCAGGCAATACGGGCGAAGCGTTTGTGCTTTTTGAAAAAGGGCTGAAAGTGCAGCAGCAACACTTAAAGGGCGTCCTGCTTCCGGCAGCGCCCCACTTCGTGTTCTACCACTTGGCCACGCTGCTGAACATGGATACCGACGGAACGCCCATGCTGCAAAAAATAAGCCGGTGGATAGGAAAAAAAAACGGCCTCCCTACGGCGCTGCACTGCTACTTTGAAACGGTGGTAGACCATGCGCTGAACAGAAAGAAGGAGGTAGACATGCGCATCCCCAAGCTGTTGCAGTGCCTCAAGGTTAGGGAGGAGAGCATAGCGATGCCGTCGGCGCTGAGCATTCTGGTGCTCTACACTGTGGGCGCAAAGCCCGACCGCGACAGCGCAGACAAGGTTTTTGCGACGGTACAAAAAGCCGCCCGCTCCGGCTACCTCACTCTGGCGCACGAAATCGCCTACGTTGCCCACGAGTGGTACGAGGATGAAAAATTTAAAGCGCTGTACCGGAAAATCGCCGCCGAGCTGCCGCACCGCCCGGTGGTTGCGCAAATATCGCGCCAGGAGGAGTGGGAAAAATCGCTCAACCTGCTCTTAGACCTGAAACCTTCGGCATCGCAACCCACCCCGAGCGGCGAAAGCAAAACGCGCATAGTGTACTACTTCAACTCCAGCAATACCACCCTTCAGCCGGTGCTGCAAACCCGGCAGGCAAAAGGCTGGTCGAACGGCAGAAACATTGCGCTGAAAAACTTCCTTGCGGGCAAACCGCAGGGAATGACCCCTCAA
>JAIROF010000141.1 GCA_031257655.1 Prevotellaceae bacterium | reverse complement strand
TCACGGCTGCCGAATTACAAATTCGGCAGGACAAAGGTTGGCTACGCCGAGCGGGGTAACCTCATTCACACCTAATTTTTCTTACAAAACAACCTCAGTAGCCAAGCGAACAACAACATGTAACAACCTCATTACCTCACCATTAACGAAGATTTGCGGACAGATGCTGAAAATTGGGAGACGAGCAAACGGAAAATGAGATAATGAGGTTGGATGGCGGTTTGTCAACTCATTGCTACTGAGGTTGTTTTGTAAGAAAAATTAGGTAAAAACCGAGCGTAGCGAGCTCACGAACACCAAAAATAAGCACGAGTGAGTAAATTAGGTTTTTCGCCCCCCACAATTTATGGCACAATTAATCGTCCCAATCATTCACATCAAAAAAATCACAGTTCAGACAATAGCAGGCGAAGTGTGCACGCTGCGCCAATCGGGGAGAAATGGTGGGAGATTGGCTGCGCCGATCTCCGCTCCGGTTCCTCGACTGCGCTACCCATGGCGGAGCGAGGCTACCTCGTCATTTTTTTTTTGTCGTCAGAAGTATCAACGGATTTTACCTTCTTAAATTATAGATACACAGCAATTTGACTAAATATTTTAGAGCGCTCTGTTGCTACTTTTGGTTCGTCATTGCAATCATATCTTCTCCTTTAAGTTATTTCGCTGATATAGCGTGTAGTATAAACGTAAAATCCGTTAAAAGTGTTCGCAAAATCGCTTCGCTCAGTTCAGGCAGGTTACACGAGGGCATTCATTCGTCCGCAGGTCGCAGACCTGCGGTTATGCATGCCCTGCCTTGCAGGCAGGGCGGCGCTAATTCTCAATTCTTAATTCTCAATTCTCAATTGAAATGTCCTGCCTTGCAGGCAGGTTATACGAGGACATTCGTTCGTCCGCAGGTCATCGACCTGCGGGGCATGCACCGCATTGCGCCCTGCCTGAACCGGAGCGAAGCGGAGCTCGCGAACACCTTTAAAAATAAAAAAAGGTGAGCAAAGGCAGGACAGCCAGCCCCTGACTTGTAGCGGCTTTTGTTGCGTTGTATATACATAATTCCGCTATTAAGTTTGCTACAAATATAATAGTTATTTTTTTAATACAAAAATATTTAGGAGAAATATTCTGTTGCTACAAAAATCAACTTTTTCAAGTCATTTTGCTGATATATAGCGCAATATAAAAGTAAAGTCCGTATCAACTCGGAATGACGCAAGGGCAGGGTAAGACAAGGTAAGGCAAGGCAAAGCAGGGCAGCGGGTGGCGCGGCGCGCTGTGCGGCGCACCGCCTGCGCCTCTCTACGTGCAGCGGTCGTTACGTGAAGGCACAAAAAAAATCTCCGTCGCTATGATACCGGAGATTTTCTTACAGTAACCAAATTGTCGGAATGGCGAAAAACCAACGTTTGTTACAGCGCAAAGATACGTCGGGAAATAATGCTGCGCAATCATCATTTGTTGGTATTTTTTGCTATAGTTTTGGGAGGTCGTTTCCGGAGATAATGCCGTTGAGAATGGCGTAAACGGTTAGGCCAGAGACGGTTTTGATTCCCAGCTTGGCGGTGATGTTTTTGCGATGAGTGATGACTGTGTTGATGCTTACGTTGAGGCTGTCGGCAATTTCTTTGTTCATGGACCCCTGGGCAACTCCGGCCAGCACTTCGAGCTCGCGCTCGCTCAGCTCGCACTTGGCGTCGATGCTTTGCAGGGAGTCAAAGCTCGTCAGGATGCTTTGGAGCTGCTCCACCAACTCCTGCTCGCTGCACTGCGTGTAGAGGTGCGGCGCCTGCCCCTGCTGCCCCTGCGGGCTCTGCTGCGGTGCGCAGGGCAGGGTTACTATCTTGTTTTTTACCGTGAGCCGTTGGTAGTGCATGAGGTAGTCGACGGCCGGCAGGATGAGCAGGTGGTAGGCGTTTTTGCTGCTGAGGTAGTCGGCAACTGCGGCAAAGACGTCGATGCTGTCGGGGGTGAAGTATTCGTAGAGCAGCGCCTTCAGCCCGTACCCGGACAGAAAGTCGGTAGAAATCACGGCTATGTTTTGCTTGCTAAGCATTGCTTCCAAAGAGCGCTTGCTCCATTTGTTTTACTATGGGGGTTAAAATCTTGTCCTCAATGCGGGTGTGGTCTTTCAAATCCTTTTCGAGCCGAAAGATGTTAAAGATTAGGGTGTTCCGCACGCCTTCGTCGTAGTCGCCCTGCAAATATTTTATGAGGATATTTTTCAGGTCGTAGAGCTTTTCGTCCACATTTTCGTGCTCCGATTCGAATATTTTCATGGAGTACTTTTTGTGGAGCTGCTCCGTATTTTCTTTTTTCACCAGCTCGGTGATGTAGGGGAACGTTGTTGCCTCCTCGCGCTTCAGGTGGGCGGTGAGGTCGCTCTTGTACTGCTCAAAAAATTTTTTGATGAGCAATATCTCCTGCTCGTTTGGCTTGGAGGCGCTTTGGACAAAGGCCTCCATGTTTTTTTCCAGCATGGGGATGAGCACCGCCCGGTAGTAGAGGTGCGTTTTTTTGAGGTAGCTCACCAGCTGCATCACGTCGAAGCGCAGCAGGCGCTCCTGCGGGAAGTAGCTTTCGTGGCTAAACACGTTGAGCATGGTGGTAAAAAACTCCACATCCACGCCGTGCTCGCGGCATACCGCCCTGACCGTTTTATCGCCAAACCCCAGCCGGATGCCAAACCGCGTTACCACAGGTATGAGCAGGTAGTTGCTGTGGATGGCGTCGGCGAGCTTGAAATCGGAAGTGATGAGTATCATAACGTAATGGTTTAGTCTAAAATAAGTCGCCCTGCACGGCCTTTCCTCCGCCGATGCTGCTGTCCGCATCTCCGTCAAAGCCGTCGTCGGCGCCGCTGTCTCCGGCCTCCGGCTCGGGCTCGGGATCGGGCTGCCTTACGAGCGGGGCTACGAACCGGGTTTGCTTCACCTCAAAGGTGGTGAGGCGCTTCCCTTTGGCGCGGAAGCTCTTTACGGCAATAAACTTTTCGACGTCGACGTACTCCGGCGCGCGCTTGGCGTGCTTTCCGCCAAAGGTGATTTCCACCTGCGGAAATTCGTCGATGCTGAGCGCCACTAAGCGCGATTCCCTGTTGTCTTCGTCGACAAAGCTCTGCGGGTTGATGGACGTTTCCAGCGTAAAGCGCTTGAGGTAGAACATTTTCTGGTCGGCGTCGAAGTATATTGCGCTAAAGACCTGCTGCGGGTCAAACTTTTTGATGTAGCCCAGGTCTTCGTCGTAGTGGTTTACGAGGTCGAAGTTGGTGGTGTAGAACAGGCCCGATTTGGTCATGGCGAGGAGCCGGTCGCCCTCAAAAAATTCGCCCAGCCAGATGCCGCGCTCTTCGGTGTTGAGGCGCTTATTGGCCGGGTCGAACCAGGTTTTTTGGCCGCCCAGCGTCGATACGCCCTTCTCCTTAAGCTGGATTTTGTGGATGGCAAAGCGGGTAAAAATGTTTCCCTGCGACTGCCGCCCCTTGACGTCTATTTGCCCAAAGTCGAGGTCGAGAATGAGGTTGCGCAGGCGCGGGCGCGGCTTGAGGTAGATGCGCAGCTTTTCCGCCTCGCCGTTGCGGTTGGCCGAAAACCAGAGCACCTCCGAGCCTTCCTCGCCCTTGGTCATGTCGTACTCCCGGTCGCGGATGACGCCGGTAACCGAAAAGCGCTTGTACATGACGGGGCCTGTTCGCCCGTCGCGGTAGGCCACGTTGTACACGGTGCGCGTGTCGTTTTTCTTAAAAACGCCCGCGTGCAGGATGTCCTTGCCGAAAAACGACTTGCTGGACACTTTCGACACCACGTACTTTCCGCTTTTGAGGAATACGATGACGTCGTCGATGTCCGAGCATTCGCTCACAAATTCGGCCATTTCGTCGCGCTTGAGCTCCATGCCCACGAAGCCCTCCTTTTTGTTGGCGTACAGCTTAGCGTTGGCCACCGCCACCTGCGTGGCTTCGATGGCCTCGAAGCTGCCGAGCTGCGTTTTTCTGTCGCGCCCCTTTCCGTACTTTTTCTGGATTTGCTTAAAGTAGGCAATGGTGTAGCTTATCAGGTTGTTGAGGTGGTTTTTCACCTCGTCCATTTCCGCCTCCGTTGCCGTAATGTGCTCGTCGGCCGCTTTGATGTCGAACTTGGAGATTTTGCGCACGGGTTTTTCGCAGAGGCGCACCACGTCGTCCGGCGTGATGTCGCGCTTGAGGAGCTTTCGGAATTTACTCAGCGCCGCTTCGATGGCGGCCAGCTGGGCGTTCCAGGTGGCGCTGTCCTTTTCCAGCTCCTTGTAGATGCGCTGCTCGAAGAATATTTTTTCGAGCGACGAGTAGTGCCAGTCCTCCTCCAGCTCGGCCATGCGGATTTGCAGCTCCTGCCGGAGCAGCTGCTTGGTTCGCTCCACGTTGTGCCGCAGGATTTCGCTTACGCTGATAAAGGCGGGCTTGTCGTCGACGATGACGCAGGCGTTGGGCGAAATGGAGGTTTCGCAGTCGGTAAAGGCGTAGAGGGCATCGATGGTTTTGTCGGCGGAGACGTCGCTGTGGAGGTGGACGAGGATTTCGACGTCGGCGGCGGTGTTGTCGTCCACCTTTCGCACCTTTATTTTGCCCTTTTCGTTGGCCTTAAGGATGCTTTCGATGAGCGTAGCGCTCGTTTTTCCGAAGGGGATGTCGACGATGGCGAGCGTTTTGCTGTCGCGCTTCACGATGCGCGCGCGCACCTTCACGGCCCCGCCGCGCAGCCCTCCGTTGTAGCGCGAAACGTCCGCCATTCCTCCCGTGGGGAAGTCGGGGAAGAGGTCGAACTGTTTTCCGTTGAGGTGGGCGATGGCGGCCTCAACGAGCTCGTTGAAGTTGTGGGGCAGGATTTTGGAGGCCAGCCCTACGGCGATGCCCTCCACGCCCTGCGCCAGCAGGAGGGGGAACTTTACGGGCAGGGTAACCGGCTCCATGTTTCGCCCGTCGTAGGAGGCCATCCACTCGGTGGTTTTGGCGTTGAAGGCCACGTCGAGGGCAAACCGCGAAAGGCGCGCCTCGATGTAGCGCGGCGCGGCGGCGCTGTCGCCGGTAAAGATGTTGCCCCAGTTTCCCTGCGTTTCCACGAGCAGGTCTTTTTGCCCCAGCTGCACCAGCGCGTCGCCGATGGAGGCGTCGCCGTGCGGGTGGTACTGCATGGTTTGGCCGATAATGTTGGCCACCTTGTTGAAGCGCCCGTCGTCCACCCGCTTCATGGCGTGCAGGATGCGCCGCTGCACGGGCTTTAGCCCGTCGTTGAGGTGCGGCACGGCGCGCTCCAGAATGACGTACGAGGCGTAGTCCAAAAACCAGTCCTTGTACATTCCGGTGAGGCGAAATTTTTTGCTCTCATCCACGCCGGTGAGCTTGGCAAAGCGCTCGTGGTCTTTGCTGCCCACGCTTTGCGCGGCTTCGTCCGGCTCGTCCGGCTCGGTTTCGTTGATGTTATCAGCTGACATGCTTCAGATTTCAGGTTGCAATTCACAAATTCGCATCGCTACGCATCGCTCCTCCTTGCGTATTTTCGTGCGGCAGGCGCCGAGCGTAGCGGGTAAAAATTTCAGCTCCACTTTTCCCACTTTACGTTTTCCTCCTTCCACTTGTTTTTTGGGGATTCGTTACCCTCGGGGTAGCCCACGGGGATTACGCAGAGGGGCACAATGTGCTCGGGCAGCTCGAGCGCCTTGGCCACGGCTGCCATTCTGTCGTTGTAGGGGTATGCGGTAGCCCACACGGCGCCCAGCCCCAGGGCTTCTGCGGCCAAGAGGATGTTTTGCGCGGCGGCGGAGCAGTCGAGCATCCAGAGGTTACCGCCGGCGTCCTTTTCCAGATTTCCGCACACGACGATGGCCGACGGCGCCGCCTTCAGCATTTTGCCGTAGGGCATCCCGTCGGCGAGCATGTCGAGCGTGCGGCGCTCCGAAAGCGCGATAAACGCCCACGGCTGCGCATTCTTGGCGGTTGGCGCGGCCATGCCGGCCTTGATGAGCGTGAGCAAATCGTCTTTGCTCACCGGGCGGCTGATGTACTTGCGTACGCTTTTGCGGCTATGGATAGCTTCCACGACCGCCTCCTTTTTACTTGTTTCCATTGCTTTGTCGGATGATGTTTTGGTGTAGGCCAGAATAATAAATGCGGCGCCCAGCGCGAGCGTGCTGACCTGATAGATGTTGATCTTTTTCATGCGAGGGTAGAACGTGATTTTGTTGGGAATTTACGGCAAAAATACATGAAAAACTCGGGTTTCCCAAGCGCGCGCATGAAAAAAGTTTTTTTTACGGCGGAAAGGCGGGTGAAAAACGGCTAATTCTTTTTTTTGAGGTGCGATGAAAAGATTTCTCCTGCGTTATCAATGACGGGGAGTCCCGCTTCGTCATTGGTAGCGAAGTCGAGGAGGCGGAGCGAAGCGGAGTTCGGTTCCTCCACTCCGCGCACTTGCTCCGTATGCTAAAGCATACGGTTAAGCAAGTGTAGCCAATCTCTCACCATACCAATGCCATACGGGAGAAGTGGCAGGAGATTGGCTATACAATCTTTTCATAGCACCTCAAAAAAAGAATTCGCCGGATGTAGAACAGTCGGGCCTCTAATGTTTTGGCCTTGAACACTATCTCCATGTGGTGAGAAAAGGAAACTTGCAGAAACTCATCGCGGTTAAATTCGCTCGCCACCGGCGGGTAAATTTCCGCTAACAGCAAATTTTCGGTAGTGTCCATGATTGATTGATATGAAAATCCATACGATTGATAACCAAGACAGTATTTTGTATTGAAGTATGCAGTGTAATGCTGATTTTAGTAATGTCATAAATTGTATGATGTGG
>JAIROF010000110.1 GCA_031257655.1 Prevotellaceae bacterium | reverse complement strand
GTTTTACCCCACGCTATGGCGATTGTGTTGGCTCACGCTGCCCACGTGGGGTTTTACCCCACGCTATGGCGATTGTGTTGGCTCACGCTGCCCACGTGGGGTTTTACCCCACGCTATGGGAAGTGGTCGCCCCTTCAGGGCTTGAAATGCCTTGCGCCGAAGTTATCACCGAGGTCGACGGAAGTCGACGGCAGAAGTCGAGGGTCTGGCTACTCCTTTTCCACCTGCAGGAAGCTGAGCTCCAGGGGGCTTTTGCGGCCAAAGATTTTGACCATCACCTTCAGCTTTTTCTTCTCCTCGTTTATTTCCTCAATGGTGCCGGTGAAGGTGTTGAATGGGCCGTCGATAACCTTTACGGCGTCGCCCACGTAGAAGGGCGTTGTAATTTGCTCCTCTTTGTCCTGAATTTCGTCTACGCTGCCCAGCATGCGGCTCACCTCGCTGGGGCGGAGGGGTATCACGGTGCCTTTTTTGGAGCCGTCGCCCAAAAAGCCGATTACGTTCGGAATGTCCAGCAGGATATGCTGGATTTCGCCCGTCAGCACCATCTCCACGAAAACGTAGCCGGGAAAAAGGACGCGGTCTTTGCTCACCTTTTTTCCGTTGCGTATCTGGTACACCTTTTCGACAGGAATGAGCACCTGGGTAACCGTTTCCTCGAGCTTGAGCCTGCGCACTTCGTTGTCGATGCACTCCTTTGCCTTTTTCTCCTTTCCCCCTATGGCGCGCAGTACGTACCACCTTTTTTTTGAATTTTCGCCTTCGGTCATCGCTATTTTTTATTTAGTAAAGAATGCTGTAAATGCCTTCCATGCTGTTTTGGAACACAAAGTCCATGGCAAAAATAACCAGCGCAAAAATGAGAGAGGTAATCATTACCAGCGTGGCGCTCGCCTGCAAGCTGCTCCACGTAGGCCAGGTTACCTTGTTGACCAATTCGTTGTACGATTCTTTGATGTAGTTTATCATGGCGGTTTGGGATTTATGCTGTTTTTACTATTGGCAGGGGCAGAGAGAATCGAACTCCCACTAAAGGTTTTGGAGACCTTCGTTCTACCATTAAACTATGCCCCTCTCTCTGTAGCGGCCACAAACAGCCAGCTCCTGCCGGGAGGAGCTGGCTATTCCGGCTACCTTACTCCGGCAAACCAAGCGGTTACTCCAAAATTTTGGTAATCTGGCCGGCGCCTACGGTTCGTCCGCCTTCGCGGATGGCAAAGCGGAGGCCTTCGTGCATGGCCACGGGGGTAATCAGGGTAACGTTGATGGTAACGTTGTCGCCGGGCATGACCATTTCTACGCCTTCCGGGAGGTCAACTTCTCCGGTTACGTCGAGCGTGCGGAGGTAGAACTGCGGGCGGTACTTGTTGTGGAAGGGGGTGTGGCGTCCGCCTTCCTCTTTCTTGAGGACGTAGATTTCGGCGGCAAAGCGGGTGTGGGGCGTTACCGAGCCGGGCTTGGCAATTACCATGCCGCGACGGATTTCCTTCTTGTCGATACCGCGGAGCAGGAGCCCTACGTTGTCGCCGGCTTCGCCCTTGTCGAGCAGCTTGCGGAACATTTCTACGCCGGTTACCACGCTCTTCCTCGGCTTTTCGCCAAGGCCAATGATTTCGACTTCGTTGTTGACCTCAATGATGCCGGTTTCGATGCGCCCTGTTGCCACGGTGCCGCGTCCGGTAATGGAGAATACGTCTTCAACGGGCATGAGGAAGGGCTTTTCGATGTCGCGCGGGGGCACGGGGATGTAGCTGTCTACGGCGTCCATGAGCTCCACCACTTTTTCTTCCCACTTCGGGTCGCCGTTGAGGGCGCCGAGGGCGGAGCCGCGAATGATGGGGGCGGAATCGCCGTCGTACTTGTAGAAGTTGAGCAGCTCGCGCAGCTCCATCTCCACGAGGTCGAGCATTTCGGGGTCGTCCACCAGGTCGACCTTGTTCATGAACACCAAGACTTTCGGAACGTTTACCTGGCAGGCCAGCAGGATGTGCTCGCGCGTTTGGGGCATTGGCCCGTCGGTGGCGGCGCAAACAAGGATGGCGCCATCCATCTGGGCGGCGCCGGTAACCATGTTCTTAACGTAGTCGGCGTGCCCCGGACAGTCCACGTGCGCGTAGTGGCGGTTTTTGGTCTGGTACTCTACGTGGGCGGTGTTGATGGTGATGCCGCGCTCTTTTTCTTCGGGGGCGTTGTCGATGGATGCAAAATCGCGAATTTCCGACAAGCCTTGCTTGGCCAAAACCATTGTGATGGCTGCCGTGAGCGTAGTCTTACCGTGGTCAACGTGCCCAATCGTGCCGATGTTGACGTGGGGCTTCGTTTTTTCAAATTTTTCTTTTGCCATAGCTGTAAATGTGTTTGTTGTGAATTTATTGTGGTCTTAAATTTTTACGTATTTGATGATTCAAAAAGGGGAGCTGATGATGAGGCTTGAACTCATGACCTCTTCCTTACCAAGGAAGTGCTCTACCACTGAGCTACATCAGCATTGGAGCGGAAGACGAGGTTCGAACTCGCGACCCTCAGCTTGGAAGGCTGATGCTCTACCAACTGAGCTACTTCCGCATGTTGCGCCGCGTGGGGCTGGGTGGCGCAAAAAAAAAATTACCGCTCCCTGCCTGCGGCCTGCCTATCGAAATATTATATGTTTTTGGTAGTGGGGGGAGGAGGATTCGAACCTCCGAAGTCCGAAGACAGCAGATTTACAGTCTGATCCATTTGGCCGCTTTGGTATCCCCCCAGTAAAATATTCGTAAAAAAACAGAGCCGATGGAGGGATTCGAACCCACGACCAGCTGATTACAAATCAGCTGCTCTGGCCAGCTGAGCTACATCGGCGTTGCTGTTATGTTAGGTGATTTTGCAGCTGTTTTTCTCCCACCAAAAAGGGTACAAATGTAGCGCTTTTTCTTGAAGCGGCAAATTTTTTTCTGTTTTTTTTGCAAAAATTATGAAGCCGACCGGCTCGCCTCCCCCTCCCGTAGCCCCTTTTGCTTTTTCAACGCGATATCCGTCAAATCGTTACGAGGGTACCGGCGCTTGGCGTTGCGCTGCCGCAGGCGTTGAAAAAGTTTGCCGAATTAGCTCGAAAATTGCACGAGGAGGTTTCGGTAGGCGGAGAAAATTTTGGATTTGGAGACAAATCCAACGTAAACGTTCTTGCTGCTGACCACGGGAAGGTTCCACGCGCCGGACTTCTCAAACTTGTCCAGCACCGTTTCCATGCTTTCATTCTCCATTACTACGTCTGGGGGCGAGCTCATGTAGCTCTCTACGGTGGCGGTTTGGTAGAGGGTGGGGTTGAACATTTCTTTGCGCATGTCGTCGAGCAGGACAACGCCCATGAGGCACCCGCTGCGGTCGATGACGGGAAAGACGTTGCGCTTCGACTTTGCCACGACGTTGACCAGCTCGCCCAGCGTTGCGCCGATGTGCACGGGGTTGAAATCCCGCTCCACCAGCGCGTCGATGCGCAGCAGGGTGAGCACGGCCTTGTCCTTGTTCTGCGTGCGCAGGTCGCCCGTTTGCGCCAGGCGCTTGGTGTAGATGGAGTGGGGCTCAAAGTAGCAGATGATGGCGTAGCCCGTGATGGCGGTGAGCATGAGGGGCAGCAGCAGGGCGTAGCCGCCGGTGATTTCGGCAATGAGGAAGATGGCGGTGAGGGGCGAGTGCATCACTGCGGCCATGAGGCCTCCCATGCCTACGAGGGTGAAGTTGGTTTCGGGTAAGGCGGCGGCATGGTTGACGAAGTTGACGAACTTGGCCACAAAGAAGCCGCAAATGCCGCCCAAAAAGAGCGTTGGGCCAAAGGTTCCGCCAACGCCGCCGCCGCTGTTGGTGGCGGACATGGCCACGACCTTGAAGACCAGCACGAGCAGCAGGTAAACAAAAAGAAACCAGGCGGAGCTTTTCAGGGAATCCGGGAAGATGGAGTTTTGCAGCATGGCGTCGGAGTTGCCGTTGAGCAGGTCGGTGAGCACGCCGTAGCCTTCGCCGTAGAGGGGCGGGAAAATGAAGATGAGCACGCCCAGGATGCTGCCTCCTACGAGCACCTTGCGCCACTGGCCTTTGAGCTTTTTGAAGCGGCTTTCGATGAAAAGCGAGCCGCGCGTGAAGTACAAGCCTGCCATGCCGCAAAAAACGCCCAGCAGCACGTAGTAGGGGAGGTTGCTCAGGGCGTAGGGCTGAATGGCGTTGGCAAACTCTACGTCGGGCCCCAGCAGAAAGAAGGATACCAGCGTGGCCGCTACCGCCGAAATGAGCAGGGGCACGATGGACGATAGGGTGATGTCGATCATGAGCACCTCGAGCGTGAAGATAACGCCGGCCAGCGGCGCCTTAAAGATTCCGCCAATGGCGCCTGCCGCGCCGCACGCCAGCAGCAGGGTGATGTTCTTGTAGTTGAGGCGGAGGATTTGCCCAATGCTGGAGCCAATGGCCGAGCCGGTGAGCACGATGGGCGCCTCCGCCCCTACGGAGCCGCCAAAGCCAATGGTCATGGAGCTGGCCAGAATGGAGGTGTAGGTGTTGTGGCGCGGCAGCCGCGAATCCTTGCGCGATATGGCGTAGAGCACGCGCGTTACGCCGTGGCTGATGTTGTCTTTCACCACATACTTCACAAAAAGTACGGTGAGCAGCATCCCTAAAGCGGGATAGGCAAAGTAGAGCAGGCTGTCGCCGTCTATCTTGCCAATTAAGCCAACGAGGTTGTGCTGAACAAAGTGCACGGTGTGCTTGAGCAGCACCGCCGCTAACCCGCTCAGCAAGCCCGTAACGACGCTTAACACGAGCATCAGCCGACGCTCGTTGACGCGCTTGACGCGGGTGGTGAGATACCTGATTAAAAGTTGAGTGCTGGGCATGACCGTAAAAAAAAAGAAGCGCAAACTTACACGAAAAATACGAAACTAACAAGCAGGGGAAGGAAAAATTTGAGGGGAGGAGGGGGTACCCCACGCTGATTAGCAGGCTGCCCCTTCAGCCGTGGGGTTTTACCCCACGCTGATTAGCCGTGGGGTTTTACCCCACGCTGATTAGCAGGTCGCCCCTTCAGGGCTTGGAAATGCATTGCGTCGAGAGAAGTCGACAGAAATCGACAGAAATCGAGTGAAGTCGACAGAAGTCGAGTGAAGTCGACTCTAAGCAAGCTAACCACAACATCACTCAAGATGGCGTTAGATTTCGACTGATGTTTTTTTATTATCTTTTGCGGTAAAAAAAATATGGTGACAATTATTATTTTTGTCCGAGTTCAGACAATACCGGCGACCAACGAGGCACACGGAGGGCTTACGCCTGTCTGAACTCGGATTGATGGGATTAAGATGATTAATGCCGCGTAGCGTTAGTTTTTAGTTTTTAGTTTTTAGTTTTTAGTTTTTAGTTTTTAGTTCAGGCAGAGGTGTGCAGAGGAGCAGGGAGCATTTCCCCCTTATCAACTTCCATTTTCCAAATAAAATTACTACTTTTATTTTTTTTATTCACGCTACACAATTACGCTAACTGTATGAAAAAAGGCATCCCTGCTACCGGTAAGCCACCCAAAACATTTGTGCTGGATACCAACGTTATTTTGCACGACTACCGCTGCATTTACAACTTTCAGGAGAACAACATCGTGATACCGATCGTGGTGCTGGAGGAGCTGGATAAGTTCAAAAAAGGCAACGAGCAAATCAACTACAACGCGCGCGAGTTTGTGCGCATCCTCGACAGCATAGCCGGCGATCGGGTGTTTGGCGACGGCGTTTCGCTGGGCAAAACGCTGGGCCGGCTGAGCATAGCCACGGGCAAGCCGTTCACGCAGGAGATGATGGATTCGTTTGACGAGGTTACGCCCGACCACCGCATTCTGGCGGTCGCCTACGACGAAAAACGGAAGCGCCCGGAGGGGGTAACGGCGCTCGTCAGCAAGGACGTCAACCTGCGCATGAAGGCAAAATCGCTGGGGATAGACGCGCAGGACTACCTGTCGGGTCAGGTGAAGGACGTTGACCACATCAAAAAGGACGCGGGCACGCTGGAGGTGGCCGCCGAGCAAATCGCCGCGCTGTACTCCGGCAGCGACGGGCTTGACGCCGCCGCGCTGAAGCCGCCGCTGTACGCCAACCAAATCCTCCTCCTCAAAAGCGGCGAAGCCACCGCGCTGGCGTGCTACCACAAGCGCAGCAACCGCCTAAAGCGCGTGGACAAGCTCCGCGCCTACGGCATTGAGCCGCGCAACGCCGAGCAGACGTTCGCCATGCACGTGCTCATGCACCCGGACATTCAGCTGGTTTCGCTCACGGGCATTGCCGGCACCGGCAAAACCCTGCTGGCGCTGGCGGCAGCACTCGCGCAGGAAGGCTCCTACGACCAAATCCTGCTGTCGCGCCCCGTGATTCCGCTGCAAAACCAAGATTTGGGCTTCCTGCCCGGCGCCATCAACGAAAAGCTGATGCCGTACATGCTGCCGCTGTACGACAACCTCGCCGTGATAAAAAGCAAGCTCAAGCCCACCAGCCGCGAAGCCGTGCACATCGAAGAGCTGCAACGGCAAAATAAGCTGATGATTACCCCGCTGGCCTACATCCGCGGGCGCAGCCTCAACAACACCTTTTTCATCATCGACGAGGCGCAAAACCTCACGCCGCACGAGGTGAAAACCATCGTAACCCGCGCCGGCGAAGGAACAAAAATGGTCTTCACGGGCGACATTCAGCAAATCGACTCGCCCTACCTCGACATCCGCTCCAACGGCCTGACCCACCTGAGCGACCGTATGCTCGGCGAAGAAATCTTTGCCCACGTAAACTTGGTGAAAGGCGAACGTAGCGAATTGGCGGAGCTGGCCGGGAAAAAGCTGTGAGGAAATTTTGAGCCTTAAACGACACGGTTGACCAAGTGCCGTCCCTGCGGGTAGGGTGCACGCAACGATAACAAAGAAAATTTGTGTGACTTGCGAATAAAATCGCTGATTTTTATTGATTTATAAAAATACAATTGCCTCAAAATGCTAACACTCATTAAATTAAACAACTTGCTAAAGTTGAACTGTTTATCATCTTTGCGATGTCAAAGTTGACGCAATGAATATTCGACGGAAAGACATAATAGACGATTTTATAAAAAATCATGCAGATGCAAGAAGCGCCCTGCAGCGATGGATTGTCATTGTTGAAAAAGCGGAATGGAGAACGCATGCGGATATTAAAACAGATTTTCCGTCGGCAGATTATATTGGAAAGGAAAGATACGTTTTTAATATTCGCGGAAATAATTACAGAATGGTCGCCGTTGTAATATTTATTGCAAATTCCTTGACCGTTAGATTTTTAGGTACGCATAATGAATATGACAAAATCGATTGCAAAACGATTTGACAATATGGTTAAAAAATTTGAAAATATCGTAGAAATAGACAGCCGGCGGCTGTTCGATGAGGTGTCGGCCTATTGCGATACTTTGATTGATGAAGCAACAGCCGGAGGATTCCTGAACGAGCAGGAAGCCGATAATGAATACACCCGCGAAATAGGCCGGGTAGCCAACTTGTGCGCCGAATACGAAGACACAAAAATGCCCTTTAACTACATTACCGTGCGCGGACGCTCTCCGCTTGTAATGGCGGTGCAAGCCGAAATGTTTATGGGCGATGCTACGCAAAAGGGTGCCTCTAAAAAAACCAAAAAACAAGGCTTGTGGCTGAGGCAAACGCAGAGCTTGCTGAATAAATGAGCACTTTGCCGATGAAACGACATGCGTTTTTTATCCCCGCTCAGCGTAGCGTCCGCGCTACGTCGGGTTAAAAGCAAGGCTCCAGCCTTGCATACAAAAACACTTTGCTCGGCGTAGCCAATCTCCTACTTACAACACCGCCATTACGGGAGAAGCGGTAGGAGATTGGCTGCGCCGAGATCCGCTACGATTCCCCACTGGGGTTGGGCGCAAGGCGCGACTTGTTGCCCCCAGCTTACACTGGGGGGTTATTATAGGGCAACGCCTACGGCGCTGTGCGGCATGCGTAACTTGAGGTGGAAATTAAAAACAATCGAAAGAGGCTGCAAAATACTGAAAGCGGCAGCTTCGCAATGCTGGTTTTTTGTGGTAATTTAGACGCACCTCCACACAAATAACGGTAGAACCAAAAATATGAGCAATTGCCGTACGCCGACAATCTTTCTCTGTGCTCCTCTGTAAAACTTCTGTGCAGCTCTGCAATACGAACACAGAGAGAAGCACCGAGTTTTCACAGCGGAGCACGGAGGGGCTTACGCCGAAATCAGAGCGCTGGATGGCTTAATGTAGAACATACAATTCGCACAGCTTGCTTTGGAGCGGGGCTGGTCTAACATGTAAAGCGGAGCATACTCCATGGATATTTGATGCGGCAAGAGCGCAGCTTTGCTACGTCAAATGACCGGTAGCAACCTGCACAGCTCGCACAAAAATCGTATCTTTCCTCTGTAAAAAACCTTTTTCATTGCGCACGCTTGGGAAACCCGAGTTTTTCATGTACTTTTGCAGCATACTTTAAACAACAACCGCATTATGGAAGCAAAAACAACAGCCGCAGCAAACGTCGAGGACAAGCCCGCTGCACCGGCAAAAGCCAAAAGAAAAAGAAGAGAGCCCAGGGGGTGGTACATGGACAAAGAAGTCGGCAAAATACCGCTCGACGAATACCTCAAAGACGAGCCGGAATTTACCGGCCCGGGCAGAATGGATATGTTGAGGGAAAAATATCCCGACTTTTTTGACTTGGAGATACTGGATATGCGTGCCGTGTTAAAATAAGCGCTTATGAGCCGCCGTTACCTTTTAGACACCAACATCGTGTTATTCTCCTTTTCCGACCGGAAAGAATTGATACGGAGGGTGCAGAATATACTGAATGATTACAATAACATGTTTTACGTGAGTACAACCTCCGTAAAAGAAATCATTCATTTGTACAACAGCGGAAAGCTGAAGAGGAGTAGATGGAAAAGAGCCGAAGACATTGTGGCAGACATCGAAAATGCAAATTTCCGCTTGCTGCCTGTAAATCGGGAGCATCTTTCCACATACGCCCGGTTATCTACCACGAAAGAGCACAACGACCCCAATGACCATATTATCATTTCACAAGCCATAACGGAGCAGATGCTCTTAATCAGCTCCGACCGGAAGTTTGGACAGTATATCAGCCAAGGTCTGCGGTTTTACTTCAACGACCGGTAGCCTCTCTTTAGCAGCAACAAAATGACAACACCATAAAACAACAACGCTAAAAATTCACTAAAGGGTACCTCTAAAAAACCCAAAAAACAAGGCTTGCGGCTGAGGCAAACGCGGAGCTTGCTGAATAAATGATCACTTTGCCGATGAAACGATATGCGTTTTTTATCCTTAGAATAAGGACGCCATCCCAAATTCAAAATTTAAAAATCCGCCATGAATAATCACCTTTTTGCGCTTCGCGAATACATGAAGCAGCAGGGCTTGGACGCCCTAATCGTTCCCACCAACGACCCTCACTTTAGCGAGTACGTGTCGCCCCGCTTTAAATGCCGCGAGTGGCTCACGGGCTTTACCGGCAGCGCGGGGACGGCTGTGGTTACGCAGGCCGACGCCGCGCTGTTTACCGACTCCCGCTACTTCTTGCAGGCGGAGCAGCAGCTGCAAGATTCGGGGTTTGAGCTGAAGAAAGAGGGGCTTCCCGAAAGCGAAAGCATAGCGGCGTACCTCAAGAGCCGGCTGGGAAAAGGTAGCGTTGGCGTGGACGGCAAGCTGTACGCCGTTGCCGGGTTCAGCGCGCTGGAGGCGGAGCTGGAGCCGCTCAGCCTCGCGGCCGTGAGCGACCCGTTTGAAAAAGTCTGGGGCGACCGCCCGCCGCTGCCCGATACGGAGGCGTTTCTGATGGACGATGCGCTGGCCGGCGCCACGATTGCCGAAAAGCTGCAGGCGCTCAGGGCAAAGCTAAAGCCGGAGGCCAACAGCATATACATCGCCTCGGCGCTGGACGAGGTGGCGTGGCTGCTCAACCTGCGCGGAGGCGACGTGGCCTACACGCCGGTGAACATTGCCTACGCTGCGGTGGAGCTGGACACGGACAGCGTTCACCTGTTCATCAACCCGCAAAAGCTGAAAGCCGGCGACGCCGCGCGGCTGAAAGAGCAGCGCGTGTCGATTCACGCCTACGGCGACTTTGAGCCGCAGCTGGAGCGCATTGCCGCCGCAAAAAATGTCATCTTCAACGGCCATAGAACCAACGTCAGCACGCAGAAGGCGGTGCAAAGGAGCGGCAGCAAGCTGACGCCGGAGGGCGGCGCGTTTGGGGCCATCTCCCTCCTTAAGGCGGTGAAGAACGAGGCGGAGGTTGCCGGCATTCGCCGCGCCATGATAGCCGACGGCGTAGCGTGGGTGCGCTTCTGGAGGTGGCTGGAGGAAAACGTGGACAGCGGCAGCCTGACCGAAATCGGCGCAGGAGAGCAGCTGCGCCGCCTCCGGGCGCAGTGCCCCGACTTTCTGGAGGAGAGCTTTTCGCCCATCGTTGGCTACCGGGAGCACGGCGCCATTGTCCACTACTCGGCCACGCCGGAGAGCAGCATCGCGCTGGGGCGCGACACGTTCATCCTCATCGACACGGGGGGGCAGTACCGCTGCGGCACCACCGACATCACCCGGACGCTACACCTCGGCGCGCCAAGCGAGCAGGAGAAAACCGACTACACGCTGGTGCTCAAAGGCCACCTGCAGCTGAGCGCGGCAAAGTTCCCCTACGGCACGCGCGGCGCACAGCTCGACATGCTGGCGCGGCAGCCGCTCATGCAGCATCACCTCACCTACCTGCACGGCACGGGGCACGGCGTGGGGCACTGCCTCTGCGTGCACGAAGGGCCGCAAAGCATCCGCCTGAACGAAAACCCCGCCATGCTCGAGCCAAACATGCTCACCTCCTGCGAGCCGGGCGTGTACAGGGCAAACCGCTACGGCATTCGCATCGAAAACCTTGTGCTGACGGTACCCAGCGGGGAGAGCGAATTTGGAAAATTCTTGCAGCTGGAGCCCGTTACCCTCTGCCCCATCGACCTCAAGGCGCTCAACGTCGCGCTGCTCAACCCGTGCGACGTGGAGTACCTCAACCGGTACCACGGCAAGGTATACCAGCTCCTCTCCCCGCTCCTCGAAGGCGACGACAAAGAATTTTTGAAGAAAAAAACAGAAAAAATCACCACCCTGTAGCGCAGCAGCAGCGCACAGGCTAACCTTAAACCCTTAGATGGCAGAAAAACTTATCGTACTCGAGAATGTAGAGCCGGTGGACTTTTACGGGGTCAACAACGCTTACTTCGACGCCATTGCGGCATGCTTTCCGAAGATGAAAATCGTGGCGCGCGGCGGAGAGCTCAAGATTTTTGGCGCAAAGAGCGATATCGACGACTTTGAGAACAAGCTCGTCAGCCTCGTAGCCTACTACCAAAAGCGCGGACGCATCACCGGCGAGGCCATTACGCAGATATACCACGAAAACGCCGCCGAGGTGCACGACAGCGCCTGCGACGGCGACGTGCTGGTGTACGGCAACAGCGGCGCCATCATAAAGGCGCGCACGCCCAACCAGCGAAAGCTGGTAGCGCTGTACGAAAGCTGCGATTTGCTCTTTGCCGCAGGGCCTGCCGGCTCCGGAAAAACCTACACGGCCATTGCCCTTGCGGTGCGCGCGCTCAAGAACAAGGAGGTGCAAAAAATCATCCTCACCCGCCCCGCCATTGAGGCCGGCGAGCGCTTAGGCTTCCTGCCCGGCGACGTGAGGGAAAAGCTCGACCCCTACCTCCAACCCCTCTACGACGCGCTCCACGACATGATCCCTGCAAAAAAGCTGGAGAAGTTTACGGAAGACGGCGTGGTGCAGATTGCTCCGCTGGCCTTCATGCGCGGGCGAACGCTCAACCACGCCTTTGTGATACTCGACGAAGCGCAGAACACTACGCTGGCGCAGCTGAAAATGTTCCTCACCCGCATGGGCAAAAACGCAAAGTTCATCGTTACGGGCGACGTAACGCAAATCGACCTGCCCCGCAGGAGCGATTCGGGGCTGCCCAAGTGCATGGCCATGCTCGCCAAAATAAAGGGCGTCGGCGTGGTGGAGTTCACCAAAAAAGACATCATCCGCCATGCGCTGGTGAGCAAAATTGTCCACGCATTCGAAAAAGAGGAAGGCAAACAAGAGGTTTTTCGCCCCACATAATTTATGGCACAGCGCAGATTTTTATCTGTTTGCGAATCGTATCAATCAAACATGGACGCCACCCCATACCTCAGAGCTTCACCACGCTCACCCCTGCCCCACCCTGCTGCACGTGCTCGTCTGCTACAGCGGTTACCCCGGGCAGCGACTTGAGGTAGCGGCGTATCTGCTCCTTGAGGGCTCCCGTTCCCTTTCCGTGCAGGATGCGCACTTCGCCCACGCCAAACATCATCGCCCTGTCGATAAGCTCCTCCACCTCCCTCAACGCCTCATCTGCCCTCATGCCCCGCACGTCGATAGCGGGCTTGAAGTTGAGGCGCTCTACCGAGAGGGTGGCGCTGCCTGCACCGCTGCTCTTGGCCATGCTGCGGGCAAGGTTGCGGCTCAGCGGCTCCAGCCTGTCGGCCGCTACGGTGGTGTAGATGTTGCCCATCGCCAGCACCACCGAGCCGTTGTCGTTCACCTTTACGATTTCGCCCGCTACGCTTTGCCCAACAATGCGCGCCGCTCCGCCAACGAACAGCAGCCCCTCGCTCGGGTTGCGCCTGTCAGCGTCCTGCGCAAGGTCGCGCTCGCCGCGCTGCGCCTTCACTTCGCCGCGCCGCCGCTGCTGCTGCTCCTTGAGGCGCTCCATTTTGCGGGCAATGGCGGCATCGCCGTCGTCGGCGGCGGCGGGCGTTGCCACGCTCTGGGCAAATGCCTGAAGCTGCGCGCGCGCCTCGCGCGTTTTCTCCTTGTCGGCCTGCGCCTCCTTTATGCTGCGAATGGTGTTCTCAATCGTCCGGTTGGCCTCGCCGAGGAGCTTCTTGGCCGCCTCCTTAGCCTCCTGAATGATGCGCTTTCGCTCGTCGCGCAGCTGCGCCAGCTCGCGCTCGTAGCGCAGCGTAAGCTCCTCCAGCCGCTTGTCCGCCAGCTTAACGCGCGCCCGCTTCTCCTCCCAGTAGCGGCGGTCGCGGGCAATGCTGCGCAGGCTTTTGTCGAAGTCCGCGTGCTTGTCGCCCAGCAGCGCCCGCGCTTTGCTGATGACCTCATCGGGAAGCCCGATTTTCCGGGCAATCTCAAAGGCAAAGGAGCTGCCCGGCGCGCCGTACTCCAGCCTGAACACCGGCTCAATTTTTTGCACGTCAAAAAGCATTGCCCCGTTTTGCACGCCCGGCGTATTCCCCGCAAAATACTTCAGGTTGGCGTAGTGGGTGGTAACAATGGCAAACGCCTTGCTTTCAACCAGCGCGCCGAGCGTAGCCTCCGCGATAGCGCCGCCCAGCTGGGGCTCCGTGCCCGTGCCAAATTCGTCGATGAGCGCGAGCGTTCGCGCGCTGGCGTGGCGCAGGAAGTACTTCATGCTCTGCAGGTGGGAGCTGTAGGTGCTCAGGTCGTTTTCGAGCGACTGCTCATCGCCGATGTCAATAAAAATGGCGTCGAAAATTCCCGCCTGCGAATCCACCCCCACCGGGATGGGAAAGCCGCACTGCAGCATGTACTGCAGCAGCCCTGCGGTTTTGATGCAGGCCGATTTTCCGCCGGCGTTTGGGCCGGAGATGAGGAGGATATGCTTTTCCGGCGAGAGGTGGAGGTCGAGGGGCACGATGGCTTTTCCCTCCTTCTTGAGCGCGGCTTCGAGGAGGGGGTGTCGGGCGCTGCGCCACGCTATGGCTTGCCCGTCTACCAGGGCAGGCTTTACGCCGCCGATGCTGTTTGCAAAAAGCGCCTTGGCGCGGATGAAGTCAACGCGCGCCACCAGCTCGGCGGCCTGCGTGAGCGGCGGCAGAAAGGGGCGAAGGAAAGCGGTAAATTGGATGAGAATTTTCACCACCTCGCGCTTTTCGGCAAATCCGAGCTCGCGCAGGCGGTTGTTGAGCTCTACCACTTCGGCCGGTTCAATGAAGGATGTTTTTCCGGTGGCCGATTCGTCGAGCACCATCCCCGCCACCTTTCGCTTGGCGCTTGCGCTCACGGGTATCACCGCCCGCCCGTCGCGGATGCTGACCTCGGCGTCCGCGTCCGCGTAGCCGTCGGCCTGCGCCTTCCGGAGGATGGCCTGCATGCGGCGCCCTACCTGCTGCTGCACCTCCACCAGCTGGCGGCGCAGGAGCGCCAGCTCGGGCGACGCGCTGTCTTTCACCCGACCAAACCGGTCAACGAGGCCGGCTATGCCCCTGCTCACCGGCGCTAAGGTTTGCAGCGCCTGCGCCATTTCCGCCAATCGCGGGTAGCGGTCGGCTTTGCGGGCGGCGGCGGTGGCGGAAGCGGCGGTGGCGGATGAGGTGACGGAAGAGGCGGCGGAGGGCGGCGGCGCGTCGGAATTTCGCGCAAAGAAAGCTGCGATGCTGCTTGCGGTATCGGCCAGCTGCGCCAGCGTGAGGAGCTCCGGCTCGTCGAGGTAGGCGCCTTCTACGCCAACCTTGCCCAGAAAGTGCAGCACATCTACGTATCCGCTCTGCGGGAAGGTGGCTTCGAGCGCACAAATCTCCTGCATTTCCGCCGTTTGCTCCAGCCGCTCGCGCACCGCCTCCGGCTGGATGCAGAAAGCCGCCTCGCCAAGCATTTCGCGGGCGCGCTCGGTGGAGCATTTGCCCGCAACCATGGCGCGGATGGCGTCAAACCCCAGCTTGGCCTCAAAGGTGGCAGGGTAAATGCTGCCTGTGGTATTTATGTTTTCTGTTTTCAGCGCACTCCGCTATTGAGGTTGTATTGGTACAGGAGAACGGGGGCAAAGCGCTGCTGCGGATGGCCGCAGCAGGCCTTCGCCTTGCGCAGGGGTTGGCTACTTCCGGCTCATGTAGCGGATGGCCGCAGCAGGCCTTCGCCTTGCGCAGGGTTGGCTACTTCTGGCTCATGTAGAGGTAGCGCTTGATTTTGAGGGTTGGCGTTTTTTCAAAATCCGACGGGAGCGCAACGACCACCGATATTTGCGCGAATCGGCTTACCTGAGAGTTTACGTAAGCTTTGAGCTCGGCCTTGAGGTGCTCCACGTAGTGCTCGGCCTCCACGCGCATTTCGTGCAGCGTCTGCTCCAGCTCGTCGGGGTTGAAGCGCACCATGGCCACCAGCCGCCCTTTTTGCTCTACCACCAGCGAATCGCGCACGTACCTAAAGTTGTTGATGACCGATTCTATTTCTTCGGGGTAAATATTTTCGCCGCTTGCACCCAAAATCATGGTCTTGAGGCGGCCTTTGATGTAGAGGTTTCCCCTGCTGTCGAACGCGCCGAGGTCTCCGGTTTTGAACCATCCGTCGCTGCTAAAAACCTCGGAGGTGAGCGCCTGGTCTTTGTAGTATCCGGGCATGACGTTAGGGCCTTTCACCCATATTTCGCCTTCGCCGGTCATGGCGTTCGGGCGGTGGATTTTCATGGTCACGCCGTTGAGCACCGCCCCCGTGGACTGAAACTTCACCTTGTCCGGGGTTGCCCCGGCAAGGAGCGGGGCGGTTTCGGTAAGGCCGTAGCCGATGGCGTAGGGAAACGCTTTTCCTTCGATGAGGAATTTTTCCACCACCGGGTCGAGCTTGGCGCCGCCAATGCCAAAGAACTTAAGGTTTCCGCCAAAGGTCTGGTAGAGCATTCGGGCAGCCTTGCGGTGCATGAGCTTGCGCAGCGGCGGGATGGAGTACAAAAACCGCGTCAGCGCGCTGGCCTTGAGCTGCGGCAGTATTTTTCCCCGAAAAATTTTTTCGATAATCATCGGCACGGTGAGCATGTAGGTAGGCCGCACCTTCTCCACGGCGGGCAGCAGGACGCTTGGCGTAGGCGCCTTGTCGAGGTAGTAAACCGAGGCCCCGCACAGCAGCGGCAGGAGAAGCCCGAAGCTGTTTTCGTAGGTGTGCGACAGGGGGAGTATCGACAAAAAAACGTCATCCTTATCCACCGGCTGCAGGTTTCGCGCCATTTCGAGCTGCGACATGAGGTTTCGGTGGGTGAGCATCACGCCTTTGTTTTTGCCGGTTGTGCCCGACGTGTAGATGATGGCCGCCAGGTCGCCCGGCTTTACGGTGTGCTGCAAGGGCCGAGCCTTGCGCGGCGCGGCGCTCGCCTCGTATACGGTGAGCGTATCCTGCAGAATGCGCGTGGCGATGTTCGGAATATTTATTTCGTCGATCTTGGGTCGCAGGCGCTTTGAAACGAATATCGCCTTGCTGTCGGAGTGGTTGAGCACGTTTTCGATTTCCACCTTTGAGAAGTCGGGCAGGAGCGGCACCACCACGGCGCCCATAGCGGTAATCGCCACGTACGACGCGCCCCAGCTGGGCATATTGTGGCTCAAAATGGCAACTTTGTCGCCGGGTTGGACGCCGCAGGAGGAGAGCAGGCGCTGAATTTCACCAACTTTCTCTCCCAACTCGGCGTAGGTAAATGGTTGACCGTCAACAAATGAAAAACAGCGACGGTCGCTATACTTTTGTACGCTTTGCTGCAGCATTTGCTGCAAGGTTTGCGGATGATAGTGCATGAACGATGATTTTATTGTTTTACGATTACCTCAGACGCTTACAAATGCCAAAGCAGGTAGCAATTTGGCGGCACAAAGGTAAGGAGATGGCGTGTAATTGGTGCCCCAGCCCTGTTAAATATTGCTATAAAGGCGCCTATAGAAACCCCACGCTCGGCGCTACGCTCCTCGGCGAAGGGCTCATCTACTTCAGCAAGCTCCGCTTTTGCCTCAGCCGCAGGCCTTGTTTTTTTGGATTTTTAGCGGTTCCCTACGCTAAAGATAGCCGATAAAAATAGCCGATAAGCAGAAAGATGCTTCAATGCGGGAGCTCGACAAAAAAAGTTAGCCTCCATCTTAGAAATCAGGGCGGGGTAAAAAGGGGTTGGGGATAGCGGATTTTGGCTGTCTGTAGCGCGCAGAGATGCTACGCAAAAATTTGATGATGAGCTTAAAGCGACCTTCGCTGCGCTCAGGTGAAATGTAGATGTAGGTGAGGTACCAAGCGGATTCGAACCGCTGTAACCGGTTTTGCAGACCGGTGCCTAACCACTCGGCTATGGTACCAAATGCGGCACAAAGGTAAGCATTTTTTTTAATCCTGCAATAATATTGAATGCAAAATGCAGAATGTAGAATGTAGAATGCAGAATGCAGAATGCAGAATGTAGAATGCAGAATGCAGAATGTAGAATGCAGAATGCAGAATGCAGAATGTAGAATGTAGAATGCAGAATGCAGAATGTAGAATGCAGAATGCAGAATGCAGAATGTAGAATGCAGAATGCAGAATGTAGAATGCAGAATGCAGAATGTAGAATGTAGAATGTAAAATGTAGAATGCAGGATGCAAAATGCAGAAGTTATCACCCGCGCTTTGCGCAATTCCTAATTCCTAATTCCTAATTCTTAATTCCTAATTCAAGTTGCTTCTTCGCTTTTTTTGATGTCCTTAATGCGCAGCTGTAGGGTAACGTTTCCTCGGTAGCTATTTTCGTTAATGGAGTAGCAGACGTCAATAGGCTTACCGCTTTGGATGTAGTCGAAGAATCGCGCTTGTCCAAATGCGATGGCGGGGAGGGGTCTATAGGGGGTATCCTCCTGAATGAGGTCGAGCTTTATGTGCTCGCTATCGACGCCCACAAGGCGCATGTTTCCGTATCCGTAAGCGCGTCGCGTAAGGAATACGGGCGCCATGTTTCCCGGGCCAAATGGCTGAAACTGCTTGAGGATACGGTAAAACTTGGGGGTTATTTCGGCAAAGCCTATTTCCGCGTCGATTTCCACCTGGGGAATGAGCATATCGGGCGAAATCATTCGGTTGGCCACCTCTTCAAAGCGGTTAATGAAGGGTTCAACGTTTTCGGCCTTCATGGTAAGTCCCGCTGCGTACATGTGGCCTCCGTAGTTGGCCAGGAGGTCGGCGCAGAGCTCTATGGCCTGGTAGAGGTCGAAGCCCGGGATGCTGCGCGCAGAACCGGTTGCCATTCCGTTGCTTTCCGTGAGCACTATGGCCGGGCGGTAGAAGGTTTCCACGAGGCGCGAGGCCACAATCCCCACCACGCCCTTCAGCCATTCGGGGTTGTAGAGGACGATGGTTTTTTTTGCCTGCAGCTGCGGGTTTTGGTTTATGATGTTGATGGATTCGAGGGTAATGCTTCGGTCAACGTTTTTGCGGTCGTTGTTTTGGTCGTTGATGATGTCGCTCATTTCGTCGGCCACCTGGTCGGTTTCTGCGGTGAGGAGGTCAACCGCCGTTTTTCCGGATTCCATGCGTCCTGCGGCGTTGAGGCGTGGGCCAACACGGAACACGATGTCGTCAACGCCCACCGGATGCTCGTTCAGGCCCGAGCGCCGCATGATGGCCTGCAACCCTTTGCGGGGGTTGGTGTTGAGGCGGCGGAGGCCGTAGTAGGTCATGACGCGATTTTCGCCGGTAATGGGCACGATGTCGGAGGCTATGCTCACGGCAACGAGGTCGAGCAGGGGCGAGAGCGTGTCGTCGGGGATTCCGCGCCGCCGGCAGTAGGCCTGGAGGAGCTTGTACCCCACTCCGCATCCCGACAGCTCCTTGTAGGGGTAGCGGCAATCGGGGCGCTGCGGGTCTAATACCGCCACGGCGTTGGGGATGTCTGCGCCGGGAAGGTGGTGGTCGCAAATGATGAAGTCCACGCCCTTGCTTTTGGCGTAGGTCACCTTATCGACCGCCTTTATTCCGCAGTCGAGCGCAATGACGAGGGTTGCGCCCACGCTCACCGCATGGTCTATTCCGCGAAAGGCAACGCCGTAGCCGTCGAGGTATCGCTCGGGGATAAAGTAGGAGGCGGAAACGCCCTGTGCCTTAAGGAAGGAGTAGACGACCGCAACGGCGGTGGTACCGTCAACGTCGTAGTCGCCGTAGACCAGAATTTTTTCGCCGCTGTCAACCGCCTTTTCTAAGCGCAGGACGGCGCTATCCATATCCTTCATCAAAAACGGGTCGTGCAGGTCGTCCAGCTGAGGCCGAAAAAAGGCCTTGGCGGTAGCGTAGGTAGAAACGCCGCGCTGAACAAGCAGGTTTGCCAGCGAGCGCTCAACGGAGAGCGCCAGCGACAGCTCCTCCACCACGCGCGAAGCGCCATTCGCTTTTCGTATCCAACGTTTATCCATTCCTGAGTTTTTTGTGCTCTCTATTTCACTATAAGGGCTGCAAAGGTAGCAAAAAAGGCGCAATAATTGCAACCCCAAAGCGCAAAAGAAATGCTACGCATTTCGGCTTGCCCAAGTTTGCTGCTTTGGCATTGGCGGTTGCCGAAATTTTGGGCGTTGAATTTTTAATTTTTTACGCTTGCGCCAATTCCTAATTGGGCGGGCAAACCCCGCCCCTACTTACGCTGTAGGTCATTATCCGGACGGTGGCTTCTTGCTTGGGTTGAATTGCTTGGGCTTGGGCTTGGGTTTGGGTTTGGGTTTGGGTTTGGGTTTGGGTTTGGAGCAAAGCTACGGCACCTGTGAGCAGCAGGCTTGGGATGCCAAAAGAGGGCATAGCCTCTAACCGTTAAAATTAAACTTTTTCATGGCGTGCAGCATACGGTGAATTTCCCCCTCGAAGCTTGGCGTAAGGATTCCTTTTCCGAGCGCGGCCAGCGCCTCTTGCACGCTCCAGAATCGGCCATCGCTCACCTCCACGCCATCCGGACGCGGGGGCTGCGACAGGGTAGCGCCGTAAACGTACACCAGCTCGCGCTCAACCTCCGATTCGTAAGCGTAGCGGAACAGGAAAAGCGGGTGGACATCGCGCAGGCCGAGCTCTTCGCCCGCCTCCCGCATCAGCGCGGCGCCAACCTCTTCGCCGTAGCTCACGTGGCCTCCTACCGAGGTGTCCCACAGCCCCGGATACGTATCCTTGTGCGCGGCTCGCTTTTGCAGGTACAAACGCCCCTGCGCATCAAAGCAGTGGAGGTGCACCACCGGATGCAGCAGCTTGCTGCCGCTGTGGCACTCGGCGCGGGTGGCCTTCCCCGTTACATTGCCTTCGGCATCTACCAGCGGAAAAATTTCAACCTCGGAAAACATCTTTTTTAATTAGGAATTAGGAATTAGGAATTAGGAATTAGTCGCCCATTAAGCAAGAATAATGGACAACAAATTTTTAATAAATGTCAACATTGGTGCGCCCCAATTTTTGAGGCCGGCGCCTTGCCCTGTCGCGTTTGCCTCAATCCAGCTCCAGCCGAAAGCCGATGGAGAGCGGCGGGAGGTCTCTGGCGAGTGCGCTGTGGTCGAAAACATCCGTCAGGCGGTAGTAGGCAAAAATGGCCTTGCCTCTCCACCCTATCTGCGCTATGGCAGACGCTGTGAAGGCGCTGAAGGTGTTGTCTGCGTGGAATTTTTGCTTGCCGTCGTGCGGGTAGAGGAGCTTGTAGTACCTGCCGGCCGCCCAGTCGCCCTGAACGCCCAGGTCTACGTAGTGCTTTCGTGGAATAAGGTAGAATCGGGTAAATACGCCCAGGGCAAGGTTGTTGCTGCGAAACTCCTGCTTCCTGACCTCATAGGAGGGCACAAAGGAGCCGAGAACGGCGGACTTGAAGAGCGAATCGCTCAAAGCATCGCGCAACCGGTACCTGTAGAACGAGTACTGAAGCGTTCCTCCTACGGCAAGCCTGCGGTTGAAGTGCGTGTACCAGCGAAATCCGACGTCAAAGTTGTAGGAGGAGCCGCCCGTAACGGCGTAGCATGCGCTGCCGCTGTTGGGGATGGCAAACCCAAAGCCGATGAATATACCGCTTTCGCTGGCGTTGTAGACGCTTTTTTTGTGCGTAGCGCTGCGCTCCGGCGGGTTTACCGGCCTGCTGTGCGCATACACCACTGTCGTATCGTTTTTCCTGAAGGTAATTTCCATGTCGCCTATTCTGACGGACGTCTGCGCAACGGCTATGCCGCCTGCAAGACAGGTAAGGTAAAAGGTGGCGATGGCTTTTTTCATTTTCATTTTCATTTTCAGATTCATTTTCAGATTTATGTTCGGATATTTAGCGGGTTATTTTTTTTTGTTTTTATCATCTTTTCCCGATACGCTGATTTTACCGCTCATTACCGCCTCCGTCAGGCTTGCGTCAACGTCGCCGGAGAGGTACATTACGGAGGCGGATTGCGGCTCGGAGATGATGGCGAGCAGGGCGTTCCGGCGGCTACTTTCGGCATTTTCGGGGATGTTTTGGGCGTAAAGCAGCATGTGGTTTCCCGTAACTTTTGCCTTCATGATTTGCGTGTACCCCTTTTGGAGGGCGGGATTCAGCTCAGCCTTCAGCTGCTCCATCAGGTTGTCGCTGCCCACGATGAGGATGCGCAGCTCCGTAATCTTGGATAGCAGCTCTTTTGTTTTCTTGTCCTGCGCTTTGCCGTTTTTTATCAGGGCAAGTATGGCGGTGGGGGAAATGGTAATGGCCTCCACGCCTTCCTTTTCTTCGTATGCATCCAGAATTTGGGGTACAGGGTCTTCGTAGACAGGTTTTTGTCCGTAAGCGCTTGCCGCTGTCAGGCTCATCAGCGCGGCGAGCATGAGTAGGTTGCGTGCCTTTTTCATTTTTAGATTTTTGATTTAGTGGGTAATTTTATCGGTTGTTGTGGTGGTGGCGACGGAAATCATGTCGTCCACCTGCCGGAGCATCAGGCGGATTTTGTCCAGCTGCTCCAAGTGTTGGCTTGCGTCGTGCAGCTTTTCGAAGGTCTCCACGCCGGCCTTTGCGCGCTGCATGGAGGCGGCCAGGATTTGGAGCTGGTGGTCGGCGAGCTGCATGGCGACCTCCCTGTCGTACACCCGCTTGCCGTTCAGGTAGTGGGTGTAGGCGTCCTGCGTCGGGGCAAGCAGCCCGATGGTCAGGGGGATGGCGATGGCTGCCGCGATGGCCGCCGCCGCCATCCACCACCTCAGCCTTAGGGCGCGTCCCGCTCCAGCCGGCGCGGGACAGGTAACGGCCTTTTCGCCGGCGTAGAAGGCAAACAAAGGGCTGTAGGGTTTTAGCGCTGCCGGCACGTGGCCGCCGGCAAAGAAGCGCCGCAAGGCCTGCTCCTCGGCGAGCGATGTTGCCCCGTCAAAATAGCGATCGAGCAATGCTTTTACTTTCTGTTCATCCATAGCTGCTGCTGTTTAAAAAGTTGGTCGCGTATTTTTTGGCGCGCACGCGACAGGTTGGCGCGCACCGCCCCCTCATTCATGCTGAGGATCTCCGCTATTTCGCTCAGCTCGTAGCCCTCAACGTCGCGCAGGCGAATCGCCATCTGCTGCTGCACGGGCAGGCCTTCTACGAGCTTTCCGACCTGGGCTACCATGTCGGCCTGCTCTACGGCGGCAAGGGGCGTTTGCTCGTGCGCGGGGTGCAGGGAGGCTGTCAGCTCGTCGGTTTTGCCCGGCATGGAGCGAAGGTAGTCTAAGCAGCGGTTCTTTACGGCGCTCATGGCGTAGGCCTCCACGCTCCGCAGCGAGCTCAGGCTTGCCCGCCTCCTCCAAAGATTCAGGCTCACATCCTGGGCTACATCTTCGGCCTCGTCATGCCGCTTGACAAAGGCAAGCGCAAAGCGGTACATCTTTGGCCGCAGCTGCGCTACCAGCTGATCAAAACCTGTTTTATCCATTGAGTGATATGCAAGCTGTTTTTTTGTTGATTAACGCCTTTCGGTAAGAAGACGAAGCAGCGCGAAATTTGTTACACAAATCTACAAGAAAAAGTGGATACCGGTGAAAAACGAACGAAAAGATTTCAGGGATAGCCCACAGGTTCACAAGCAAAGATTCGGGAGTAGTCCGGACGATGCGGTCACTCCGAGCTGATATTTCTGAGGAGAAGCGAAAAAAAAATGACGAGAAGTACCGCTCCGCCATTGGTAGCGCAGCCGAGGAAGCGGAGCGAAGCGGAGCCAATCTCCCACCATACCACTGCCATGCGGGAGAAGTGGGATTGGCTATACAATCTTTTCATAGCGCCTCAAAAAAAAGAATTAGCCGAAAAAGCAGAATCTGTGCAAATCAAAAACTCCATTTCAGCCGTGCAAATGCGGCATACACATTGCCGTTTGCGGCGTATTCGGTATCGGATTTGCCGAGCAGGAGTTGGGTATTTAGCATCAGTTCGAGGTT